>JAJEAO010000102.1 GCA_022822745.1 Acidobacteriota bacterium
GGCGGCGACGCCGGCGAGGGCGCGCCCGGCTTCGGCTTCCGCCGCCCGCGCCTGCTCCAGCGCGCCGGAGGCGGCGTCGAGCTTCCGCTCCGCGGCCGTCCACTCCTCCCGGAGGCGACGTGATTCGCGCTCCGCCGCGCGGAGCCGATCCGTGGCCGTCGCCTCGGCGCGGCCCCCGTGCTCCGACTGGGCCTCGATGGCGCGCCGGTCCCCGTCGAGCCGCACCCGCCCCGCCTGAAGGCGCGCCCCCTTCGCCTCGTGCTGATCGAGCGCCATCCGCAGGGCTCGCAGCGAGGCTTGGAGGCGGGCCCGATCGCCCCGGACCGCCTCGAGGCGCAGATGACAGCGGCGCTCTTCGGCGCGGGCCGCGTCGCGAGCCCGAGCGCGCCGGGCGAGCGCCCCCTCGAGCGCCTCGATGCGGGCAGGGAGCTCGCGGGCGCGGCGGACGCTCTCCCGCGCCTCGGCTCGGCGCGCCGCGAGCCGTTCGCGCAGGTCCGCCTCCTCCGCGTCGAGCCGGTCCCGTTCGGCCGCCCGATGGCGCTCCGCCCGGCGTCCTTCCCCGATCACCGCGTCCGCCCGGTCCCTCCGGCTCCGGCAATCGAGAGCCGCGCGGGATCTCTCGCCGAAGCGGACCCGCACCCGGTCCCGTTCGTCGCGGAGCTCGCCGAGGAACCGTTCGAAGGCCTCGAGACTCGCCCCGCGGCGGCGGGCCTCCGCCTCGAGGGCGGCGAGCGGCGCGCCTCCCTCCCGGATGACGGCGGTCAGGGCCTCGCGCCGGGCGAAGCTGCGCTCGAGCGAGAGCTCGGCGGCGCGCCGCTCCAGCTCCCGCGCCCGCCGCGCCCGCCGCGCGTCGCGCCGGGCCTGGCGGATGTGGCGGTCGAGCTCCCGGAGTCGGGCCCGGACCTGCTCCAGCGACTGGCCGGCGGCGCGCAGGTTGGACTCGGCTTCCTTGCGGTTCAGGCGCCAGGGCCCGAGTCCGGCCGCCTCCTCGACCATGAGGCGCAGCTCTTCCGGCTTCGAGGTGAGGACCTCGGTGACCCGGCCCTGTCCGATCACCGCGTAGGAACCCGACCCGAGGCCGGTCCCGGCGAAGGTCCGGAGGATGGCGCGGCGGGTGGAGCGGCGTCCATCCATCTCGTAGATCGAGATGCCGGTCGCGTCCATGCGGCGGGCCACGACGACGCGCCGGCCGCCGCCGGAACCCGGTCCCCTCCCCCACCCGCCGCCGGAACTCGACCCCGCGGCGCCGTTCCCGTTCGACGCCGGCGCGCCGCTGAACTCGACGCGGACCTCGGCCATTCCGAGGGGCGCCCGGCCTTCGCTGCCTCCGAAGATCAGGTCCTTCCCGCGCGCCCGGATCGCCGCCGCGCCCAGTTCCCCCAGCACCCAGGTCAGGGCGTCGGCGATGTTGCTCTTGCCGCATCCGTTGGGCCCCACGATGGCGGTGGCGCCGGTGGGGAACGTGATCGCGACCGGGTCCGCGAAACTCTTGAATCCGGCGATTTCGAGCCGCTCGATTCTCACGGTCGCGCCTCTCCGTCAACCGCCGGAGCGCACCGCCGACACCGGGGGCGGGACCGGAGATGCGGGACGTGCGGAGTGTTGGGCACCGGCCGGAGACGCGGGGGCCGAAACCGGGCGAAACCACAACATCTTGTGGTCGGCCGGCCGACGCCCCACAATATACAGGGTTTCGGGGCGAAACCGGGAGCGGGCCGGCAGCGCCCGCCGCGAGCCGAATCCGGGCCCGTCGGGAGCCCGTTTACACTGGCTGAACTCCTCCCTCTCCCCTCTGCGATGGCCGCGAATCCGAACCCGCCGAGCCCGCCTCCGGGCGACATGGCCGCAGCGGACCACCCGCAGCGCAACGGCGCGGCCGCGGCGATGCGGCGCTACCTGCTGCGGGGCTTCCTGTTCTGGATCCCGGTGGCGGCGGTGGTGCTGGTGGCGCGGATCGTCTATTCGCTGATCACGTCGTGGTTCTTCCCGTCGCTGGCGTGGGAGCCCCGCCTCACGGCGCTCCTGCTCGTCGTGGTCGTCCTGATCGCCACCGGCTGGGCGGTCACCCGCTTGCGCGTCGCGCAGTACGTCGCGCGGGTCGCGATCGAGCGGCCCCTGATGCGGGTTCCGGTCGCGCGGTGGGTCTATTCCGGCGTCCGGCAACTGCTCGATGCGCTGTTCACGAGCGGCGACGCCTTCGGGAAGGTCGTGCTGATCCAGTACCCGCGGAAGGGGGTTTACAGCATCGCGTTCCAGATGGCGGGCCAGCTCGCCGAAGTGCAGCACCATGTGCGGACCGAGATGGGCGAGCTGCCCGCGACCGAAGAACCGCGGGACGTCATGGCGGTGTTCGTCCCGACGACGCCGAATCCGACGTCGGGCGTCGTCGTGACCCTGCCGCGGGACGAGGCGATCGAGCTGCAGATGACCCGGCAGCAGGCCCTGCAGATGATCATCTCGCTCGGAGTCGTGGTGCCGCCGTGGCGTCCGCCGGAGGCGCCGTCTCCCCCGGCAGCCGCCGACGTCAGACGACGCCCTGGTCGAGCATCGCGTCGGCGACCTTGAGGAAGCCGGCGATGTTCGCGCCGTTCACGTAGTTCCCGGGCGTCCCGAACCGTTCCGCCGCTTCCACGCAGGCGGCGTGGATCTCGAACATGATGTCGCTGAGGCGATGGTCCACGACCTCGCGCTTCCACGCCGTCATCCCGGCGTTCTGGCTCATCTCGAGACCCGACACCGCGACGCCGCCCGCGTTCGCCGCCTTCCCCGGGCCGTAGAGGATCCCGGCGCCGGTGAACTGCTCCACGGCGTCCGGCGAGGACGGCATGTTCGCCCCCTCCGAGACCACGGCGCACCCGTTGGCGAGAAGCGCCGCGGCGTCCTTGCTCAGGATCTCGTTCTGGGTGGCGCTCGGGAACGCGCAGTCGGCGGGGATGGCCCACAGCGGGTTGTGGTCCGCGCCCCGGTTCGCCGCCTGATAGGCCACGCCGGGGTGGTTCTCCGCATACTCGCGGATCCGCCCGCGACGCTCGTTCTTGAGCTCCATGACCCAGGCGAGCTTGTCCGCGTCTATGCCGTCGGGATCGTGGATGAATCCGCTCGAGTCGGACAGCGTCACCGGTTTCGCCCCGAGCTCGATCAGCTTCTCGACGGTGAACTGCGCCACGTTGCCGCTCCCGGAAACGAGGCAGGTCTTCCCCTCGAGTTCGTCGTCCCGGGTGGAGAGCATCTCCTGGGCGAAGTACACCGACCCGTAACCGGTCGCCTCCGGGCGGATCAGCGAACCGCCCCACCCCGGCGACTTCCCGGTGAGGACGCCGGTGAACTCGTTCGCGATCCGCTTGTACTGGCCGAAGAGGAAGCCGATCTCGCGGCCTCCGACCCCGATGTCGCCCGCCGGCACATCGGTGTGCGGGCCGAGGTGGCGGAAGAGCTCGGTCATGAACGACTGGCAGAACCGCATGACCTCGCCGTCGCTCTTGCCCTTGGGATCGAAGTCCGAACCCCCCTTGCCGCCGCCGAGCGGGAGCGTGGTCAGAGCGTTCTTGAAGACCTGTTCGAAGGCGAGGAACTTCAGGATCGAGAGGTTCACCGAGGGATGGAACCGGAGCCCGCCCTTGTAGGGGCCGATGGCGCTGTTCATCTCGATCCGGAACCCGCGGTTCACCGCGACGGCGCCGTCGTCGTCCACCCACGGAACGCGGAACATGACGACCCGCTCCGGCTCCGCGATGCGCTCGAAGATGCGCGCCGACCGGTACTCCGGGTGGCGATCGAGGACGACCTCGACCGACTCGGCGACTTCCCGGACCGCCTGAAGGAACTCGGGCTGGTCCGGATCGCGCGCGGCGACCTCGTTGACGATGGCTTCGAAGATCTTCATCGGATGGGGCCTCCCGGGAAACGGCGCGGATTGTAGGGCGGAAACCGTAACCCGGATGGCTCGCCCCCGGCGCGGACCGCATCCGAGCCGGCGCCATCGGTGGCGTCGGGCCCGGGAAGAGCGCGTGACCCGCCGGGGAGCAGGCCCGACCGCGCCCCGGATGCGATGGAGCGCCTCATCGCGAAGGCGACGAGGCCACCACGAGAAGTCCGGGTCAGGGCCGGCGACGCGAGGTGGCAGACTCCACCTCCATGAGGCCTTCCGGCGCCCTGTCCCCGGCCTTCGCGGACCTCCTCCCGTTCAAGGTCCACGAGGTCCTCTTCGTCCTGAGCGACTACGACAGCTTCATCCTCGCCGAGGACGGCCAGCTCGACCACCGGGTCATCTCCGGCTTCCTGGAAATGGACATCCGGGCGCTTCCCCGGGTGACCCAGGTTTCCTCGGGCGCCGCCGCCCTCGCCCGCCTCGCCAGCCAGCCGGGCCGGTTCCAGCTCGTGGTGGCCTCCCCCGATCTCGGGGACATGGGCTTCCCCGCCTTCGCCCGCGAGCTGAAGCAGCGCCATCCGTCGCTCGCGGTGACGCTGTTCGGCTACGACACCCGCACCGTGGCGGGGGTGCGGGAGCGCCTCGGCGGCGAGCCCGCGGGCTTCGAGAAGCCGTTCGTGTGGCAGGGGGACGTCGGCATCTTCCTCGCCATCGTGAAGGAAGTCGAGGATCGGCGAAACGCCGCGAACGACACCGGCAGGTACGGCGTCCCGGCGATCCTGCTGATCGAGGACAGCATCCGCTACTACTCGTCCTTCCTGCCGGTGGCGTACCAGGCGGTGTTCGAGCAGACCCGGAACCTGCTCCCCGAAGGCCTGAGCCTCACGGAAAAGGTCCACCGCATCCGGAGGCGGCCCAAGATCCTGCTCTGCGACCGCTACGAGGAGGCCTGGGACTCCTTCACCGCCTACCCGGACGGCATCCTCGGCGTGATCTCGGATGTGGACTTCCCCCGCGGGGGCGTGCGCGCCCGGCACGCCGGGGAACGGTTCGTCGCCGAGATGCGGCGGCGGCGGCCGGACATCCCGGCGATCCTGCACTCCCGCCGGTCGGAGAACCGGGAGCGGGCGCACCGGGTGGGCGCCGATTTCCTGCTCAAGGGATCCCGCGACCTGCTCCGGCAGATCCGGGAGCTGATGCGCAGCCGCTTCCACTTCGGGGACTTCGTATTCCGCGCGCCGGACGGCGAGGAGATCGCGCGCGCGCCCGACCTCGAGTCCTTCGTGCGACTCGTCCCCGGGATCCCCCGCGAGAGCCTGGAACACCACGGCCGGAGCAACGAGATCTCGCACTGGCTGATGGCGCGGGGCGAACTGTCGGTGGCGCGCAGGTTCCGCGAGCTCCGGGCCGAGGATTTCGGGCCCGGCCCGGCGATGGGTCGGGAGATCGCCGCCGCGCTCGTCGCGCACCGCCGCCAGCGAAGCCGCGCGGTCGTCGGGGACTTCCACCGGGAGGGCTACGAGCCGGGCGCCGGGCTGTTCCGGATCGGCGGGGGTTCCGTGGGGGGCAAGGCGCGGGGCCTCGCCTTCTCCAACTCGGTCCTCGCGCGTTCCGACATCGCCGCCCGCCACCCCGACACCCGGATCGCGGTGCCGGATGCGGTCGTGCTGGCCACCGGAGTCTTCGACGAGTTCCTCGAACAGAACGACCTGCTCCCGTTCGCCCTCGAGGCCCGCGACGAAGCGGATCTCCACGACCGGTTCCAGCGCGCCACCTTCCCCGAGGCCGCGGTCGAGGATCTGTCGCGCTTCGTCGAGGCCGTCCGCCACCCCCTCGCGGTCCGGTCCTCCAGTCTGCTCGAGGACTCCCCGTACCAGCCCTTCAGCGGGGTGTACGAGACGCTGCTCATCGCGAACCGGACGCCGTCGGTTCGGGCGCGGCTCCGGGCGCTGGTGCGGGCGGTGAAGTGGGTGTACGCCTCGCTCTTCCGACCGGGGGTTCGCGACTTCTTCGACGTCACCCCGTACCGCCTCGAAGAGGAGAAGATGGCGGTCATCCTCCAGCGGGTCGTGGGACGGCCCCACGGGACCCGGTTCTACCCCGATATCGCGGGCACGGCGCGCTCCCACAACTTCTACGCCACCCCGCCGCTCAAGCCCGACGACGGGATCGCCGCCGTGGGCCTCGGCCTCGGGGAGGCCATCACTTCGGGCGGCAGCTCGGTGCGGTTCTCGCCGCGTCATCCCCGTCGCCGCCCCGGCTACTCGACCGCCGCCGAGGCGCTCCGGAACACGCAGCGCGAGTTCCTCGCGCTCGACCTCGACCCGCCGTCCGGGGAGCGCGGCGGGGCGGCCCCGCTGCTCGAGCTGCCGCTCAAGGCGGCGGAGACCGACGGCGTCCTCCCCTACCTCGCCTCCACCGTCGCGCCGGGGAGCGACGCCCTGCGGGACGGCACTTCGAGGCCGGGCGCGAGGGTGGTCACGCTCGCCCCGCTCCTGAACGCCCCGGACCGCTTCCCCCTCGCGGCGATCCTCGACGATCTGCTCGCCATCGGGAAGGAGGCGTGCCGGGCGCCGGTCGAGGTCGAGTTCGCGGCGAACCTGTCGGGGGGTCCGAACGCCCGCCCCGACTTCGGTTTCCTCCAGTTGAAGCGGCTCCCCCGCAGCGACGACGCGCCCGGCGACGAGGAGGAGATCCCGGAAGACGCCCATGTCCTCTGCCACAGCGCCCGGGTGCTCGGGAACGGCCGCATCCGGGATCTCCACGACCTCGTCGTCGTGGACCGGGAGGCCTTCGACCGGCTCCGCAGCCGCGAGAGCGCGCTGGAGGTCGCCCGCCTGAATGGACGCCTCGTCCGCGAAGAGCGGCCGTATCTCCTGATCGGCGTCGGCCGCTGGGGTTCGCGCGACCGGTTCCTCGGGATCCCGGTGACCTGGGACCAGGTGAACGGCGCGCGGGCCATCGTGGAGGCGGGTTTCCGGGACCTCGTCGTGACGCCGTCCCAGGGCACCCACTTCTTCGAGAACCTGATCGTGAACGGCGCCGGGTATTTCACCGTGAACCCGGAGCGGGGCGAGGGGTCGCTCGACTGGGAGTGGCTCCTCTCCCGTCCGACGGTTTCGGAGCGGAACGCCGTCCGCCACATCCGGCTCTCGAACCCGGTTTCCGTCCACATGCGGGGCGGCTGCAGCGACGGCTGGATCCTCGGTCCGGAGGAGAATCCGGGAGACCGCTGACCGGACTCAGGGAAAGACGAAGTAGATCGAGGCGATCGCGAGAAGCGTCACCGCGCCCTTCCAGCCCACGCCGGGGAGCGGAGTCAGGTCCACGTTCGCGGGAGGACGCGGGGCTGGCGCCGGATCGAGGCGCGGACGCCACCGGGCCGCGGCCGCGAGCCCGGCCACAAGGAGCAGGAAGCTGATCCCCATGTGGTGCAGAAAGGCGGTCTCGGGCCACAGGAGGCGCAGCGCGGCGTAGATCGGGATGCCGGCGACGAGCCCCCAGCGCGCGGCGAAGGCGGGGATCCGGGTCGAGACGATCCCGGCGAAGAACACCGCGCAGATCCCCGGGGTCACGAAGCCCCAGACCGTCTGGATGTAGCGGAACACGCCGGGAAAGCCCCCGATGAGCGGCGCCCACAGGCAGGCGGCGATCACGAACAGCGCCGAAGCCACCTTCGCCACCCGGACCGGAGTCCGATCCCCCCCGGTCCGGCGGCCGCGACCGAAGAGGCGCGGATGGACGTCGAGCGCGTACATCGTCGAGGCCGAGTTCAGCATCGAGTTGAACGAGCTCATCACCGCCCCGGCGAGCGCGGCGAGGAGGATGCCGCGGAGCGCCGGGGGCAGCAGCTCGCGGAGCAGCACCGGATAGGCCTGGTCCGGGTGGGAGATCTGGGGACCGTAGAGCTGCACCGCGAGGATGCCGGGGAAGCAGATGAGGAACGGAACCAGGATCTTCAGCCAGGCGGCGAACAGGATCCCGCGCTGGCCTTCGGCGAGGCTGCGAGCGCCGAGAGTGCGCTGGGTGATGAACTGGTTCACGCCCCAGTAGAAGAACTGGGCGATCCAGAGCCCCCCGATGAAGACCGCGGTCCACGGGACTTCGGGGTGGTCGGTGGGCAGGATCGTGTGGAGGCGATCCCGGTTCTCGTCGAGGAAGCGGGCGGCGCCGGCGAGGACGCCGCCGTCGCCTCCGAGGGCGTCGAAGCCGATCCAGAGGACGATGGCGCCGCCCGCCAGGATGACGATCCCCTGGATCATGTCGGACCAGACGACCGCGCGGAGCCCGCCGTAGATCGTGTAGATGCTGGACAGCAGCCCGATGCCCCAGACGCCGGTCAGCGTGGCGGCCAGCTCCGCCGCTTCCGGCGAAAGGCCGAAGAGCGCGGCGAAGCCCTCCGGCAGAGAGAAGATCGCGTTCAGGGCGACGGCGCCCGCGTAGAGCACGGTCGCCATCGCCACGAAGACGGTGGCCGCGGTGAGCAGCGCGGCCAGGATCGTCCTCGCGCCGCGGTCGTAGCGACGCTCGAGGAACTCGGGCATCGTGAAGACGCCGCTGCGCAGATAGCGCGGCAGCAGGAACCAGCCGATCACGACCAGCGCGGCGGCGGCGGTCCACTCGTAGCTGGCGATGGCGAGCCCGACGCCAGTGGCGGCCGCGCCCGACATGCCCACGAAGTGCTCGGTGGAGATGTTCGTCGCCACCAGCGACATCCCGATGGCCCAGCCGCCGAGATTCCGCCCGGCGAGGAAGTAGCCCTCCGCCGTCATCCGGCCCCGCGCGGCGCGGAGCGAAACGAAGATCACCGCCCCCAGGAAGAGCGCGAAGGTCAGCAGGTCGGTGAGCGACAGCGGCATGATGCGGGATTATCCGGCGCGCGCCGAGCCGCTCGTCGGTCGGCGCGGCGGGCGGAATCTCCGGGTCGGGTCGGGACACCGATGCGGCGAGAGCCTCTCGCCGGGGATCCGAGGCCCGTCCGGCGAGACGGACCGGTGTCCCCCGCGCCGGACGGCCCTCGTCAGCGGGTAGCCCGCAACCGGTCAGCGCCACGGCTCCGCGCTCCCATGTCCTTCGCTCCACATTTCTTCCACGCCTCGCCCCGGAGGAGCGGCTGCGGCCTGCGGGCCGCGCGTGATTCCTGCGAGGACGAGCCGCGCCGATGACTCCCATCCGGATCTTCATCAGCAGCGTCCAGCGCGAGTTCGCGCCGGAGCGGGAGCGGCTCGGCGCCTACGTGCGGGGCGACCCACTCATGCGGCGCTTCTTCGAGGTGTTTCTCTTCGAGGACGTACCCGCCTCCGACCGTCGCCCGGACGAGGTCTATCTCGACGAGGGTCGAGCGCTGCGACATCTATGTCGGGCTGTTCGGGAGAGACTACGGCTTCGAAGACTCGGATGGCGTGTCACCCACCGAGCGCGAGTTCGATCGCGCCACCGAGCGGGACAAGCATCGGCTCCTGTTCGTGCGTGGTTCCGGCGAAGACCGGCATCCGAAGATGCGCGCGCTCATCGGCAGGGCGCAGGCCGGTCCGGTGCGGAGGCGGTTCGCCACCTCCGCCGAGCTCGTGGCGGGGCTCTACGCCGCGCTCGTTCAGTACCTGGAGGCGAGGGAACTCCTTCGCCTCGGACCGTTCGACGCTGCGCCGTGCTCCGGCGCCACGCTCGACGACCTCGACATCGCGGGCATGTATCGCTTCATCCGTATCGCCCGCCGCACGAGGCGGCTGCCCCTTCCCGAAGAGACGCCGCCCGCTGACCTGCTCCGCCACCTGAACCTGCTGAACCGGGGGCGGCTCACGAACGCCGCCATCCTGCTGTTCGGGAAGTTGCCACAGCGCTTTCTGATCTCGTCCGAGGTCAAGTGCGCGCATTTCCACGGTACCCATGTCGCAAAGCCAATTTCCGCGTACCAGATCTACCGGGGGACCGTCTTCGAGCTCGTGGAGCAGGCCGTGGACTTCGTCATGAGCAGGCTCGCCCTCTCGGTGGGGACGAGAGCCGAAACCGCGCAGGCCCCCGCGGCCTACGAAATTCCGAAGGAGGTCGTGACGGAGGCCATCGTCAATGCGGTCGCGCACCGGGACTACACCGACAGCAGCAGCGTTCAGGTCATGCTCTTCTCGGACCGGCTGGAGGTTCTGAACTCCGGGCGCCTGCCCCCGACCCTCACGGTGGAGAAGCTCCGCACCGCGCATCCTTCCGTGCCCGCGAACCCGCTCCTTGCCGAGCCGATGTACCTGCTCCGCTACATCGAGAAGATGGGGACCGGCACCGTGGACATGATCCGGCGCTGCGTCGAGGCGGGCCTGCCGGAACCGGAGTTCGACGTCGGAGCCGGATTCCTGACGCGGATCCGGCGCTCCGTCCGCGGAACGCTGCCGGGCGAACGGGGGACTACCCGGAAAACAGGCCAGACTCCAGGCCAGACTCCCCCGAACACGACCCAGAAACATGGGGACAGTCCCCGGAGCACGGCCCGAGACCGCATCGTGGCGCACCTGAGAGCCGAACCGGGATTGACCCGGAAGGCGCTCGCGACCCGTGTCGGCCTGACCACCCACGGTGTGAAGTACCACCTCCGCAACCTGAAGGCGGCGGGGGTTCTGCGGCGGGTCGGCTCGGACCGCTCGGGCCACTGGGAAGTACTGCAGTGATCGTGGCCGTCGTCCGGTGCGATCCGGGCCGCCAGGCTCGACGATCCACCGGCGCGCGGTCGGTGGCCGGCTCGGAGAATCGGGCGAGTGCCCCCGAGAAGCCCGGTTCAGGAGGTAGCGCTTCCGAACAGGACCCGGTTCAGTCGGTAGCGCTTCCGAACAGGATCCAGTTCAGTCGGTCCCGCCACTCGTCCTCGTCCACGACCTCGAAGCGCACGACCTTGTCCCGCATCGCCGGCGCGAAGCGGGCCCAGTCCGTCTTCCGCGCGTGCTCGGTGCAGATGTCGAAGACGGAGCGCTTGTAGTCCGTGTCCTCGCTCTGCTTCAGGTGGACGCCCTTGGTCTCGACGACGAAGACCTGGTGGAAGCCGTCGTCCACATCCGGTTCGTCCTCGCGGAGCGTCACGATGAAGTCGGCATAGATCTTCTGCGGCTTCCACGCCTGGACGAAGTAGTCCTTGCGCGCCCGGTTGCGGTACCAGAAGAAGAGCCGCGCCTGCTGGTCGAGATAGGTCGCGACCTTGTTCTCGAGCCGGTTCAGGTCGTCTTCGAGGGTGATGTCGAACAGGTTGCGCTGGAAGGGACTGCCGTCCTCGCGGTTCGCCCGCTTCGCCTTCGGCGTTTCGATCGTCTCCGGGAGACGGTTGAAGTCCAGGTCCTCGGTCACGACGAGGAACCGCATCGCGCCCGAGTCGAGCAGCTCGCCGAAGACCTGTCGCGAGAGCCGGTCGCGCTCCTTCTCGATCTCCCGGCCGAGCGTCGCGAGGATGAGCGCTTCGTTCGCAGCGACCCGCTCCGCCGGGTAACGCTCGAGCAGGGACTCGACGGCGCGCCGGACCAGGTCGCGGCCCCGCCACGGGTTGGGCACCTGGTGGAGCAGATGGTGCGCCGCGAAGAGGTAGTCCACCGGGTCCTCGCCGTCCGCCGACCGGGCGCTCCCGTGGCTGCCGCGGGCCTCGCTGCCGCTCCCGACGAGCGTCCCGCCATCGAGTCCGAGCTGGATGTGCTGATCCCCCGTCGTCGCTTCGTCCAGACTCAGCTCGGCCACCGCCGCGACATCCACTTCGTCCCATGGCACGCGCGAGAGGATGTCCGCCTCGTAGCGGACGAGGCGCCAGCCCCCCTCGTCGCGGATCATGAAGGCGGGGAGCACCAGGTCGTCGGCCGGGGCCTGGAAGCGGTCCCGTCGGCGCGTCACGAGGGTCGCCGCCGGGCGCGGGGGCCCGCCGTCCGACACGACCCTTCCTTCGAGCCCCTGGAGGCCTTCGAGTCCGAAACCCTTCCGCACTTCCTTCAGCACATCGTTCGTGCCACGGCGGTAACAGAAGACGTAGCTCTCATCGAGCCAGGAGACGCCGGTCTTGTGCGCGTAGGGCTGGCGCAGGATTCGGCCCACGAGCTGGGTGAGGCCGGTTCTGGACGAGGGATTCGCGAGGATGGCGAGCACGTAGGCGAACGGGCAGTCCCAGCCCTCCTGGAGCGCCTGCTTCGTGATGATGTAGCGAATCGGGCAGTTCCGGGACATCAGGCCGCCGACATCATCCGCTTCCCTGAGTTCGTCCTTGCTGCTCGTCTTGACCGCGATCTGTTCCCCGGTGACGCCTCGACGCTGCAGCAGGTGCTCCCGGACATCTTCGGCGTGGATCAGGCCGGGTTTCCGCTGGCTCCTGCCGGTCCTCTCGACCTGGATGACGCAGATCGGTCGGATGTAGGCCCCGGAGTCGGCTTCGTGGCGCTCCGCTTCGGCTTCGAGCCGTTCGCGGTGCGTCACGGCTTCGAGGAGCGTGTCGCGCCACTCGCCGCTCCGCTGGTTCCGGATGTGGAGGTCGAGCTTGATCATCTCCTCGGCGTTCAGCTCGCGACCGAGGATCTCCACGAGGACGTTGGCCTCCTTCGCCGGAGTCGCCGAGAGCTCGACGATCATGCAGGGGTTAAATCCCTCGAGCGTGGCCTTCGCGTTCGCGCTGTAGGCCTTGTGGCCCTCGTCGAGGACGATGAGCGGCCGCAGGAGGCGTAGCGTGTTTCCCAGCGAGGTCTTGATGATGCGGCCCCAGTGGCCCACCGTCTCCTCGAAGGTGTCGAGGTTCGGCGTCCGCGCGAGAATCTCAGCGTGGCGTCGGGGCTGGTCCTCGGGCGGGAAGAACCGGTCGTAGCCCCCGCTGTCGCGAAACATCCGCAGGGTGTCCTTCGTCTGCCGGTTCGCGGACGGGAGCATGAGGAGCAGGACACAGAGGCTCTCCTCGATGTCGCGGGGACCGAAAGGCGTCGTCTTCTCGAGGATTCGCGTCCGCTGACCCGAGCACAGGTCGAGCTGCTGGCGGTAGGGATGGTCCAGGTCTCGGAGCGCGCGCAGCGTCTGCCGGTAGATCTGTGTCGTGGGCACGATCCACAGCACCAGGCCGCGACGGCTTCGGCGGAAATGCGAGTTGACGAGGCCGATGACCCGCACCGCGAGCAGCGTCTTGCCGCCCCCGGTCGGGATCTTGAGGCAGAACGAAGGGAGGCGGTCGCCCACGGCGTTCTTCCGCTCGTGGTAGGGGCGGCCGACCGCGGTCTTCTCCCACGCCCGCCGGACCCAGTCGAACCCGAACTCGGGATCCAGCCGCCGCGCCTCCCGCTCTTTCTCTCGCCACTTCGAAAGTTGCTCGACGAACTCCCGGACCGTCGCCAGCGTCCGCTGCTGGTACTCCTTGAGGATCAAGACTCCCACCGGTCCACGGCTTCGTAGATCTGGAAGGGGAGTTGCTGGAAGTCGATCCGGTACTGGTGGAGGAAGTCGCTGTCGAGATACTTCGCCGGGGCGAAGACGAGTCTTCGGCGCTCCCAATCCGGCAGCGCCTTGGCGTCCTTCAGCTTCAGCGCCAGATTCTTGAGCCGTTCCACATCGCGCTCGTAGAACAGGAAGACGTCGTGGGACCGGGTGCGTCCGATCCAGCCGATCTCGCGATCGGTCTCGCTCGGGTCGAACTCCTGCCCGGTGGCGGTGAAGAAGATGTAGGCGGCGAGACTGTCCCACGCGGGCAGAGCCGAGCCGTCGAGCAGGGATTCCTGGCGCATGGGGCGTCCCAGCTCGAAGTAACTGAACGTTCCTCCGAGACCCGCCTTGAGGGTTTCGTCCTTCGCGCCCGGGACGCCCGCGATGACGCGCCGGACTCGCTCGGCGGTGATCGTGTCGGCGTAGTCCTCGCACTCGATGAGGACGAACCGCCGGTTGCCGCCGTCAGCCTGATTCTGGGCGAGTACGGCGTGGGCCGTCGTCCCCGAACCGGCGAAGGAATCGAGGACGATCGAGTCAGCATCGGTGGCGAGAAGGATCATCCGCTGAATCAGCTCGAACGGCTTGGTCGTGAAGGTCGGCGTATCATCGGGAAAGAGCTGCAGCAGCGTCTTCCTCGCACTCTGGGTGTGACCGACTTCTCGGTAGGGCCAGATGGTCTTCGGCACCAGGCCCGGCTTGACCTCCGAGAGAAATCGCTTGACGGAGGGAGTCTGGTTTCCGTCACGCCCCCACCACACCCGGTTGTCTCGATCAAGTGCCAGGAAACTGTCCTTGGAGACGGACCAGAATCGTCCCGCTGGCGGTCCACCGATTTTCCGTCCACTCGGACATGTGATCGAGTATGTTCCTCTGCTGTATGGGTTCCGTGCAGAAAGGTCGCTGGACTTCCAAGGGCCACGTGGATCGCTGTCCGGGTTGTTGTACCTGGAGTCCGCCTCCTTCGTCCGGGGAAGGAGGTTTCTCTTGAAGGACTCTCTCTGTTTCGTGTAAGCGACGATGAAGTCGTGGCTCTCCGAGAAGTACTTCGCGCTGCTCTTCGGCGAGTACACCTTCTCCCAGACGATCGTCGCCACGAAGTTGTCCTCGCCGAACACTTCGTCCATGAGAGAGCGCAGATGATGCACCTCGTTGTCGTCGATCGATACGAAGATGGCGCCGTCCTCCCTGAGGAGCTCCCGAAGCAGCTTGAGTCGGGGCAGCATCATGCAGCACCACTTGTCGTGGCGGGTCAGATCCTCGCGATCCACGACCTTGCCGAGCCAATCCTGCATCAGGGGCGAGTTCACGTTGTCGTTGTAGGCCCAGCCCTCGTTCCCGGTGTTGTAGGGCGGATCAATATAGATGCACTTCACCTTGCCGCGGTGCGTGGGTAGCAGCGCCTTCAGGGCGGCGAGGTTGTCGCCGTGGAGGATCAGGTTGTCGTGGAGGCTCGCCTTCTCGCTGAGCCCCTTCTCCCGCACCGGCGTCAGCTCGTGGAAGGGCACCGCGCGGTGATGGTTCTCGACGAAGACCCTTCCCTTGAACTGCAGTTGTGGCACAGAACCTCCCCTCGTCAGCCGGAACCCGGAGGGAGTATGCCGCAGGGGATGGTCGGAAGGCGGCGCACCGAAGCGCCTCTGCGGAAGTGCGGAGCCGCCGTCCCGCCCGCGAGGCTCTCCGCCGCGCCGATCAGGAGGCTCTGGGCAGCGCGTCCGCCGCGGACGCCGGGGGAGCGGGCGCCTCCCACGGCAGGGCCGGGTCGGTGAAGTGGCCGTGCCGGGCCACTTCGACGAGATCGGCGATGCCGGTCCAGTGGTCTCCCGAGGCGTCGAGGGTTCGGTCCGAGAAGGCTCCTCCGGGACCGAAGATGCGGATCGCATGTCCAGAGCGCGGATCCCGTGCCGAAACCAGCCGCCCGGCCCGGTCGCCGGGCATCCAGCACATCGAAACCAGAACCTCGCGAGGGGGATCGGGCTCGCCGTCCGGCGTCGGGAGGTGTCTGGCGAGGTGCTTCGCCACCCGGCGGGCGTGGAGCGCTCCGGCGCGGTCCACCTGGTAGAGATCCTTGCCGGAGAGCGCGCCGCCCCCGATCGGCGCCCGGGGACCGTAGGCGTCCACGACCAGTTTCTTGCCGGAGAGGCCGTTGTCCCCGTAGGGGCCACCCCGGGAGAAGTCCCCGGCGGCGTTGACGCGAACCGACTCCGGAAGCTCGGCCGAGAGCCGAGGGAAGCCCCGCTGCAGGCGCTCCATCTCCTCCTGGAGCGCCAGCCGCACGCGCCGCTGCAGCGCCACCGGGTTGCCGCGCTCCCGCTGCTCGACGCAGCAGCTCAGCCTCCGCAGGCGGAAACGCGGGGGAGCCAGGGAGCCGGAACCCTCCTCCAGCACGACCAGCAGCTTTCCGTCGGGACCGAGGCGCAGATCGGGGGCTTCGCGCCAGAGTCGGGCGAGCCGCCGGCCGAGGCGATTCGCCAGCCAGTGTTCCACCGGCAGGAAGTTCGTTTCCGGGATGTCGGTCGCGTAGCCCGTCACCACGCTCTGGTCGCAAGCCCGCCCGCGGGCAGTGCGCTGGCGCGGGGTGAGTTCCGATCGGATCAGATCGGTGTGGATGCGCAGGTTGCCGGGATCGGGGCGGCATGGGGGACCGGACCCGGGGGGACCGAAGCCGGCGGAGGCGAAGGTGGCCCGGACGATGTCCTCGACGGGGATCTCCGCAGCGCCGTCTCCGGCGAGCACTCCGGTCACGAAAACCAGATCGCGGTGGAGGCCGACCTCCACCGCGACGTGGGCACGGGGGTCGCGCCGGGTGGCGCGGTCCACGATCGCGTCGGCGATGGCGTCCGCGAGCTTGTCGGGATGGGCCGGGAAGACGAATTCGGCAGCGAAGTGACGTGTCATTCGGAGGACTCGGTGCGCAGGAGGGTGTGATGGTCGGCAACATCCTTCAGACCCGTGTCGCGCCAACGCGAGCCTTCGGGGAGGGCGACGCCGAGAACGGCTCGGGCCAGAGTCTCCCGATCGGCGCCCCGGGGCTCGCCCACATGGTGACAGGCGAGGATGCAAGCACTGCGGATCCCGTGGCGGCGCATGTGCCTCGCTACGCACGAGATGTCGTGGCCCGTGTCGGTGCGCACGAGACCGGCCCTCATATCGGCGAACGAGACATCGCGCACTTCGCTCGAGAACAGATGGACGCGCGGGTGGACCCAGGCGCGGCAGTCCAGAACCGCCCGGTAGAACGGCCCCACCCACGGATGCATGCAGCCCGAGACATCGAGGTAGAGGTGGACCCGCTCCCCGGCGCGCACCGGGCTGCGAACGGGAAACGGCACGCTTCGGAGGAGCGGGTTCACTCCGAGAGCGCCGAGGACGACCGAGCGGCGGTCGGGCTTCGGCAGCGGCGCCAGGACTTCCTGCTCCTCCGGGAGAGACCGCACCAGGGTCGCCCCCGTTTCGCGGTCGGCCACCCGCTCGATGAGGCGGCGAAGGCGGGCCCGGTTGTTCGGTTCCCGGCGAGGACGGCGGATCTCGGTCGGGAGCGCGCGGCCGTCCCCGCGGCCGAAGAGTGGCTGCTCACGAATTTCTTCCAGAATCGTCGCCACTTCACCCGGGATCGTCCCCCCGGCTGCGAGCGACCCTTCCCCATCCATCGGGGAGCGGGGCAAACCGTCTCCTTCAACGGGGATGCTGTCCCCGGTTGCGGGCGACTCCGCGCCGGTTGCGGCGGGCAGACCCCGGTCGCCGGGAGCCTCCGACTCGTGGTTGCCGAGCAGGAGAATCCCGTCAAAGGGCATCGCCGGCAGCAGCGTCGCGATCTCGTCCGCCGTGGCGCCCGGACCGAGATAGAGGTTGAGGTAGATGGAAGTTGCCCTCGCGGCGACGCGGTCGCACTCCGATCCCAGAGCGGCCTTCATGGCCTCCCTGATGTTCGTGGCCCGGCTCGCGGTCGCGGTCCAGGAACCGAAGTCGATGTTGCGGTTCCGGTCGAAAACCCCGCTGGCGTCCCGCCACTGGCCGGGCCAGACCGGCGGAGGGCGGAGCAGGCAGTGCGGGAACTTCCACGGATAGAAGGATGTGAGCAATCCGGTGAATTCGGGCCTCGGAAAGCGGCGAGCGAGCAGGGAGTTGATGACGCAATCGAGCGCGAAGTTGTCGCGAGGGTCGGCGAAACGCCTCCTCGTGTGCCCGAGAGCGACATGGTGGATCTCGTGCATCAGGAGCATGAACAGACGCCCGGGAGTTGCCGCGTGACGTTCGACGAACTCGGGGTTCAGCCGCAGGCGCACACGCTCGAAGCCCTCGATGGCGGCTGTGGGCACCTCGGTGGTCTCGACGATCTCGACGAAGCGAAGCATGCAGGCCGTCTCGGGCATTCCGGGGGGAATGCCGTCGAACAGCCGATCCGCGATGCTGCGTTCTCTCATCGCGACGAAAGGGGCGGAGGAATCCACAGCGTGACCTTGCGCACCCGTCGGAGCCGCTCCAGACGCGGCTCCCTGGAGCGCAGCCAGACGTCCCTGGTGGACTGGGTGATCACCGCCAGCGCCGCGAGCGCGATCGAAGCGCGCGCCGCGTCCGGAGAGCCTCCCGCGGCGACCCGCACCGCGTCCGGGTCGTACACCGTCTCCACATCCAGCCTGCGGCCCCGCTTCGGCGGAATCACCGGGCACGCCCCGGGCAGGAGACGCTTTGTCCCGCGCACCGGGACCGCCAGCTCGGCGGCCCGGTGTCGGATCGCGGCGACGAGGGTCATCTCGGCGGACTCCCCGGGTTGGGCGAAGCGCTCTCCGGCAGCGCCCAGCCCCTCCAGGATCCGGGACGCAGCGATGTGCTTGCGTGGCCACTGGCGCGGCGCCCGGAAGGCCACGACTTCTCCGAGTTCCACGCCGCTGAACTCCCACCAGAAGCGGTCCCCCGAAGACAACCCGGAGTAGGTAACGCGTCGTTCGCTCGGTCTCGGCGGGCCCATCTATGCGGTCCTTCGGGCAGGAAGGCGTCGGCGCTCCCGAGAGGTCGCGATGTCCTCGGGCGACGCCTTCTCCGTCGGCCCAAGTACCCGTTCCGCCGACTTCCAGGATGCGAGGAAGCCCGGGGCGGACCCCTCCAGATTTCCGTCCCGGCACCTCCGGGCAAGGGAATTCGCGATGAGACGATCTCGGGGGTCGCGCGGGTCGAGCCCGGCGAGAGCGTCCTTGACTCCGCGCCATCGGGACACCGGAATCTCGATTCCGGTCTTCGGACGCAGAATCGCGTCGCGACACAGGACCGCGGCTTCGCCGGCGACGGAGGCGTGGAGTCGGGAGGCGGCTGCGCTCTCGAAGAGGTGCACGGCGATGGCTTCCCGGGCTCCCGGAGGGGCCTCCGCCAGGGCCTCCGAAACCGTCGTGGTGAACTCGGGGCCGCCCAGCTCCGGCTCCGCGATCGCCCGCGCCACTCGTTTCACCGGATCGAGGCAGGCGAGGAGGGCGCCGGCCGGGGTCGTCTCTTGCGCGCCGATCCAGGCCTCCTTGTGGGCCAGCCGAAGGATGCTGACGGGAACGGGCGCGCCCAGCGCCGCCTGCGGGAGGCCGAATCGCACCGCCTTGAACGCCGACTGCTCGAGGCGGCTGGCGGGGTCGTACCGCGAGTCGGCCGCCCGGATCGCGAAGATGGCGCGGCGCAGCATGCCGCTGCGCCGGGGACTCAGGACGGTCTTCCGACGCAGGAGGAGCGAGACCAGAGTGGCCACATAGGAGGAGACCAGAGCATCCCGGCGGCGACGGATGACCTGGTACCGCTCGCGCAGCGCGAGGACTTCCCGGCGAACGGCGTCCCCCGCTTCCGGAGCGACCGATGCCTCCTCGGCGCCGACGATCGCCAACCGGTCCGCTTCCGAGTAGTCACCCCAACCCGGCATGGTCACGACGAAGGCGAAGCGGTCCGCCAGCGCCGCGTCGAGCGGCCGGGTGCCCACGTAGGGATCGTCGTCCTCGCCCTCGTCATCCCGCGGCGGGTTCATCGCCGCCCAGCGGTAGCGCAGATCGGTGAGCCGAATCCCCTGCGCGCGCTTCTCGTGGATGATCGGGAACAGGCGGTTCGCCATGTCCGGACGGCACCGGTTGATCTCGTCGAAGATCACCGCTCCCGCCCCCCAGATCGAGGCCGGGGTCTCTACGTACTGGAGCTGACCGTCCTCTCTCGGCAGCGGAAAGCCGAGCAGGTCGTCGAAGTTCAGCAGGCTGGCGTTGTAGTGGCGCGACAACAGCCCGAGCGCCTCGCCGAGTCGGGTCAGGAGCAGACTCTTCCCGGTGCCATGCGGACCGATGAGGAGGAGCGGCTCCTCGGTCACGAGCGCCGCGAGCAGGACGGGCTCGATCTCGTCGAGGCCGAAGAGTCCCAGCCGCCGAAGCAGCGGCTTCCACGGACGGGGTCTGGCGCTGGCAACGGGCGCCGGTGGGGCCTTCGAGGGCAAGCGGACGATCCTCCCCGGCGTGGCCGGTTCTGCTCCGGGGAGGCGGGCTCCGCCGGATTCGTACTGTTTGCCCGGGAGCGAACTCCCGAACCGCATCCCCCGCAAGGGGAGCCACCTTCGCCCGAATCCGAAAGACCCAAGAGGCAGGTTGGCGAGAGCCCCCGAAGGAGCTCTTCTCAGGATGCTGCGGGCACTCTACCAGACGTTTCGGCCGTCAGGACGGCGCGCTGCGGGGGTCCGCGTCAGGATCTGACACATCGTGAGCTGGCGGGCGCGCGGCTGCGAGGGAGCCGGTCCGGGGCGTTACCCGAAGGCGCCGGAGAGGAGCCGGCCGCCACCGACGAAGGTCCCGATGGCGCTCCCGATCGTGGGGAAGAGCAGCGCCAGCGCGATCCGCAGCGCCCGGTTGCCGAACCAGCGCCGGACGACGAGGGCGTCCTTCTTGAGCGCCGTGAGTTCGAAGACCCGCGGCGGGCGGACCCACGCCTGCACGAAGGCAGTCACATACCCGGCTCCGAGCACCGGGGTGAGGCTGGTGAAGGGCGCCGAGATCAGGGCGGCGAGGATGGTCAGCGGATGCGCGAGCGCCACCGCCGCTCCGATCGCCGCGGGCACCGAGTTCACCAGAACCCAGAACAGCGCGCCATCGGCCGCCGCCTCGGGGCCGCGGGTGACGAAGGTCCACGCCAGCGCCCCCAGGATGACCACCGGGATCGCGATGCCCACGGCCTTCCCGACCCATCCCGGCGGCGGGATCGCGGCCAGCGGGGCCACATCTTCCGGTTCGTCCCGGAGAAGCGTCTCTTCCACCCCGTCGAGGTGGCCGGCGCCGATCACGACGACGACGCGACCGGGGATCCGGCGCACCTCCTCGGCGATCCAGGCGTCGCGCTCGTCAATCACGACCTCCTTCAGCATCGGGAACTCCTCGCCGAGCTCCGCCACCAGGCGGGAGACCACGTCCCCGGAGAGCAGCTCGCGGAGGTCCTCCTCGGTCGGCTCGTCCCCGCCGCCCCCCTCGATGCCCCCGGCGAGCAGCTTCATCCGGGACCAGAATCCCGTCCTCCGCCAGACGCGCAGGAGCGTCGTCCGGACCGGGCGGTCCACCAGATGGATCTTCGCCCCCTGCTCCCGGGCGGCGAGCGCCGCTTCGCGCATCTCGGCGCCCGGCTCCACGCCGAGGCGCAGCCCCATCTTCGCCTGCCACGCCCCGAGCGCCAGCCCGGCGAGGAGGGGCAGCAGCTTGCGCTCCCGCACGACCTGCTTCAGGTCGAGCTTCGCGATCGCCTCCGGATCCATCAGCGCCTCGAACCGGCCCTCGTCCAGCTCGAGAGCGACTCCGTCCGGCCGTTCCGCCGCGATCGTCTCGCGCACCAGGTCGAGCGAATCGGGGGAGATGTGGGCGGTCCCCACGAGGACGACTTCGCGGGTGTCGGGCCACTCCGGACGCGAAAGCCGCCGGACCAGCCGCGCCCGCTGCGCGGGGGCGGAAGGTTGAGGTTCCGTGGTCATGAGAGCTCGGTCATCGGCGCGCGATCACTGTGGCGCGCGGCGCGCCGCGATCAGGTTGCCGAGCAGTCGGAAGGCCCCGGGCACGGCCTCGGGCGCCTGCCGGTGGAGCGCGAGCGCGAAGTAGGTGTACCGCCCCGCACCGACCTCGGCGGTGAGCACCGCGCCCCGCTGCGGAGCCTGTCCCGCATCGTTCATCTCGAACAGCGCGGTGTAGGCCGGGTCCCACGCGCTCCAGAACTTCGAGCCGCGTTGCTCGACCCAGCCCTCGAAGTCAGCCGGCCCGATCCGGTGCGGCCAGCGCAGCAGCGGATGGTCGGGCGCGAGGATGCGCACCTCGGCCACCTCCTCGGAGACCTCCTCGGCGCTGCGAAGGAGCTCTCCCGGGAAGGGCGCGTGCTCGCCCGGGACCAGCTCGTTCGTGTTGTAGAGCACGACGAGGTGCCCGCCGTCCTGGGCGTAATCGAGGAGGCGACGGCTCGAGCGGACGACATCGGGCCGGACCGCCCACGCCCGCGTCCCGGTCACGATCGCATCGAAGCCGCCGAAGTCGCCGCCGGCGAGCGCCGCCTCGTCGAGCAGCGTCACCTCCGCGCCCAGCGCCTCGATCGCAGCCGGGATCTCGTCGCCGGCGCCCACCACGTAGCCGACCCGGAGGCCCGGGGGAAGGGCGAGTTCGGCCGCGGCGACCTTGAGCTCGGCCGGGCGGATCAGGTAACGCAGCGGCAGGTCGCGGTGGGCGATCCGTCGAACGGAGGCAGCCGGCGCTGGCGGGGAGTCCCCCTCGGCGACCGTCGCGGAGAGCGCCGTGGTCCCGGCTGGCTGCGCGCCGGGCCGAACCGTGAACCGGAGCGTCTGCTCCTCCCCGGCCCGGTCGAACCGGACGACGGCGGACGCCGGCGCCACTTCGACGCCCGCCGGAGCGACGACGGCGATCCGGAACGTCCCCGCCCGGTGGCCGGTCGCGGTGAGCCGCGCCGCGAACGATGCATCGGCGGAGTCCGCCGGGAAGGCGGCGAACCCGGGCTCGAACGCCACCGACAGCGGCGGCAGGATCTCGAGCTCGCGGCGCTCGGAGCCGTAGGGCAGGTTCGGCTCGAACCGGGTCACCGGTACGGTGTGGGCGACACCGATCCACTCGCCGCTCGTCCCCACCGGGATCTCGAACGTCACGGTGGCGGTCGCCGCCGGGGGCGGGGCGGCGAGTGTCGCATCCCCCTCGACCCGGAAGCGGCTCTCCCCGAGCCCGGAACGGGTGAGGTGCGGCGAGTGCGTCGGCGCGTTCTCGTCCAGCCGCACCCGGAACCGGGTGGCGAGCATCCGGTCTGCCGTTTCGGTCGTTCCGGGCGCCGGCTCGACCTCGCCCGACAGCTCGAGATCCACTTCGAGGAGCCGGACGCCTCCAGCGGCCTCCGCGCGCACCCGGACCTCGAAGGCCTGTCCCGGAGTCGCCGCGCCGAACGCCGGGGGCGGCGCGAACGGAGACCGGGGCGGGGCCTCGCCGGCGCGCTCCGGCTCCGCCACCGCGTCGAGACGGACCCCGGCAGCCGCCCGGATCGCGGCGAGGAGCTGTGATTCCTTCCGCTCCAGCTCGAACCGGACATCGAAGAACCCCGAGGGGGAGCGCTGCGAGAGCAGCCCCCGCAGTTCGGCCAGCGCCTCTCCGAGAATCGGCAGGACCGCGTCCGGCGCCATCCAGTCGAACCCGTCCCGGGCGGCGGCGAACCGGTCGTCGAGCCGGTTCAGGACTTCGGCCAGCCGGACGGGGACGACCGCGCCGAACCGGTTGGAGAGCGAGGCGCGCTCCGGCGAGAGCAGCGAGATCAGGTCGGCATCCTCCGGCTCGTCCGCGCGGATCAGGCGCGCCGGACCGCGCCCCGCGGTCTCTCGAACCACGCCCCGGGTCTGGGAGCGCTGGTAGCCGAGGCCGATCGCCGCGAGCTCCGCGAACGAGCCCGGCAGCCACGGCCTGGCGCCGCCGAGATCCACCTCGGTCGCCCCCGCCTCGTCGCGGGCGCGGTGGAAGAAGGCCGACGGAAGGTAGGCGCGGCGGCCTTCCCGCGGCGGAAAGGCCATCAGGTCGGGCGCGGCATCGAACGCCCTTTTCGACAGCCGGCCGGCGAACTGGTGCTGACCGTGACCGTCGCGCGAATCCCCGGTGAACCGGGCCAGGATCACCATCGGGCGCTCCCGCCGGACGACCTCCACGACATCGGCGAGAGCTTCGTCCTCATCCCAGGCGCGCAGCGCCTCGTCGAGGTTCTTCGAGTAGCCGTAGTCGGCGAGCGGCGTGAAGTAGATCCGGTCGAGCCCGTACCAGGCGCCCGCGACCTCGAGTTCGGCGGCGCGGATCACGCCGAGCGCATCGAAGAGCTCGGGGCCGATCGCGTTTGCGCCCGCCTCGCCCCGGGTCAGGCTGAGGAGCGCGGTCCGGACGCCGTGACCTCGACCCAGCAGCGTGAGGAGCGCCCCGTTCTCGTCATCGGGGTGCGCCGTGATCTCGAGCACCGAGCCGGTGGTCCGGAGCTTCTGGATCCAGCCCCACGCCTCCGCGGCGCGGGAGAGGCGGGGCCCCATCGGCCCGGCGCCCGCAACGGACGCCGCGAACGCTGCGCCGACGGCGAAGAACGCGATCCGCCCCCGGATGGCCTGACTCGACATGGCGCGAGAGTGTAGGGACCGAGGGGATTTCCAGTCCCTGGCGAGCCGCCGCGTCCCGGGATCGGGGAGGCATTCCCGACGAACGCCGGGATCCTCGACGTGACGACCACGCGGCCACGCGACGCTGAACCGCGCCAGACCCACGCTCTTGTGCGTCGTCCCTCCAGATTCGGCCCCTTCCCGGGGTCACGCCACCGGGAACGCCTCCCCGGCCCCGTCAGACCGGCGCAGGAGAATGCGGAGTGCGATCTGGTGATCGAGGCGCCTCCCCGCGGGGCGTGGGCCATCGAGGTCAAGCGCTCCACCGCCCCGCGCCTCGCCCGCGGCTTCCACCACGCCTGCGAGGACATTCGTCCGGCGAAGCGGTACGTGGTGCATCCCGGCGAAGATCGCTTCAGGCTCGCGAACGGAGTCGAAGCGATTTCGCTTCCGGAGCTCATGCGCGAGCTCGCGGCGCTGGACAGGGAGGGGGCCGCCCGCTGAACGACGGCGACCGCGCGATCAGGATCCCGGCGCCGAGGCTCCCGGATCCTCCTGCTCCCAGGCCCGCACCCGGCGGCGAGCGGCGTCGAAGAGCCTCTCGTAGTTCCGGAGGCGCACCCGTTCGCTGGTCGCGGGGGAGATGCGGTCGAGAAGCGGCCGCCACGCCTCGAAGTTGGCGAGGTAGGCCTCCTCGGTGGCGGGCACGACCGTGTCGGAACCGAGGACGAACCGGTCAGGCCATCGTTCCAGCAGGTCCGCCCAGGCCGCGAGCCGTTCCTCCGGGGCGACGAGCTGCTCGGCCACCACATCCCAGGACAGGTCGAAGTGGAGATGCACCAGGTCCGGATCCTCGAGCAGATCCTCGATCAGTCCGGCATAGCCCGGAGTCGGCTCCACGAACCGGCCGAGCCCGGCGTGCGCCCACAGCACCGTCGCCCCCGGATGTCGGCGCAGCAGTTCGGCCAGCGGGTCGAAATGGGCCGGGCGGTCCCCCGGACGCGGCAGGATCACGTCGGCGTCCGAATGGAGCATCACGACCAGCCCGGTCTCGGCCGCGAAATCGAGGATCCGCTCCAGCGCCGGGTTCCGGAGGCTCGCGTTGTGGCCGACGGTCTTGGAGGAGACGACCTCCTTGTGGATGGAGAACTCGCCGATGCCGGTGAAGACCCCCGGATAGAGCCGCAACACCCGTCGGATGTGGTCCACTGCATACATGTCGGTGGGATTGAACCCGGTGATCATCGGGTCCACGCGATCCCGCTCCGCGGCGGGCAGCGCGCGGACCATCGCCGCAAGCGCGGCGTCCACGAAGGAGTAGTAGTAGAGCGAGGCGTCGGACCGAAGGTAGTAGTCCGGGGCGCGTTCGCCGGACACGAAGGCGTCCCATTTCTGCTGGAGCGGAATCCCCATGAGCGCCACGCGGCCGACCCCGTCACCGAGCACTTCGAGGAGCTCGAGGGGCGAGATCTCGCGCTGGATGTAGTCGGTCGTGTGGAAGTGGCCGTCGTGGAAGCGCGGACCCGTCTGGGACGCCGCGACGACCGGCGCAAGCAGGGCGGCGAGCGCCATGGGAAGGAGGCGTGGCATGCCCGGGAGAGTAATGCGCCGGGATGCGGATAGCCTCCGCGTTCCATGGGTTCTGTCCGCCCGGACTCCCGGCGCCACCTGCTGGTCGCCGGAGAATCGTTCGAGGATCTCATCTTCGCCGGACTGCCCCGCCTTCCCCGGCCCGGCGAGGAGGTCCGGACGAGGAAGTACAAGCGGACCTGGGGCGGGGGCGCGCTGATCGCGGCCGCGTGGGCGCGCCTCGAGGGCGCCGCGGTCGAGCTGTGGTCCGCGCTCCCTCCCCGAATCACGACGATCCTCCGCAACGAGGGCATCCGCCTCGTGAACGTGCGGCGGCGCGGGGAGCCCCACGCGATCACCGCCTGCCTCTCCTTCGGGGCGGAACGGAGCTTCGCGACCTTCGAGGGCCCGAACCCCGTCCTCGAAGAGCGCTTCTTCAAGCGCATGCGGCAGCGGGAGGGACTCGACGCCGGGGCGGCTCTCTTCGCGTTCCGGCCGCGAGTCTGCAACTGGTGGAAGCGCTGGCCCGAGATCGCCGCAACGGGGCAGCACATGCGCCTGCCCGAGGTGTTCTGGGACTTCGGCTACGACGAAAGGCTCCCGCGGACGGACCATTTCGACGGGTTGCTGCGGAAGGCCACCGGCGTCTTCGTGAATGCGCAGGAGGCGCGCCTCTACAACGGGCGGCAACGCCTCCTCGACCGGGCGGCGGAGGCCGGGACGCTGGTCGTGGTGAAGCTGGGCGCCGACGGAGCGATGATCCACGGACGACCCGAGACCCTGGTCCCGGCCCCGATCCCGCTCCACGGTGTGCAGGACACGACCGGCGCCGGCGACGCCTTCGCGGCCGGATTCCTCGCCTGTCGGCTGCGCGGCGGCGCGCTCGAGGAGCAGCTCGCCGCCGGCAACGCCTGCGGCGCGGAGTCGGTCTCCCGTCTCGGCGGCCTGCCGAAACGGCCCTGGCGACCCCCGGCCGAGGACCCGGGGAGAGGCGCCTCCTGAAGATCTCGGTTCTCGGGGGCGGCGGGCTGCGGACGCCTCTGCTCGCTCCCGCGCTCGCTGCGCGGGCGGGAGCAGCGGAGCTGGCGCTCTTCGATCCGGACCGGCGGCGGCTGGAGCGGATCGCCGCCGTGGCCCGGGCCGCCGCGCCCCGGCTCTCGATCTCCGAAACCGGGAGCGCCGCCGAGGCCGTTCGCGGGAGTCGGTTCGTCATCGCCGCGATCCGCGCCGGCGGACAGGAGGCGCGCGGCGCGGACGAGCGGACCTGCATGGAGGCGGGCGCCCTCGGCCAGGAGACAGTCGGGGCGGCGGGCGCGGCGCTCGCCTTTCGCAACGTCCCGGCGATGGTGAAGCTCGCCCGGGTCGTGGAGCGGGAGGCGCCGGAGGCATGCCTCGTGAACTACACGAACCCGGTGGGCATGGTGTGCGATGCGCTCGCGCAGGAGAGCGCGGTGGACGGGGTCGGGATCTGCGACACCCCCGCGGAGCTCGCCGAGCGCGCCGCGTCGCTGCTCTACCTCGACCCGGAAGCCGTGGTCCCCGGTTGGTCCGGCGTGAACCACTGCGGCTGGCTCACCGGCCTCTACGAGAGGGAGCGGGATCCCGACGACCCCTTCCCTCCGGTGGACCACCTGCCGGACCTCTTCCGCGACCCGGAGCGCCCGCGCCGCCTCCACCGCGGCGACCTGTTCCCGGTGGAGGCCATGGTCCCGGCGGTCCCGTCGGAGTACGTCTTCTTCCACGGCTGGCCGGAGCGGGCCCTCGAGCGAATGCGCGGCGCCGCGGCCACGCGCGGCGAAGCGATCCTCGCGATGGAAGCGCGCCTCTTCGCCGGTCTCGACGCGGCCGAAACCCCCGCCGGGAAACTGTCCGCCTACCGGAGCGTCCTCGCCGAGCGGGACGCCACCTACATGCAGGTCGAAGGCGGCGAAGGCGGCAGCGACCACCGGCCGCCGCCCGGACTCTCGGGCTACGACCGGATCGGCCTCGAGGTGATCCGCGCTCGGCTCGGCATCGAGCCCCGGACCATCGTGGTGAATGTCCCGAACCGCACCTCCGCGGGAGGACCGGCTGTTCCCGAGCTCCCGGTCACGGACATCGTGGAGACCCCGGCGGAGATGGATGCGGGGGGTGTCCGTCCCCTCCCCCAGCGCCCCCTCCCCCGGGACGCGGGGCGGCTCCTCCGCCGGGTGCGCGCGGCCGAACGCGAGATCGCGAAGGCGGCGCTCACCGGGGACGCGGGAGCTGCCGCGGCGGCGCTCCGCGAACACCCCGCCGGGGGTCCGGCCGCCGCCGAGGTGTTCCCCCGACTCCGACTCAGCGGCTGACGCCCGACCGGGGCGGCGCGACCCGCCGCCGCCCGGTCCTCCCGCCTCTGCCGGCGCTCCATCCCCCGGCCCGGCACGGAGCGCCCCTCTATGGAGACCGGCACCGCAATGGAACCCGCCTGTGGCCGCGAATTGCCACTCTGGAGAGTGGCGCTCCATACTGCCGGCGCGCCGGGGCAGTTCTCCCGGTGGGGCTCTCGCCCGGCGCGCAACCTCCCGGCAGTCAGGAACGCTCGGCCCGGACGGCGAGCAGGTTGCGCTCGCTGCGGCCGAACACGGCGCCGACCAGGTGGATCGGCTCGCCGCGGCTGCGGTACTTCTCGGCGTAACCCCGGTCCCGGATCTGCCTCATCGCCCGCGCCATGGCCATGTCCGCGTCCTCCCCGTCCTCCGCCATCTTGAACTCGAAGACGAACACCTGTCCCGCGTGGAGCAACACCATGTCGGCCCGCCCGCGATGCGAGGTCTCCTCCACGCGAACCTCCAGGCCGATCGCCTGGAAGCAGGCGTAGAGCATCCCGGCGTACCACGCCTCGTAGCGGGCCAGCTCCGGACGGCTCTGCCACTGACAGGGCACTCCGGCGAAGAAGCTCTGCAGTCGATCCGCGAAGCCGCCGAAGTCGTTCTCCGCCAGCATCCGGCACAGCACCCGACCGTCGCTCGAACCATCCGCACGGCCAGCGCTGACGTGCTGCAACAGACTGTTGTTCAGGCTGTAGCGAACCTCCAGGTTCGGGTAATCGAGCCGGAACAGAGTCTGCGGTCCGAACCTCTCTTCGGCCGCGATCGTGAGGTAGCCGGTCTGGAACAGCAGGGCGTCCGTCCGCATGTCGTCCACATCGAAATTCGAGAGCAAGTCCGCATCCGAGACGCGGTTCTCGAGGTCCAGCGTGTTCATGCGCCGATCCATCATCAGCGGGAACACGAAGCTGGGGGAACCCGTCCGGTACCAGTAGGGCTGGAGCTCCCGGCTGTCAAAGTGGAGCAGGATATCGAAGGGGTTGTATACCTTCTCTCGACCGCGCCAGTGGTAGCCGATGTACCAGCGCCGGATCTCGTCCCGGTCGAGACCGGGCAACTCGGCCTCGAAGGTCTCGTCGAGGTCTCCGTCCGTGTAGCCGCAGAGCGTGGCGTAACTGGGATCGAGACTGATGTCCCACAGGTTGTTCAGGCCCGAGAACAGGCTCACCTTCGAGAACATGCTGATCCCGGTCAAGAACACGAAGCGGACATGCCGAGCGGCCCCCTTGATGACGCCGTAGAAACCCCGCAGAGCGTCCCGATGCGCCTTGGCCAGCTCCGGATCCTCGAGGGTGTCCAGGATCGGCTTGTCGTATTCATCCACGAGGACGACAACCTGTTTTCCAGTGCTTCGATGCATCTTCTCCAACAAGCCTCGCAGTCGCGCGGCCCCCTTCGAGGAAGACGAGTGTGCCCCAAGACCTGCCCCCCGCTCGATGGTCTCCAGTTGACTGCGGATGTCCTCCTCGAGGTGTCCCGATCTCGTGTACTCCCCGTCGAAGCCCAGGCGCAGGACCGGCCAGGAGTCGTCCCAGTTCCAGCGCTCGTGGATGGCGAGCCCTCGGAAGAGCGGCTCGTTCCCGGCGAACAGCTCGTGGAGCGTGTCGAGCAGGAGGCTCTTGCCGAAGCGGCGGGGACGAGACAGGAAGTAGTAGCGGCCCCGACTCACGAGCTGGTGGATCAAGGCCGTCTTGTCCACGTAGTAGTAGCCCTCCTCCCGAATCGTGCGGAACGACTGGATGCCGATGGGAAGAAGGCGCGAGTGCATGGGGAGGAGACGGTGGAGCCCCGATCATAGCCGGGGCCCTACTTCGTTCGACGGGACGAGCTGCGCAGATTCAAGCAGGGAGATGGGATCCGGCACAGATGCTCCCGGCTCCGGGTCCCACCCCCTTGTCGGGGCGTCAGGCACTACTCTCCACCACCTCGGAACCCGATGCTGCCACGCGCAGCGAGACCGATCGAGAATGTGACACATTCTGGAACCTCGCGCCGGTATTCTCCTGCTCATCATGATGACTCGCCCCCAACGACATCGCGGGACGCTCGCGCGCGCCCTGATCCTCATCGTCGTCGCTCTCTACCCGGCTGGCTGCGGGACAGGCACGGACGGCAAACCGGCCCCGCCACCAGCCGCTTCTCCTTCTCCACCGAGTGCTCCACCGAGTGCGGAACCGAAGCCGATTCTCGGAGCGCGGATCACGGTCATTTCGATTCCCAGCCCTTACTCGGGCGGCTATCCCGAGGGGGAATGGATCCGGCTACTCGCCGAGTTCGAGAAGCCTCTACAGGTGAGAGGTGTTCCTCGAGTAGCGATCGGAATCGGAGGAACCACTCGCTACGCCACATTCTCGCCGTGGGTCGCACATCGCATTTCTGATCCAGAACACAAGCAGAAGTCTCAGGTAAGGCGCGGATTCGAATTGGCGCCACGATTCGACTACCTGGTGGACGCAGCGGATCGAGACAGAAGCGGGATCAGTATCGCTTCGGATGCCTTCGACTTCACCGAGGGAATCCTCGTGGACGCAGCGGGCGATGAGGTCGATGTCGAGATCTACGGTGTAGCACCTTCCGAGTTCGGCGAGGTCACGGAACCCGGCACGGACCTCGTCTCGCATCCGGTAATCGGAAGACCACAGCCACGAGGGTGCACGAACGAGCGGGAACAGGCTCTCGCATTTGGCTCGGGTCGCTCATGGGGACCACCCATCTTGATCTCCGAATGGGATGGGACGCCGTTCCGTTTCTACTTCAGCCTCGTGGGATTGCCTGAGAGTGCGCGACCCGATGCAGAGCGCGTTCTGGACGTTGTCGAACAGATGTCCGAGCAGATCACGGAGCAGATCGGCTACCCAATATTGGAAGTGGGAGGCTGGGAGAGGGACTCCGAAATCGCATGGCCTGATTTTCGCGACCGCCAGCCATGTTCCTGGCGCACGCGCGGCCAAATCATCGGCATGGCGACGGACGACCCGGACGTGCCGGGAGCCGCTGCGAATCCCAAGTGTGCTGTGTGGGCGAAGGGCGGCAGCTTCGACTTCGCAAACGGCACTGTGGCGCACGAGATCTTCCACCTCTTCGGATTCACGCACCATCCACAGGACTGGCGGGGGCCGGGTCAGGTTGGTCACGGGGTCTTCATGTCGCGAAGACTGAACGGCGCCTACGTGGACCGAGATGACGTACCTCTCAGCTTCGAGGACATGGACGCCCTGCGGTGTATCTTTCCGCGCGGCGGATGACGGGGAGAGCTTCAGCGCAGGGATGGCATCCGTCGCTCAGAGACACAGTGGCTGCCTCGCCGACGAATACACCGGAAGCCGTGGCTCTCGAGCACGCGGATGACCTCGCGCACTCTCATCGCGAGGTCTGAGGATCGCCGGGGACGCAGGAGCCGCTCGCGCGGATTCCGAGACCGGCTTCTCCGTCGAGCCGTAGCAGAGAGAGGACGACGACCATGTTCGCCCGAACGAGCCGCCAACGCGAGAGCCAGCGGGGTCTCGTTTCGGCGCGACACACCGGCGAGTTTGCCTCGCCTGGACTCGGTGGGGCGGCAGACCGCGCCGACGACCCCACTCCCATTCGCTACGATCCGTGGGTGTGCAGGAAGGAGGATCGAGACGTGGCAATGACCTCATACGGTGGGCGGCTCGGCTTCGGCGTCTTCGCGGTCCTCGTGGCGATCCTGGTGGCAGGGGTTCTGTCGGCGCAGCCGCCGCCGGATCCGCCCGGGCTCCCGGGGGATCCGTTCGGGGATCCCTTCGGCGACCGGTTCGGACAGCGCCAGGATCTGGATTCGCTGGTTCGGACCGGGTTCTTCGGTCGGAGCCCGGCGGTGCGGAGCCGGGCGCTTCGCTTCCTCGTGGAGCGCGACCAGAAGGACGTGATCCCCGCGTTCATCGCCGTGCTGCGGGTCGTCCGGGACGAGGACGGCCAGATCGTGGACGCCCTCCAGCGCCTCGCCCGGGCCCGGCTGGGACACGACTGGAAGGCGTGGCTGGAATGGCAGGAAGAGCACACCGAGGTGCGCCCCTACCGCGGGTTCGTCAAGTTCAAGGCGGACATCCTCGCCGGGATCGATCCGGCCTTCCGCGACTTCCTCTACCCCGGCGTGCGCCACGAGATCCGCATCGAGGAAATCGTCTGGGGCGGCGTGAAGAAGGACGGCATCCCGGCGCTCGTGAACGCGACGCAGATCCCGGGCTCCGATGCCGACTACCTGACGGGCGCCGAACTCGTCTTCGGGGTCTCGGTGAACGGCGACGCCCGCGCCTACCCGCTGCGCATCCTCGACTGGCACGAGATGTTCAACGATGTGGTCGGCGGTGTTCCGGTGTCGCTCGCCTACTGCACCCTGTGCGGGTCGGGGATCCTGTTCGACACTCGCGTCCCGGGACGGCGGAAGCCGTTCGTGTTCGGCTCTTCGGGGCTGCTCTACCGGTCGAACAAGCTGATGTACGACACCGAGACCGAGTCGCTGTGGAATCAGTTCACCGGGGAGCCGGTCGTGGGCGAGCTGACCGGGTCGGGAATCGAGCTGAAGATGCTGCCCGTCGTCATCTCGAGCTGGCGCGACTGGCTGGCGGCGCACCCGGACACGACGGTGCTGTCGCTCGACACCGGCTTCGACCGCGACTACCGACCGGGGCAGCCCTACGGCTACTACTTCGAGAGCCCCGATCTGATGTTTCCCGTCGTGGTGCGGGACCGGCGGCTCGATCCGAAGGACCGGGTCTTCGTGCTCCGCGACGGCGAGCGCGAAATGGCGTGGGCGCTCACGCTGTTCGGCGACGGCGCCGTGATCCACGACCGCATCGGGAACCTCGACGCGGTCCTCATCGGGGACGGGACCACCGAGACCGTGCGCGCCTACGAGTCCGGCGGCCGGCGTTTCGAACTCGACCCGGACGATCCCGGCGGCGTCAGGAGCGACGGGAACTCCTGGCGCATCACCGAGGATGCGCTTCTCGGCCCGGACGGCGAGGCGCTGCGGCGTCTCCCCGGCCATGTGGCCTACTGGTTCGCCTGGGCCAGCTACAAGCAGGATCGCCCTCTCCGCGTGGAGTGACGGCGGCGGGCGAAGCCGGGGATAATCCGGGCGCCCGATGCCGGAACCCGAAGACACCCTCCCCATCCGCCCGGACTGGATCCGGCGGGCCGCGGTCGCGCTGCCGACGACCGCGTTCGACGCCGACCTGAAGTTCTTCACCCGGCAGCTCGGCTTCCGGCTGGACCGCATCTGGCCCGCCGACCGTCCGGCGTTCGCAGCGATCTCGGGCCACGGCGCCGCGATCCTGCTGGAGCGAAGCGCCAGCTTCGCGCCGGGCCTCATCCGGCTGGAAGTCGAGGGGCCGGAGGGCGCTGGCCACGCGGGCGCCGAAGTACAAACGCCCGGCGGCCATCGGATCGCCCTCGGCGACGCCAGCCCGACGCTCCGGATCCCCGAGACGGTCCACCAGTTCGGCGTTCAGCGACTCCGGAAAGGCGGCTGGGGCGTGGGCCGGGCGGGGATGCTCTACCGGGATCTGCTGCCCGACAGCCTCGGCGGCGCCATGATCGCATCCCACATCCGGATCGAGGAAGCCGGTCCGGTCCCGGACGCGGTCCACTACCACGCGGTCGCCTTCCAGCTCATCTTCTGCCATCGCGGCTGGGTCCGGCTGGTGTACGAGGACCAGGGCCCCCCGTTCGTCCTCGCGGCCGGGGACTGCGTGATCCAGCCGCCGGAGATCCGCCACCGCGTGCTGGAAGCCTCGGGCGGGGTCGAAGTGATCGAGATCGGCGTCCCGGCGGAGCACCTGACCACGCTGGACCACGAGATGGAGCTGCCCACGCCGCGCCACCGCCCCGACCGGGAATTCGCCGGGACCCGGTTCGTGCTCCACCGGGAAGAGGGAGCGCGATGGGATCCCTGGCGGATCCCCGGCTTCGAGGCGCGCGAGACCGGCATCGCCGACGCCACCCGGGGACTCGCCGGGGTCCGGGTCGCCCGGTGGATCCCGGGATCTCCGGCCCCGCCTTCCGTGCGTCACGAAGGCGACATCCTGTTCGGATTCGTCCGGTCCGGCGCCATGACGCTTCGCGGCGACGGCCACCCCGACATGGGTGTTTCCGCCGGGGACGCCTTCGTCCTGCCGCCGAAACAGTCCGCCCGGTTCGACCATCCCTCGGACGACCTCGAGATCCTCGAGGTCGCCCTGCCCGGCCGATTCCGCACCGAACTCGGCCCCACCCCTTCCGACTCCTGAGGAGAGATCCATGAGCCTCCGCATCGGCGACATCGCCCCCGACTTCACCGCCCCGACGACCGAGGGCCCGATCCGCTTCCACGACTGGATCGGCGACGGCTGGGCGATCCTCTTCTCCCATCCCAAGGACTTCACCCCGGTCTGCACCACCGAGCTCGGCGCCATGGCCGGCCTCCAGCCCGAGTTCGAGCGCCGCAACTGCCGGATCATCGGGCTGAGCGTGGACCCGGTCGAGGATCACGCGCGGTGGGTCCCGGACATCGAAGAGACTCAGGGCCACCAGGTCGGCTATCCCCTGATCGGGGACGAGGAGCTCCGCGTCGCCAAGCTCTACGACATGATCCATCCGGACGCTCTCGGCCGGAAGGGCCGGACCGCCGCCGAGAACATGACGGTGCGGTCGGTGTTCGTGATCGGTCCGGACAAGCGCATCAAGTTGATCCTGACCTATCCGATGACCACCGGGCGCAACTTCGACGAAGTCCTGCGCGCGCTCGACTCGATGCAGCTCACGGCGGCCCACCAGGTGGCGACTCCGGTGAACTGGAAGGATGGCGACGACGTGATCATCGTGCCTGCGGTGTCCGACGACGAGGCGCGGAAGAAGTACCCGGACGGCTGGGAAGCCCCGAGGCCCTATCTCCGACTCGTCCGCCAGCCGGGCCGGGACTGATCCGGGAGGCCGGACCCGTCCATCTCAGGATTTCCCCCTGCGCCCATGCCCGACGACGCGCCTTCTCCGCGACGCAACCTGCCGATCGGACTTCAGACACTTCGCGAGATCCGCGAGGGAGACTTCTACTACGTGGACAAGACCGCCCACGTCGGGCGGCTGGTGGGGAGCGGAAAGAGCTTCTTCCTCTCCCGGCCGCGGCGATTCGGGAAGAGCCTGCTCCTGGACACGATCAAGGAACTCTTCGAAGGCCGGGAAACGCTCTTTCGCGGTCTCGCGATCCACGAGAACCGGGACTGGTCGAAGACGCACCCGGTCGTGCGGCTCAGCTTCGGAAGTGGCAACTTCACCCGACCGTCGGCGGTCGCGGAACGGACTTCGGAGCAGATCGCCTCCGAGGCAGCGCGGCACGGAGTAGCGCCCGAAGGCCTCACGCCGGAGGGACGGTTCGCCGACCTGCTGCGAGCCCTTCACGAATCGCGCGGCCGGCGCGTCGTCGTGCTCGTGGACGAGTACGACAAGCCGATCCTCGATGCTCTCCGCACGCCCGAGGCGGCCCGCGCCAACCGCGACTTCCTTCGCGGTCTCTACTCGGTCATCAAGGACTGCGACGCCGACATCCGCTTCGCCATGCTCACCGGAGTCAGCCGGTTCTCGAAGGTCAACCTGTTCTCCGGCCTGAACAACCTGCAAGACATCACCCTCGACCCCCGCTACTCGTCCATCTGCGGCTTCACCGAACGGGATCTGGAGACCGTGTTCGCCCCCGAGCTCGTCGGGCTGGACCTCGAGCAGGTCCGCCACTGGTACAACGGTTACTCGTGGCGCGGCGAGCAGCGCGTGTACAACCCGTTCGATGTGCTCCTGCTGTTCGACCGGCGCGAGTTCGGGGCGTGGTGGTTCGAGACTGGGACGCCGACGTTCCTGATCGACCTGCTCGCAGGTCGCGGGATGGCGAGCTTCGATCTCGAGGGCATGATCGCCGATGACGCCCTCCTCTCGGCGTTCGACGTCGAGGACATCGCACCCGAGGCGCTGCTGTTCCAGACCGGCTACCTGACGATCCACGAATCGGCGTGGAAGGCAGGCCGGACCTGGTACCGACTCGGCTATCCGAACCGGGAAGTGCGGCAGAGCCTGAACGGCAAGCTCCTCGAACGTCTGACGGGCGGGGGAGGGGCCGAGACGGCGCGCCGGTTCCGCCTTCACGATCTGCTGGCGACCGCCGATATCCCCGGGCTGGAAGCCGAATTCCGGGCGCTCTTCGCCGGGATCCCCTCCGAGTGGCATACCCGCAACCGCATCGCCCGCTACGAGGGGTACTACGCCAGCGTCTTCCATGCCTGCCTCGCGGCGATCGGGATGGACTTGCGGGTGGAGGACAGTTCGGCCGCCGGACGGCTCGACCTCGCCGCGCTTCACGAAGGGCAGGTCTGGCTCTTCGAGTTCAAGGTCGCCGAGCGGGCCACCCCGGGCGCGGCGCTGGCGCAACTCGAGGAGAAGGGCTACGCGGACAAGTACCGCTCCCGTGGCGAGCCGATCCATCTCGTCGGCGTCGAGTTCAGCGAGGCGACCCGCAACCTGACCGCCTTCGAGGCGGCCCGCGCCTGAGGTCGAGGCGGAGCGGACCCGTGAGACGCTACGCGCCATGAGCAGCGCGGGGGGCGCGGAGCGCCTCGAACGACGGATGGGGCTCCTCGGGGCCTCGGCGACGAACATCATCGGGATGGTCGGGATCGGCCCGTTCCTGACGATCCCGCTCATGGTGACGGCGATGGACGGGCCGCACATCCTGTGGGCCTGGCTGCTCGGGGCGCTGCTGTCGCTCGCCGACGGCCTGGTGTACGCCCAGCTCGGGGCGGCGCTCCCGGGAAGCGGCGGCCCCTACATCTACCTCCGGGAGGCGTTCCGGCCGTTCGGCCTGGGGCGGCTCATGGCGTTCCTGTTCCTGTTCCACATCCTGCTGGTCGCGCCACTCTCGCTGGCCGGAGGAGCCGTCGGCTTCAGCGACTACCTCGGCTACTACCTCCCGGCGATGAGCGGCTGGTCCCACGACCTGGCCGCGGCGGGCGTCTGCCTGCTCGTCCTGTTCCTGCTGTACCGGAACATCGAATCGGTGGAGCGCCTCTCGAAGGCGATGCTCGCGCTCGTCCTCGCGACGACCGGGTGGGTCATCGTGGCCGGGCTCCTCCACTCCCCCGCCCTTCCGGCGATCACGCCGCCGAGCGGGTGGGACGCTGGCTTCCTGCCGACGCTCGGCGCCGCCGGCGTGATCGCGATGTACAGCTTCGGGGGCTACAACCAGGTCTGCAACATCGCCGGAGAGGTGAAGAACCCGTCGAAGACCATCCCGCGCTCGATCCTGCTCTCGATCGGAGTCGTCGCGCTGCTCTACGTCGGGATGAGCACGGTGATGCTGGCGGCGATTCCGTGGGAGGAAGCGGGCCGGAGCACCACGCTGGCTTCGATCTTCGTCGCCCGCACCGTCGAGGATCCGGCGCTCGCGCGCATGGCGGGGTCGGTGATCACCGCGCTCATCCTGTTCGTCGCCGTTGCCTCCGTTTTCGCCTTCGCCCTCGGCTACTCCCGGATGCCCTGGGCCGCCGCCCGCGACGGCCAGTTCTTCGCCATCTTCGGGCGCATCCATCCGAAGCGGGGCTTTCCGCACGTCTCGCTCGTGTGGCTCATCCTCGCCGCGATCCCGTTCTGCTTCTTCAGCCTGGGACAGCTCGTGAACTGGCTGATGCAGGTGCAGATCCTGCTGCGCTTCGCGTGGCAGTGCGTTGCAGTCCTGCTCATCGCGCGCTACCGCAAGGACATCCCCCAGCCGTTCCGGATGTGGCTCTATCCGATCCCGGCGCTGCTTTCGCTCGCGCTCTGGATCTGGTTGTTCTTGACCGGGCCGGTTTCCGGAGTCTGGTTCTCGCTGGGGTTCCTCGGACTCGGCCTCGCCGCCTACGCAGTGTTCCGCCGAACGCGCGCCACCGCCACCTGACGCGATCTCCGCCCGAACCTACCGAGGGTGACGGATTCGCGCTGCCTGTCTCTGCGCACGATCGGACACCACGAAAACGGCGGCGAGAATGTCCCCTAGATCGCGCACGGCCCGGAAATGATCATGGACCTGACGCACCGTGAGATCAGTTCTCTCTCCATGCGCGATTCGATTCCTCTGCTGGACAATGCTGGTGATACTGTCCAACATCGGTTGCCCTGCACGCTCCCTGAACCGCTTCTTCCACTCGTCATTGAAGTCCCCGAGCACCCCGCACATCTTGCTGACCCTTGGATTCCGTACGCGATCCATCTGGTTTCGCACGTAGTTCGCCGTTGCGGGATCCGAGCCTCCCCTCGCGAACTCCGCGACGCGAGCCCGGAAGACATGCTCCAGATAAGCGCAGGTCCAGATCGTCATGATCTCGGCCAGCCAAGCCTCCTGCTCTGAATCCATACCTGCTTCTTGCGCCGCATTGCAGGCCGCCTCGATCTTGCCGCAAAGGGCCGACTCACGGTTCATCGCACCGTAGCAAAGGACTCTACGGCAATGTCAATTCGTTCCTGCAGCCTGTCCCGATGAGTCGTCGAGCCCTGGTAGAGCTCTCTATCCTCCAGGCTCTCCATCATCACTCGGCATGCCTTGTGAAGTCCTGCTTCGTCCTCGATCGGACCTCGAGCGAGGCGATGTGAGACTCCGAGCAGCACCGCTTCCGCGACGGCAACGTTGAGCGCGCGCCTTGGACGAAACGATTCCCGAGTCAGCACACGATTCACGACGTCGACGGTCTCTCTGAACAGGGAGCTCATCCGATTCGCTTCTTCCTCATTCAGGTTTCGGTGACGCGCCATGAAGCGGTTCAGGAAGCGCTTCATCGGGCGCTCATAATCGTCGCGACAGTCGTGGAGCGCGAGGAACCGCAGGATGGTCTCCTGGTCCTTCTTGCGGCTGTGAGTCTGTCCGAACAGGTCTCGCCAGTTCGTATCCTCGTTCAGAACACTCAATAGATGAACGAAACGCCCCCGATAGACACAGGTTCTCACTTCCTGTGCTTGAAGCGCAGTCCCTCCAGTGTTCAGCCGCTGGAACACCTCGTACACCGAAGTTCGATCATCTGACGGCTCGATCTGCTGAAAGATCGTGGCGTGAATTATGGCATCCTCAAGCGCCCGTCTCTCCACCGAAAAGAGCCCGTCCCATGTCCGCCCCTGAAGATCCTTCGTGACGCCGGTGAGGCGAAACGGCTTTCCTCTCAGGATGCCGCGCTGGAAGAACTCCAGACTTCGAAGCCGCTGTTGACCGTCCACGACCATGAGCTTCCTCGTATCGGGTTCCCGAAACAGGAAGAAACCGGGGACCGGAAGATCGAGGATCAGGGACTCGATGAATCGCGAGGCCTGCGTCTTCGTCCATACAAAGTCGCGCTGGAACTCGGGAATGAACATATCGCCACGATCAAGCCGCTTCAGGTAACCGTCCACCGAGAAATCGGCACCGTAACTCGTGATGTTGTATCCCACCTGCGGATCCAGTGCTTCATCGTCGTCCCGAGGATCCTCGATCTCTTCATCCGATTCGAGCGGCGCTGAAACCGCGGCTTCCGGCGGTGCGCCACCCAGGCCATCGGCGATCGGGGAGCGGTCGGGCATCATGAACCTCCTGTCGGCGCGATCCCCTCAGAGGCGCTCGACGGACGGCAGTATAGGTACGCCCGGGACTGCCGATCCGACCGGTGCGCCGCGCCTGCTACCGTGGGCCTCCATGGCAGACAGCAGCGGTCAAGACTTGCGGACGGTCGGGTTCGGGCTCATCGGGACGGGCATGTCCGGCGGGTTCGTCGCTTCGGAACTGCGGTTCGTGGAGGGCGCCTCGCTGGTCTCGGTGTGCTCGCGCAATCCGGAGCGCGCCGCGGCGTTCGCATCGAAGCACGGCGCCCGGCGCTGGACCACGGACTACCGCGAACTCGCGCGGGATCGGGAGGTGGACGTGGTCTGCGTCCTCGCGCCCACCGGACTCCACGCCGGGATGACGATCGCGGCGGCGGAGGCCGGGAAGCACGCGCTGGTCGAGAAACCGCTCGAGGCGAATCTCGAGGCGGCGCACCGGATGATCCGCGCATGTCGCGCGGCCGATGTGCGGCTCGGGGTGATCTTCCAGATGCGGTTCGGCCGGGTCGCCCGCGAACTCGGAACGCTGCTCCGCCACGGGGGTCTCGGCGAGATCTACCTGGCCGATGCGGTGGACAAGTCGAGCCGGACCGCCGCCTACTACGCGAGCGCGGCCTGGCGGGGGACCGAGGCGCTCGAAGGCGGCGGCTGTCTGATGACACAGGCCATCCACATCGTGGATCTGCTGCAGCACCTCGTCGGACCGGTCGCTTCCGTGACCGGCCGGATCGCGACGAAACGCCACGCCATCGAGGTCGAGGACACCGCGGTGGCGCTCCTCCGATTCGAGAGCGGCGCGCTCGGGACCGTGACGAGCACGACGTCGATCCGCCCCGCGCTGCTCTCCCGGCTCGAGATCCACGGCGAGCGGGGCACCGTGGTGGCGAACGCGCAGTACGACCGCTTCCTCGTATGGGACGTGGACGGCGTCCCCGGTCCCTCCGGCCTCCCCGAGACGACGGACTGGGTGGACACCGACGACCCGTGGGCCTACCCGCAGACGCGCCACCGGATCCAGCTCCGGGACATGGCCGACGCGGTCAGGACGGGACGCGACCCGGTGCTCACCGGCGAGGAAGCGCTGCGATCGCTGCGGGTCGTTCAGGCGATCCGATGCTCCTCCCGCCTCGGCCGCGAGGTGTCCCTCGCCGAGTCACTCCCGGGCGAGAACTCCACCTGAGGTCGAGGGGCCGGACCCGGACGGAGCGCGGTCAGGCGAGGCGGCGGACCACCGGGACCGACCAGCGGTAGAGAGCGACCAGATCCACGAAGCGGGAGATGAGGACCGCCCACGAGGCGGCGAAGACGCCGATCATCCCCCACGGCTCGATCATCAGCCACAGGATGGCGGCGACCGCCCCCGTCTCGATGATGCCCGCCCAGGTGATCGCGCGGGTCTCCCCGGCCCACACCAGCAGCGCCCGGAAGTAGGCGAGCAGCACCGACGCCAGCGGCATCACGATGAGCACCTGAAACGCCACGACGGACAGCTCCACGAGGCCGCCCTCGAGTCCGTTCACCCCCCCGAACCAGAGACCGGAGAGAGGGGTGAAGGCGAGAAGCCCCTGAGCCGCGCTCGCGACCAGCCCGAGCGCGACCGCGAACCGCACCAGGGGGCGGAGGCGCTCGCGGGTTCCATCCATCGTGGCGATCGCGACCTCCTGGAACGAGAGCCCCATGCTCCGGAAGACGAAGGACAGCGCCGCCACGACGGGATAGGTGGCCAGGGATTCGAGAGCCAGGCGCGAGTGACCGAGGAACAGGTTCACCAGCGGGTGGATGGCGAGGGCGACGACCGAGCTGACGAGCAGCGGGATGTAGAAGTGGAGGATCTGCCCCGTGGTGAGCGGGTCGCCTTCGTGGGGCGTCGCCTCCACCCGCCGGACTCCGGCCGCGACCATCGCCCGGGTGGCGACGGCCTCGGCGAGAACCGCCACGGAGAGCGCCGCGGAACCCACCAGCGCCCCCGGGATCTCGGCCCGGTAGAGCGCCAGCGCCGTGATCGCCATCCCGGTGAAGCGGACCAGCGTCCCGTAGGCGACCCGCCGGGTGTGGCCCTCGCGGATGAGAATGCCCTGGTAGAAGCGCCGGTACCCGATCGCCGCCGGCCACGGGATCAGCACGACGAGCGCCCACCGGCTGAGCTCGGCCACTTCCGGCTCGAGCTGCATGAGATCCCGGGCCACCCACGGGTAGAGCGGCGACAGGACCGCGACGACGACGAGCGCCGTGATCCCCAGGTTCAGCGCCGCCCCGAAACGCCGCAGCGCGTGGAACGCCTGCCGGTCCGAACACAGCGCGGTCGAAGCGCTGAGCAGCATGATGATCGGCGACTCGATGATGAGCGCGAACGCGAACGCCACCCCGTAGGAGGCGAGGTTCACCGTGGCGTCGGGTAGCCGGCCCACGAGGACGGCGATCAGCAGCCCCTCCATGGACATCATGAACCAGGTCGCCGCCATGGGCAGCCACATCCGGAGGATCCGTCCGTAGCCGAGCGGGCCCGACGCCACCGGGGCGATCCGGGCGCCGGTCTTCGGTCGCGCCGTCATCAGGCGGCCGCGGCCCGTTCGTCCGCCACCAGACCGAGGTCCACTTCGCGGGCGAGGGCGTCGCCCACGGCGAGACCGTCGAGCGTCGGCGCCAGCCGACCACCCCCGGTCCGGACCAGTCCCGACGCCTCCCAGCGACGGAACCGGTCCCGATTCGCCGCAACGACCGCGTCGCCCCACGCCGCGGCGAAGGCGTCGAGATCCAGTCCGGCGACGGTCCGGAGCCCGAGGAACACCGTCTCGAGCGCTCGCTCGCGGGCGGTGAGCACCTCCGCGCCCTCGACGGGGAGCTCGCCGCGAAGCACGGCGTCCCGCCAGGGCGCGATCGTCCGGTGGTTCCAGCTTCGCGCCCGGCGGTCCGGATCGAAGGAGTGGGCCGACGGACCCAGCCCGAGGTAGGCGGCGCCGGTCCAGTACTTGGGGTTGTGGGGCGACCGGTCCCGTTTCGAGCGGGCGAAGCTGGAGGCCTCGTAGGCGACGAAGCCGACCCCGGCCAGCGTCTCGTGGACCGAGCGGAAGAGAGCTGCGGTCTCCGCGGAGATCAGGCGCTCCCCGGCGGCGGCGCGGCGCCCGAAGGGCGTTCCGGCCTCGATCGTGAGCTCATAGACCGAGAGATGCGTCAGGCCGGACAGCCCGGCGGCGGCTTCGAGTTCGGCCTCGAGCGCGGCGGAAGACTGAGCCGCGTCGCCGTAGATCAGATCCATGGAACGCCAGGGAATCCCGGCGTCGAGCAGCATCGCCGCGGCGCGGCGGACGTCGTCCGGCGAGTGGAGCCGGCCGAGGAACCGCAGCCGGTCGCGGTCGAGGGACTGCGCTCCGAGGCTGACCCCGGAGACCCCGGCCGCCGCCCACGCCCGCGCGAGTCCCTCGTCCCGGACCAGATCCTCGGGATTCGCTTCGAGGATCACGAACGGGGCCGGCGCGGCGAGACCGGCGGCAACGAGCGACGCGACGAGTTCGCGGACCGCGTCCGGGGGGAGCAGGGACGGCGTTCCGCCCCCGAAATAGACCGTGTCCGCGCCGAGCGGCGCCGCCCGGAGGGCGATCTCGGCGAGGAGCGCCGTGCGGTACCGGGCGGTGCGCTCGCTGCCGCGCCGCCCGCGCGGCGTCACCGCGAAGTCGCAGTAGGGACAGATCCGCCGGCAGAACGGGACATGGACATAGATCCCCGGATCGCCCCGGTCCGGGGAGCCCCTCACGCGCCGGGGCTCGACTTCAGGACGGCGACAAACGCCGACTGCGGAATCTGCACGTTCCCGACCTGCTTCATCCGACGCTTGCCTTCCTTCTGCTTCTCGAGCAGTTTGCGCTTCCGGGTGATGTCGCCGCCGTAGCACTTCGCGGTGACATCCTTGCGAAGCGCCCGGATGTTCGTGCGGGCGATGATCTTTCCGCCGATCGCGCCCTGCACCGCGATCTTGAAGTTGTGCATCGGGATCGCCTCGGAGAGGCGCTCGCAGTAGGCCAGCGCCCGGGGGCGGGCCTTCGTCTCGTGGACGAGCTGGCTCAGCGCATCCACGCGGTCGCCGTTGACGAGGATGTCAACCTTGACCAGTTTCGTCGCGCGGTAGTCGAGGAGCTCGTAGTCGTAGCTGCCGTAGCCGTGGGTCACGGTCTTGAGCCGATCGTGGAAGTCGAACAGCACTTCCGCGAGCGGCAGCTCGGCGTGGATCTCCACCCGCCGCGACGAGAGGTAGTTCATGCCGGTCTTCGCCACCCGCCTCTCCGCGAGGAGCTCCATGACCGGGCCCACCGAGCGGTCCGGGATCAGGATCGTGGCCCGGATGAACGGCTCCTCGGCGCCGAGGATCTGCGCCGGATCGGGGTAGTGCGCCGGGTTCTCGATCGAGTGGACCTCGCCGACCTTCGTGCTCACGTGGTAGCGAACGCTCGGCGCGGAGAGCAGCAGCGACAGGCCGTGCTCGCGCTGGAGCCGCTCCTGGACCACATCGAGGTGGAGCAGCCCCAGGAACCCGCAGCGAAAGCCGAATCCGAGCGCGGTGGAGGACTCGCGCTCGTAGGTGAGCGCCGGGTCGTTCAGGGCCAGCTTGCCGAGCGCTTTCTCGAGCACGCCGTAGTCGTCGGTGGACATCGGGTACACCGACGAGAACACGACCGGCCGGGCCTCGCGATATCCGGGGAGAGGTTCGGCGGCGGAATCTCCCCCGGCGATCACGGTGTCCCCGATGGCGATCTCCCGGATCCGGCGGATCCCGCAGATCGCGTAGCCCACGGAACCCGCCCCCAGCCGATCCACCGGCTCCCGCCGAAGCCCGAGCCGGCCCACCTCCTCGACCTGGTAGTCCCGCTCGCCGCGCATCAGCCGCACCCGGTCGCCCCGGCGCATGGATCCGTCCACGATCCGGAGCAGCAGGACGACCCCGCGGAACGCGTCGTACTGGGCGTCGAAGATGAGCGCCCGCAGCGGCGCCTCCTCCTCCCCCGAGGGCGGCGGGATCCGTTCCACCACCGCCCCGATGACCTCCTCCACCCCCAGCCCCGTCTTCGCCGAGGCCAGGATCGAGGAGAACGGGTCGAGGCCGAGCTCGTCGTCAATCTCCTCCATGACCCGCTCGGGGTCGGCGGCGGGGAGGTCCACCTTGTTGATGACCGGCACGACTTCGAGGTCGTACTCCATCGCCACGAAGTAGTTCGCCACCGTCTGCGCTTCCACTCCCTGCGCCGCGTCCACGAGCAGCAGCGCTCCCTCGCACGACATGAGCGAGCGGCGAACCTCGTGCGAGAAATCCACGTGGCCCGGCGTATCGATCAGGTTCAACTGGTAGGTCTCGCCGTCCGGCCCGATGTGGAACAGCGAGACCGTGTTCGACTTGATCGTGATGCCGCGTTCGCGCTCGAGGTCCATGGAGTCGAGCAACTGGTCGCGGAACTCCCGATCGCTGACGCCGCCGCAGCGCTGGATCAACCGGTCCGCGAGCGTGGACTTCCCGTGGTCCACATGGGCGATGATGCAGAAGTTGCGGACCCGGGATCCCGGAACCGCGGCGCGGCCCTTCTTCACGGGCGAGGCGTCGGCGTGAGCGTGGTCGTGCGCCGCTCGCCGTCACGCCGATAGACGACCGTCACCGGCTCCCCGATCCGGACCCCCGCGAGGGCGTTCATGTAGTCGTAGATGTTCAGCACCGGAGTCCCCCCGAACTCGACGATCACATCGCCCTTCGCCAGGCCGGCCGCCTCCGCCGGCCCCCCCGCCATGACGCCACCGAGAAGCAACCCTTCCACCTCGGTCGCGTACTCCGGGATCGTCCCGGTGTACGCGGTCATGGAGGCGCGGGCGGGCGTCTGATCCGGCGAGCGTTCCACCCGCACGAAGGCCGGGGCCTCGTCCAGGTCGGCGACCCGGCGGGCGACGAGCCCGGCGAACCGCGCCACCCGCGCCAGACCCTCGTAGTTCAGCCGGTCCGCGGTGTCCGTGGGCCGGTGGTAGTCGGGATGGGTCCCGGTGAAGAGATTCAGCGTCGGCACGCCCGCGCTGTTGAAGGCCGAAGAGTCCGTGGGGAGGTAGGGGTCGTCGCCGAGAGCGAGGTCGAAGCCTCCGGGAACGTTGGCCCGCTCCACGATCCGGGGCCAGACGGGAGAGGACCCGAGCGCCTGGACGGTGAGCCGGTTGTCTTCGAGACGGCCCACCATGTCGAGGTTGACATAGGCGAGCAGCTCCGCCGGGACGATCTCGTCCCGGACGAACGCCGTCGAGCCGAGGAGTCCGGACTCCTCGCCGGACCAGAACGCGACGAGGAGCGGCCGGGCCAGCGGGGTCTCGGCGACCTGACGGGCCATCGCGAGGACCGCGGCGGTGCCGGAGGCGTTGTCGTCGGCGCCCGGATGGACTTCCGGCGGCCCGTGGGGGTTCAACGAACCGGACCCGCCCATCCCGAGGTGGTCGTAGTGGGCTCCGATCGCGATCCAGGGCGGCGCGAAGCCGCCGTCCGCCGCCGGCAGGATCCCCACGACGTTCGCCCCGGTTCCGCGCACCCGCTCGAGGTCCACGGTCAGGGTCGCGACGCCCGGCAGCGGGAACGACCCGTCCAGCGGATCCCCGCCGTCGAGCGAGCGCTGCACCGCTTCGAGTTCCCTTCCGCTCCCGGCGAAGAGGCTCTCCCCGGCGGGGCCATCCACCGAAACCGCGGCGATCCCCTGCCCTCCGGGCGCCGCGATGTCGAAACCGTCCGGCGCCAGCTCGCCCGGGTTCGGCGACCGCGGGCCGCTCACGATCACGAGCCCCGCTGCGCCCGCTTCCCGGGCGGCGATGGCCTTGGCGCGCAGGCCGGAATGGCGCTGGAACAGGGAACGCTCGTCCCCCTCCGCCCCGTCCGGGAAGTACCGCAGCGCGAGCACGACCTTGTCCCGCACCTCCTGACCGGCGTAGCTGTCGTAGCGGACCTCCGCGCCCTCCGGGAGGCGGATCCCGTAGCCGACGAAGTGGAGCTCGCCGCGGACCTCGCCCGACTCGGAGAACGCGAGCGCCCGCACCTGGTCGCTGCCGAAACGCCGGTGCCCCCCGGCGCGCAGCATCGAGCCGCGATCGTCCACCCGCTCGACGAACGAGAAGGGAATCCCGAGCTGGCCGCGTCCCGGCAGCGGCTGCGCTCCGGCGGCGGCGAGCTCGGCGATCAGGTAGCGCCGCGCCTGCGCCGCGCCCGGAGAACCGACCGCCCGGCCGTTCGTGCCGGGCGCGGTCAGCGCGAGCACATCGGCGCGCACCTCGTCCGCGGTCTGGGCGCCGGCGAAGGGGGCGACGAAGACGAGCGGCGCGGCGACCGCGGCAGCGCGAAGCCGTCGGGCGGCGCGGAAGAAGGGGGTCAGGGAATCAGTCAAGATCGCATCTCCAGAGGGTCGCCGCCCGCTTCGCCATCCACCGCTGCCGGTGCTCGAGAAGCGCCGGCGTCCACTCCTCGGGCGCCATCGCCGCCACCGCCCGGGTCATGGCGTACGCGCTTTCGGCATGGGCTGCCACCTTTTCCGCAGAGTCGAGATTGCCGATCCGCCGATTCGTCCGAGCTTCGAGGGGAACGAGATTGGCGAGCCGGTGGACCAGCTTCTGGCAGCTCACGGACCGCGGCTCCAGAGGCCCGGCGGGCATCAGCGGCTCCCGCGCAGGGGCGCGGAGCGCAGGGCTTCGAGAGCCGCCTCGTGATCCCAGTCGGCGAGGTAGATCTGGCTTCCCGGCCCGCCGTGACGGCCCGACGTCCAGGCCAGCCCGTTCCCGTCGGGCGTCGGCACCGGGAGCCCGTCGAACCCGTCGGACGTCGTCACCCGGACCGGCTCCTTCTCTCCGGCGAGATCCACCATGTACACCTCGAAGTTGGAGAAACCGAGCTTGTTCGAGGCGAACAGGATGTACTGGAGCGAGGGGTGAACGTAGGGGGCCCAGCTCATCGCGCCGAAATCCGTGACCCGCTGCGGGTCCGAGCCGTCCGGGTTCATCGTCCAGACATCGGCGATCAGGCCGTCCTCGGAGAAACGGCGCCACACGATCCGGGAACCATCGGGGAAGTAGAAGGGGCCTCCGTCGTAGCCAGGGACGCTGGTGAGCCGCTCCTGCCCACTCCCGTCGGCGCGCATCCGGTAGATCTCGGCGAAATACGAGGGATCCACCTCGGCGAGTCGGGCCTCGCGTCCCTTCAGCGCCTCTTCGAACATGGGTCGGTTCGAAGTGAAGACGATCCATTCGCCGTCCGGGGAGTAGCTCGCCTCGGCGTCATAGCCGCGGGCGTCGGTGAGCCGGACCAGCTCGCCGTCCGATCGCTGCTCGACGAAGATGTCCATGGCCGGGTCGTAGTCCCACGCGTAGCGGCGCTCCCGCCCGCTCTCCCGAAACGCGATCTCCTCCTGCTGGAGCTCCAGCGAACGCGGATCGAGGTGGGTGGAAGCGAACAGGATGTCGCCGTTCTTCCCGGAGAGGAAGGCGCAGGTGGTCTTGCCGATCCCGGGCGAGACCCGCCGGATGTCTCCGGTCTCGAGGGACATCCAGTAGATCTGGAAGAACGGATTCCCGGGTTCGCGCTCCGACTGGAACACCATCTCCCGCCCGTCGGGAGAGAAGTAGCCCTCGCCGGCGCGGGCGCCCTCGACCGTCAGCCGCCGGATGCGGTTCAGGAAGCGGGACTCGTCGTCCTGCGCGGCCGCTGGCCCGGACAGCCCCGGCAGAAGCAGGAAGGGGACGATCAGGCAGCGGCCCGCGGCGCGCCGCAACGACAGGATCATGAATGACGGAGGCTGCGAACCGGCCGGTCGGTAGCCCATCCATGGTACACGGGCTCGGACGCGTCAGCCGTGGTCCTCGTCCGCCGGGCGCTCCCGGGCCCACAGCACCGCGACCAGGGTCGCGGCGCCGAAGCCGGTGAACGCCGCCATCTGCATGGACACGGCGCCGTCGAAGGCCTGTCCCACCCAGGCGCCCAGAGGCACCGAGAGCAGCATGGAGAGCGAGGCGACCACGGCGGCTCCCAATCCGGCGATGTGGCCCAGTGGCTCCATCGCCAGCGCGTTCAGGTTCCCGAACAGGAGCCCCAGCGCGAGGAACACCGCGACCAGAGCCGCAAGGAACCAGCCGAACGGCGGCAAGCCGTCCCAGGCGGTCGCGAGCGCCCACCCGGCGCCGGAGACCAGCGTCATGCCGATGGCCGCCGCCACAGTGAGCCGAGCCATCCCGTAACGCATGACGAGACGCCCGTTCAGCAGGGAGGCGGCGCCGATGGCGAGCGAGAGCACACCGAACCAGAAAGGGAACATCGTCCCGGTTCGGTAGGCCTCCTGGAAGATCTGCTGGGCGGAGCTCAGGTAGGCGATGAACGGGGCGAAGACGAAGCCGATGGCGAGAGTGGCGCCGAGCGCAGCGCGGATGCGGAGCACCTCGAGCACGGCCCGACCGAGATCCCGCGCCCGGAGCGGTCGCTGGAGATCGGGCGAAAGCGTCTCCGGCTGCCGCGCGGCGAACCAGGCGAGGGCGACGGCGGCGATCGCGAGGAACGCCGCGAAGATCGTCCGCCAGCTTCCGAGCGCCTGAAGGCCCTGTCCCAGCGCCGGCGCCACCGTGGGAACGAGGATGAAGACCGCGAGCGCGAACGAGACGATCCGGGCCATCCTCCGACCTCCGTACTGATCCCGCACCATCGCCAGCGTCACGATGCGAGGCGCGGCGGCCCCGAAGCCCTGGAGGATGCGCCCCCCGATCATCAGCGGGAAGGTGGCTGCGAGGAGGCTCACCACGCAGCCCGCCATGAACAGGATCAGGCCCAGCAGGATCGCGGGCCTTCGTCCGATGCGGTCCGAGAGCGGGCCGAAAATCGCCTGTCCGACGCCCAGTCCGACGAACAGCGCGGTGATCACGAACTGCGCGTCGTTGGCGCCCGTGGCCCCCAGGTCCCGTCCGATCGCGGGCAGCGCCGGGAGCATGGCGTCGATCGAGAGCGCGACCAGCGACAGCAGCAGCGCGACCAGCGGCACGAACTCGCGCGTCGCCAGTTCCGGTGACTTTGTCATCGGTCAACCATCTGGTGTGGCACCGGGCCGATGCACGCCCCCATGACCCCCTGAAGAGCCATGGTCGGAAGTGGGGGACAGCATGATCAGGCGGCGGCGCGGTTTCCTTCGTCCTCAACCCTTACGCCATCCTCGAAGGTGACGCCCGTGATCAGCTGGGGCAGTTTCTCATGGCCGTTCAGACGCCGCTACTTCCGGCTCGCCGCCTTGATGAGCTTGAACACCGTCGCCAGCGCCGCCCGGTGTGACCGGCATCCCTTGCTTTGAACCGTCAGGTGGCGCACCGTCGCGAACACGCTCTCGATCGGTCAGTTATCCCGGTGGGGGCTGGTCGTCCGAACGTGCCGCCAGTGCTCCGCCGGGACCGCGTAGAACGCCAGCAGCTCGGCGCGGTCCTCCATCAGGCACGTCACCGCCGCCGGATACTTCGCCCCATACTTGGCCCGGAACCGCTTCAGCGCCGCCTTTGCCCTCGCTCGATCCGGCGACAGCCAGACCTCCCGCAGCTCCTGCTTCTCATTCCGCTGCAACGACTTGGGCAGCTTCCCGAGCACGTTCGCCGTCTTGTGCACCCAGCAGCGCTGCCGACCGGTCGAAGGGAAGACCTGGTCCAGCGCCTTCCAGAAGCCCAGCGCCCCGTCCAGGATGGCCAGCTGCGGCGCCTCCGCCAGACCGCGCTCCTTCAGGTCGGCCAGAAGATCCCGCCAGCTCTGCGCGCTCTCCCGGAACCCCATCTGAGAGCCGATCAGCTCCTTCCGACCTTCCGGCGTCGCCCCGATCACCACCAGAACGCACTACCGATCCTCCTCATTACGCTCCTGAAGGTAGATCCCGTCCGCCCACATGTAGACGTAGTGACGACCATCAAGGCTCCGCCGTCTCCACTCCTCGTGCGCCCCCTCCCGACGCCCTTCCTTCAACAACCGGTAGCCGCTCGCCCGGCTGATCCCCGCCCGCGCCGCCGCCACCGCGACCGAACGCCCTCCTCGCTCCGCCATGAAGATCCTCTCCTGATGATGCGTGTTGTGTCGGCCCGGCATCGCTCTCCTCCCGATGCGGGAGGAGTTTGCCCCGTAACCACCCCGATCCCGGCAGAGGAGCCCCGGTTCCCCGCGCCTCGGCCCCGCCCGGTCGCCATCGTCGTCAACCCCCTCCACCGGACGCTCACGACTCCACCGACCGTCCCACTCCGTCTCATCCTGTTTGTCGCGCTCGTCTCATCCTGATTGACGCGCCACAACCGATCGGCCGGGAGGCGCGGGCTCTGGAACGACTCCACCAGCACGCTCTGCGCCGCCTCCACCGCGGACGGGACCAAGTCCCGCGCTCCGCGCCGCAGAATTTCGGCGAGCACGTCCTCGACGCCCCACGGGATCTCCGGTGGCGACACCCTGGGTTCCCGACTAATCTTCTTCGTGGCGCATCACTCCTTCTTGGAAGTGTGGAATCTGTTAAACTCCCACGATCCGCCACCCCTACCGTCACCTAAATTCGCGCATAGATTGACGGTGGCAAGTGCGTTTCCCGAGGATGCCGACACATGACCTTCCCTGACCAACTCCGTATGGATCACGTTACCGAAGCACTCTGGGACACTGCCGGTGCGGGCGCATCGGTCATAGTGGGCAGCGGGTTCAGCAGGAACGCCCGGCCCAAGGGGCCGAAGGGGTCGCCGATGCCCATGCTTGAGGACATCGCCGCCCGGCTTGGCCAAGAGCTTTACCCTCAAGATCCCGATCGTCGTGAGCCTCCCGAACGACTGGCTCAGGAGTACGCGGTAGAGTGCGGAGAGACCAAACTGCATCAAATCCTGCAGAGAACGATCGCCGATCTCGATTATCGTCCCGGTGCATTCCACCGGCGTCTTCTCCAAATGCCATGGCGCGACATCTTCACCACGAACTGGGATACGCTCCTTGAACGGGCGCGAGGTCAGGTCCCCGAGCGCGCATATTCCGTCGTCCGCGCCCGAAGTGACCTTCCGCAGCACAGTCGTCCCCGCATCGTCAAGTTGCACGGATCTCTGCCGGACCCTCCATTGATCCTCACGGAGGATTCGTATCGCACATATCCGCGCACACATGCGCCCTTCGTGAACACTGTGCAGCAAGCAATGATGACAACCTTGGTCCTTCTTCTAGGGTTTTCCGGTGACGACCCGAACTTCCTGCACTGGTCCGGTTGGGTTCGCGACAACCTTGGCGAGGCCGCTCCCAAGATCTATCTCGCCGGCTATCTAGGCATGTCGCGCTCCCGCCGTCAGATGCTCGAATCGGTACGCAACGTAATCCCCATTGACCTCGCAAGACACCCGAGAATCGGCCGCTGGCCAGAGCCCCTACGCCATCAGTTGGCGACGGAATGGATCCTGACCTCCTTGGAATGCGGTAAGCCATATGTTCAGACCCGGTGGCCAGAGCCGCCACCGACGCCGAAGAGGATCAATCCGCTCATCGATCCCGTTGCGATGCGCCACTCGACCTGCCCGGTTGCAGAGCCCAGTATGAATCCTCCACAGGAAGAATCAATTGAGGCCGACAAGCGTAAAGTGGCTAGGGCCGTGGATGCGTGGCGGCAGAATCGCAAGTGCTATCCCGGCTGGCTCGTCTTTCCTCAAAGCAAGCGATCCACCCAGCGGAGAGCAGTTGAGCACTGGACTCCGTTTATTCTCCGTGTTCTCCCCCGCTTGGAGTGGTTGGAGCGTCTGGACGTCATTTTTGAAGTCCTCTGGCGATTTGAGAAATCGCTAGCGCGACCACCGAAGGCTTTGGAAACGGCGGCCGCTGAAGTGCTGGATGCCATCGATTGCGAGACGCGAGCGGTTGGCACCGAGGACGTGTCCGAAGCCAAGTGGACGAGGATTCGTGCCAAGTGGAGCGAGGTGGCCCTGTCTCTCCTGACGGCTGCGCGCTATCGGCTTGATGCTGACGGATTGGAGGATCGGCTGGAGCGGCTCGCACCGTGCATGAGCGATGATCTCGAGGTCGCCCAACGGATTCACCACGAGCGTTGCTTGTGGTCACTTTGGGAGCTCGACTACAAGAGACTGGAGCAACTTCTCGACCGATGGAATCCAAGCGACGTCGACCCTATGTGGAAGCTGCGCAAGAGCGCTCTTCTGAGAGACCTTGGGAGAGACCAAGAAGCGGCCACTCTGGTTGAAGAGGCAATGGTGGAGATCAGGGCGGCACCGCGGTCGGGACAAGACTTCACTACAGTGGCTCGGGAAGGGTGGGCCCTGTGGAGTACGATTTCCTTGAACAACCTCACGGACTTTCGTGAGCGGTGGCGCCATCTCGCACCCATGCAGTGCGATGCTCCGGACGTGTGGGATCTACGGAACGCTTTGGAGCAAGGCAACAGCAACGCGAAGGCCACACCGGGCTTCGACCTGGGTGTTCAGCGCAGTGGCGGGCGCTGGTACCGCTTCGACAGCGAAAGATTTGCTGCGGCCTATGAGAGTGTGCGGCTGACCGAGGTCGCCGGTCTCCCGAATGCTGTAGACTCGTTCGATGTCGCAGGCTCGTTGCTACGGCTGTCGGCCGAGCGTTTGGCAGCCGTCGATCCGCAACTGGCAATCCGCCTTGTTCTTCGGGCCGCATCTGGGGGCACTGACGAGTTCCTTCAGCGTGTCTTGTCGCGTGAACGCACGGCGGCGTTGCCAAGGCGGAAGGCACGACGGTTGTGCGACGCGGTGAAGAGGTTGGCCCTTCACGCCATCAGCAGAGTTGAGGCGAACGTGCGGGGCGAGCGCATTCCATGGGCGCGGCGTGCCGGAGTTGCGCTGGAAGGATGGTCACGCCTAATTCTGCGAGTGGACCATGAAGAGGCAGAGCGAGCGCTCCAAGAGGGGCTCAAGTTGCACGCACGTTCGATGCACTTTTGGCTGCACGAGTCATTGGGCAACCTGTTGCGGCGCTCATGGGAGACCATGCGATCACGTAATGCAGAAGAAGTGGTATTGGATATCCTCGAGACCCAGATCCCGAGGGACCGCGAGATGGATGTAGTGTCCAAGCATCCGGAACCGGCCGACCTTCTCTGGGACTTGGAACGACCACCGGAGCGAACACCGGAGAACGAGACGCGTTGGGTGAGAGTGATTGGGACTCTCGTTCGGGCGGCCACACAAGGTGGCGTCACACGTGAACGTGCGTCCCGGCGGCTGGGCAGGATTGCTGACTGGGGGCTGTTGACTCCACCTGAAGTGGCTCAAGTGGCGGAGGGCTGGTGGGGTACGGATGCCCCCGGCGATGGATCTCTCCCGGTCGGGACGGGCCTGCCTGACTATGTGTTTGTCGTCCTGCCTGAACCACGTCAGGGCATGGGGAGGCGAGCGTTCGGGCGAAAATGGTTGACCGGCGACAGTTCGCAGGCCATATTGTCCGGTATGGATGGAAGTGGTGCAGTGGGCCTTCCCGTGACTCACATGGACCCGCATCGGGCTGATGACGTTCTTCACCAAGCGGGGCACGCAGTCGCCTTTCTACGCCATCACTCACAGAGTCTCGCGTTGTCGTCTTCCGAGAAGACTTTTGTTACGGGGATAGTAGATCAGTGGACGAAGACGAGCGTGCGTTTTCCGAAGGACATACCTGACTTCTTTGTCGCGCCGGTTCGACAGTCCCTAGCGGGCGCAATTCGCGGTCTCGGGTTCCTGCTGTCCGAGGTGCGCGTACCCGCTTCGCTTGCCCAGGCGCTGAATCAGAAGGTGAAAGATCTGCACGACGCGCAATTGGACGAGAAAGGGATTCCGGCCTTCGGAATGCTGCCCGGAATCTGGAGATCCGCCCCGGAACTGCTCGACGACATCGACGTGACCATGAAGAAGGGTCTTGCGTCCGACGATGTCCGGATGGCCAATAGCGCGTTCGGTGCCTTGCGTATCTGGCTTGAACCGCGATCGGACGAATCGCCGCCTTCTCCTCTGGAGCAATGGGTGCGAGAAGTTGGGGTGGCGGTCGCCGTCAGGCGACAGGCGGCGGGGGCAGCCCTTGATGTGGCCAAATGGATTTTTGAGCAGGGCCGCACCGATCACCGGGATGTGATTCGCGATCTCGTCGTTACGGGAATGGGATACCTTCTTGAGCAATTGCGGTACGACCGGGAAACTGCGGGTACCGATGGTCTGGACATTCCGCTCACGCGATGGCGGTGCGTTCGCGTCGCGCGAGCAATCGCGGCGGAACGCTCGGATGCGCCCGACATCGTTCGGAGATGGCTGGAACTCGGAAAGGGCGATCCCTTGCCTGAGGTGAGGCATGTAGCCACGGATTGGCGAAGCGATGGGAGAGTTGCCGAGTGACCGGATCCGTGCGCGACAAAACAGAGTGAGACGGAGTCCGACGTTCGGGGAGTCGTGAGCGTCCAGTGAAGGAGGTTCACGGCGATGGCGACCTAGCGGGGCTGAGGCGCGGGGAACCGGGGCTCCTCCGCTGGGATCGGGGTGGCTACGGCGCAGGATCCTCCCGCATCGGAGGTGAGCGATGCCGGGCCGACACATCACCCATCATCAGGAGAGGATCTTCATGGCGGAGCGAGGAGGGCGTTCGGTCGCGGTGGCGGCGCGGGCGGGGATCAGCCGAGCGCGCGGCTACCGGTTGTTGAAGGAAGGGCGCCCGGAGGGGAGCCGCGGGGTCGGCGTCGTCTGGACCCGTTGCCGGGGATGTTCGAGTCGGAGGTGGTTCCGATGCTGGAGGCGAGTCCGGAGATCCGGCCGCTGGCGGTGTTCCGGGGGGTGGCGGGCGATGGTCTCGATGGCGGCGTTGCAGGGGAAGGAGTCGGGATCGCGGGCGGTGTTGCCGTTGGGGTCTCGGGAGTCGGCCGACCAGATGACGGCGAGCTTGGCTTCACGGGTTCTGGCGGGGCCCGGGCGCTTGCCCGGGCGGCCTTCGGTCTCGGTCTTCCGGACCGGGGCACAGGTGCCTCGAGGCCGAGATAGACGGTGTGGGCGGTCGAGGGTTCGGGTTCGACCACTTGTTCCTCGTCGAGGGCGACGCTGCGGCCGAGGGCTTTGGCGGCGCGCTCCACCTTGTTCGGAGGGATGTGGAGCCCGGCGAGTTCGCGGAGGAGTTCGCTGCTGTCGGCGAAGCTGACGCGGGCGGCACTGATGCCGGTCATGCGGAGAGCGGCGGGTGTGGCGCGTCAATCAGCAGGGTGAGACGAGCGCGACAAACAGGATGAGCCGGAGTCGGACGGTCGGTGGAGTCGTGAGCGGTCCGGTGGAGGGGGTTGACGACGAGGGCGACCGGGCGGGGCCGAGGCGCGGGGAACCGGGGCTCCACCGCCAGGATCGGGGTGGTTACGGCGCAATCTCCTCCCGCATCGGGAGAAGAGCGATGCCGGGCCGGCACAAGGCGACGTTCCGCTCGTTCGGGGGCGTGCCGTGGGAGCTGCTGTTCGACCAGATGAAGGCAGTGATCACGTCGGACGGGCGGCGCACGGGAGGCCGGCTGGTGGAGAACCCGGAGTTCCTGAGGTTTGCGTACCACTGGGGCTTCCGGATCCGAGCGTGTGGTTCGTATCGAGCTCATACGAAGGGAAGGTGGAGCGGCCAATCCGGTACATTCGGGAGAGATTCTTCTATGGCCGGGACTTCGTCTCCGACGAGGATCTGAACGCCCGAGCGGGAGAGTGGCTGGCGGGGAAGGCGAACGTCTGAGTGCACGGGACGCTGAAGGAGCGGCCTGCGGACCCGTTCGAGAAGGAGCGGGGGCACCGGGGTGCTCTAGCTCGGTGGCCGCATCGGGGCGTGACGTCGCGACCCGCGCCTCGGAACCAGCGGCCGGAGCGGATCGCCGCTCAGATGGCAGACCTGAAGATGCCGGGGGCGCTGGAGGCGCTGGACGAGGTGCTGTCGGGAGTGGACGGAGGAGGCACGACGGCATCGGAGGCGATCGCGGTTCCCGACTACCATTCTTCATGGCGTATCACTCCTCCCTCGCGATCTGGACGCTGGTGACTCCCACCCTACGCCACCCCCACTCGCATCACCCACATTCACGCATAGCTCCCCCGCTGAGTGCCTCCCGGGATGTGCGGCCTCCCCCCACCTGCGCGCCCCGAGATCCGCGCGGCACCCAAACCATAGGTGCCTCGGCTCTCAGCCGTCTCTACGCCGCCGCATCTCTGATGCGTTGGGCAGTCGCGCGTACGTCCGGCACGGACTCGAAGATGCGGCGGGCCTTGCAAACTGCCGGAGACGGAACTCTGATCCTCGGATCTACCGCAACATCCTGCCTCCAATCCTCAAACACATTCACTACGAAGAGCATCCGTTGAACATCCTCCAGGGACACCCGATCTTGCGGACCCCGCCTCGGCCATCGAAACGACGAGATCGCACGGTCCACGCGTTCAAGTCCCCGCACCATATCCCTATGCTCACCGTACGTCATCTGCCTATACTCGCTGGCACTCGTCGCATACTGAAAGTAAAGGAAGTCCACCGCCAACATGCACTTCACGAGCGCATTAGGTTCCGGATCATCAGGAAGCCCAACGAACAACCGCCGCAACCAGCGTCCCGGTCGCTCCGGAATTTCTCCTAGCGCGGACATCAGCAAACAGACCTCGGCGAGTCCCTCAGTCGTGTCCGGCTCGACCGTGAGCACTCCGCGGTTCTCGACGGCTTGTGCCGCACGAGTCGCAAGGTGAGCCTTCTCCCGCGTTGGAACGTCCCGCTGGGCATCCAGCAGTGTCTCCCGGTCCATGATCTCACCAAGCACATCAGTCAGCCGGCAGTCACCGTCCCGAAGCGCCGGCAAGAACACCTCTCTCCTTACACGATATGCTGGCCTACTGCCCCAGGCCGCGACCGACCCAATCGTTCCCTGATCCATGATCCAGTCGGTCTTCAATAGACCTACTTTCTCCTCCGGGCGTACCACATAGAAAAAATCCCGATCTGGCCAAGGAATGCGCACCTCCTTTCCCCGCACTTTCTTTCCCACCTTGGACAACTTGAAGTCATAGTGTGTGAGGTTAGGCTGTATGGCGATCTGAAACTCATACATTCGCCTCCTCCCACTACCCCATGTCGCCAAGTAGTCTGGAGTCTGACTCAGCGCTTGCTTCCGACTAAACCACAGATCGGCATCAGCCCCATGCTTGACAACGGTAACGCTCTCGTCACTGTACTCTTGGATCAGCAGGTCCCGGAGCAGCGGAATGCACTCCAGCTCCCGGATCGCCTTCATCTTCATGTCGTGACGGTACTGATCCCAAGTCCTGGAACGGATGTCGCTTGATTGAGCATAACCGATCTTCGACATTTGAAGCTCTCTACTTTACAACGGCAAGGTGGAACCAAACACACGTCGCGTCTCCCGCAGCCGGCCGGCGGCCATCGCACAGAAGTCTGGATTGATCTCATATCCAACTCCGTGCCGCCGCAGCTTGGCCGCTGCGACCAAGGCCGTCCCGGACCCAAGAAACGGATCCAGAATCGTCTCCCCCTCAAACGTGAAGGCCCGTATAAGGCGTGACGGGATTTCCAAAGGAAACGGGGCAACATGAGAGCGATTCCCGCCACTTTTCTCCGGCTTGATGAGCCAGACATCGGAGTTCTTGATTGACAGCCAGAACTCCTTGTCAAGGCGAGATCTCTCCTTTTGCTCGGCGGTTACATGCGCGTACTTTCGGCCCGATTTCCGCTTGGGCTTCTCGAACTCCAAGATGAACTCATGCATGTTGTTGATGAGGATTCCACCCGGATACGGATACGTGCCGAAGTGGGCACGGACGCCGTTCGTCTTGTGCCACACAATATCTCGTTTGAAGATGAATCCGACTGCCTCGCAACAATCGATGCTCTTGCCTACGAGATTGAGGGATCGAAAAGACTTGTTCTCCCGAACAGGGAGGTTCATGATGTTCAAGAAGAACTTTCGCCCTGGCTGGAGCACTCGCAGGACTTCGGCCCACACCCGAGAGATCTCTTGGAGCCAATCCTGCAGGTCATGGATATTCCCTAGGTCATCCAAGGCAGCATCGGAGTACATCTTGGCGTTGAAATATGGGGGTGAGGTGACGGCGAGATGAATGCTGTCATCCTTCAGATGCGTCATGGCACGGGAATCCCGTCGGATCACTCTCTGTGACGTGTTATTGATTTCGATAGTCTCGTGTCGAAGCTTCGGCTCGGCCGTAGCGCGAGTCGGAAGCTGCCGCACATCGCGGAGGTCAAAGCGGTACTGCCCAGCCGATGAGCGCACAGCCGGCAACAAGCGGCGCTTCACCATCCGGTGGATGTCTGGGACGGGAAGACCTGTAAACGCCGACACTTCCCCTACGGAAAGGTACTCGCGGCGCTCATAGTCAGTTGCCATTTTTGGCCCCTCGGGCGTGGGAGTACCGAGTGGCTCCGTAGCCCATCTTCACTCGGACAATGGAAGGGGCAAGCATAGCTAGTGCCCTTCCGGGCGGGGGCGGCTGCGGTAGGTCTCGTAGAGACGGAGATGACGGTTGTCGAGCGAGACCTCGGCGCCGTTCACGAACACATGGCGCACCTCGGTGCGGATCTCGAGCGGGTCGCCGTTCACGACGATCAGGTTGGCGACCTTGCCCTCCTCGATCGTCCCGAAGTCGTCACCCAGCCCGAAGAGCTGCGCCGGGATCGTCGTGATGGCGCGGACCGCCTCCTCCCGGGGCATGCCGTAGCCGACCGCGTGGCCCGCCTCGTAGGGCAGGAGCCGCGAGTTCGACGACCCGAACGTGGCGAAGGCCACCGTGACCCCTGCCTCGTGCAGCTCGCCCGGCAGCGTGAACGGGCGGTCGTAGGGCAGATCCTCTTCGCGCGGGAGTCGCTGCGTGGGGCCCAGGATCACCGGGATCCCCTGCTCCGCGAGGAGCTCCTTCACCTTCCATGACTCGGCGCCGCCGAGCAGGATCATCCGCAGGCCCCGCGCGTCCGAAAAGGCCACGGCGTCCCGGATCTCCCGGGCTCCCTGAGCGATGACGAGAAGAGGCGTCTCGCCCCGGATCACCGGGCCGAGCGACTCGAGCCGGACATCGCGCGAAACGGCGCCGGCCTCCGCCGCCTCGGCGTAGCGCCCGGCCGCGTCGAGAACCTCGCCGAGTTCCCGGATCTCGCGGTCGTACTCCTCTTTCGCTTCCTCGAAGGGGCGCGGAGGCCGTCGGCCCCCGCCGAATCCGGAACTCCGGGTCCGCGGGCTGGGCCAGGCGAGGACCATCCCGGCGGAGGCGCGGATATCCATCTCCTCCACCGTCCAGCCATCGAGGTGGACGATCGAGGCCTGCCCGCTGATCCCCGAGCCGCCGCCTCCGAACCCGCCGAGCCGACCCGGCGCCACGACGGCGTGGGTGATGCCGTTGGCCCGCGCCACCGGCAGGTGCTCGCTCGAGGGATGGATCGCGGTGGCGGCGCGGAGGTGCGGGTTCATCTCGCCCAGCTCCGTCGTGTCCACGGTGGCGCTGACCGAGCCGATCTCGGTCAGCCCGAGCTGGCTGACCGAGTCCATGATCCCGGGGTACACGTCGAGGCCCGAGCCGTCCACGACACTGGCTCCCGGCGGGGCTTCGACATCCCCGATGTCCACGATCCGCCCGTCCCGGATCAGGATCGAACCCGACTCGATGGGAGCTTCCCCCTCGACGAGAGTGTGGATGCGGGCGCCCCGGATGAGGATGTCGTCGGACGCCTCCTGGCTGCCCTGCCGCCCGGCCGCGGGGAGAACCGCGAGCGCCGCGACGGCGGCGAATCGAAGCCCGCGGGTCATCGCCGCCCCCCGGCCCGGCCTTCCCGGTCGCCCCCGGCGCCATCCCCCGCCGCCAGCCGCTCCTCGAGCTCGGCCCGCTCCCGGGCCATGGCCTCGCGCATCTCCCGGTCCTTCTCGGTGCTGAACAGCACCCGCCCGTCCACGACCGTCATCCGGTTCACGGCGTAGGTGCTGAGCGGGTGCCGATCGAAGATCGCCAGATCGGCATCCTTGCCGACCTCGATGGAACCGACCCGGTCCCCGACGCCGAGATGGATGGCGGCGTTGATCGTGATCGTGGCGAGCGCCTGCTCCTCGGTCATCCCGCCCCACTTCACCGCCTTGGCGGCCTCCTGGTTCAGGTGCCGCGCCTCCTCGGCGCTGTCGGAGTTGATCGAGACCAGGACGCCCCTCTCGGCCATCAGCGCGGCGTTGTACGGGATCGCATCGTAGGCCTCGACCTTGTAGGCCCACCAGTCGGAGAAGGTGGACGCGCCGGCGCCGTGGGCCGCGATCTCGTCGGCCACCTTGTAGCCCTCGAGCACATGCTGGAGCGTGGCGATCCGGACCCCGAACTCCTCCGCGACCCGCAGCAACTGGAGGATCTCGTCCTGCCGGTAGCAGTGGGCATGGACCAGCCGCGTCCCCTCGAGCACTTCGACCAGGTGCTCCAGCTTGAGGTCGCGCCGCGGCGGGATGGACCGCTCCCCGCGGGCCACCCGCGCCTCGTGGTCGGCGTGCGCCTGCCGGTAGGCCTCGGCTTCCAGAAACGCCTGGCGGATCACGTCCACGACGCCCATCCGGGTCGCCGGATAGCGGGGCTCCACGCCGGCGGGCATCCCCCGCGACCGCTTCGGGTTCTCGCCGAGGGCGAACTTGATCCCCGGAGGCGCGCCCTCGAAGACGAGCTCGTCGGCGGTGGCGCCCCACCGGTGCTTGATGACCACGTTCAGGCCGCCGATCGGATTCGCGCTGCCGTGGAGGATGTTCGAGGTCGTGACCCCGCCCGCGAGCTCGCGGTAGATGTTGATGTCGTAGGGATCCACCACATCGTGGGTGCCGGTCATGGAGGACACCGCCACGCTCCCCTCGTTGATGGACTCGGCGGCGACGTGGGAATGCGCATCCACGATCCCCGGCATGATGAACCGGCCCTCGGCGTCCACGACCGGAACGCCGTCGGGAACGGCGGCCGGATCTCCGATCGCGACGATCTTCCCGTCACGGATCACGATCGGGCCCTCGCGGACCCCTTCGGTCACGGTGAGCACCGTCCCGCCCCGGATCACGAGATCCTGCGCCCCGAGAAGGGCCGGGATCAGGAGGAGCGCGGCGGCCAGCGTGGTTCGTCTCATCGGTGGGCTCCCGAGGACTCCGCGCCCTCCGCTGATTCCCCGGGGGGAGCGTGGTGGATCACGCCGTCCACGAAGACGGTTTCGATCCGCCCTTCCCCGCCGAACAGGTCGCCGTCGCTGACGACCAGGTTCGCGATCTTCCCGGGCGCGAGCGTCCCGACCCGGTCGGCCACCCCGAAGATCTCGGCGGGCGTCGAGGTCATCGCCCGAACCGCGGCTTCGGGATCGAGCCCGCGCTCCACGGCGCGGCGCACCGCATCGAGGTCGGAACCCTGCCGTCCGGACCGGCCTTCCCCGCGATAGAAGGCGAACCGGACCCCGGCGGCCGCGAGCGCCGACGGTCCCGCCGGGGCCTCCTCCCGAAGGCGCAGCTCCCGGAGCGACACGGTCGCTTCCGGATCGCGGTCCGGATCCGCCCGCGGCCAGTTCAGGTCCACCAGGATGGGAACGTCCTCCGCAGCCAGGAACCCGGCGGCGGGCGCCGCTTCGTGGCCTCCGTAGAGGATCGGGCGGACCCCCATCTCGCGGGCGAGACCGACCATGCGCCGGATCTCCTTGTCGAGGTTCGCCGGAAGAAGAACCGGCTGCTCGCCGGCGGCCGCCGCCGCGAGCGGCTCCAGAGTCCGGTCGTAGCGCGGGCGCGCCAGCCCGCCCGGATCCTCCTCGTAGAGCGTCCACGCCTCCTCGTAGTGTCCGGCGTCGAGGAAGAGCTGCTTCAGGTAGGCGATGACTCCCATGAGCGAACCGGGAAACGACCGGAACCCGAGGGTCTCGAGCCGCACCATGAGCGCCGCGTGGTGCGAGAGCACGGCGTCTCGCGGGTCGCCGGGAGCGAGGTTCATCCAGGCGGCGTGGCCCGAGACGATTCCGCGCCCCGGAACCGAGACGGCCGAGGTGAAGCCCTCGCGGCGGCGGGCGGCGATCCGGTCATCGTCGGCCGCGAAGGAGTCGGCCGCGTAGCGGTACGAGAAGGTGGCGGGACGATCCTCGGGGCCTCGCGAGCGGGGCGGCGGATCCCCGGCCTCGCCGCCGTCCTCCCCGGCGAGTCCGAGATCGCTCAGCGCCAGCGCGAACCCCGGGTACACGTGCCTGCCCGCCGCCTCGATCACGGTCGCCCCCGCCGGAGCGGCGGGGTCCGACCCGACCTCCGCAACGAGCCCGTCCGAGAGCACGACGGATGCGCCGGACAGCACGGTCCCGTCGCCGATGTGGACTTCCGCCCCGGTGATCACGTAGTGCCGCGGCCCGGCGTCGGCCACGGCCCGGCGGCTGAGCTGGGCGGAAGCGGACAGCGGGAGGAGCGCCCCCGAGAGGGCCGCGGCGATCAGAAGCCGGCGATGGCGCCGGTCGCGTCGAGGCCTCGGCATCCGGCGAGTCTGCCCGAGGGCCGCACCGGGGTCAACCGGAAGCCCGGGGCGGTTCCGCCACCCGGCCCCGCGCGATGCCCGGTGATACCTTCGCCCCCCGGAGGCAGGCTGATGAGAGACCGGCAATGGAGGATCCGCGCGGGCTTCGCCTGGATGTTCGCGATCGCCGCGGCCTGCGGCCCGCCCGCCGACCACCCCTGGAACGCGCTCGACGCCGAACGTCCCATCCCGGCGAGAGACAGCGTCTTCATCGAGGAGATGACCTGGATGGAGGTCCGGGACCGGATCGCGGGAGGCGCCACGACCGCGATCGTGGCCACCGGCGGCATCGAGCAGAACGGCCCCTGGGTCGTGACCGGGAAGCACAACCTGGTGCTCCGCGCCACGACCGAGGCGATCGCCCGACGGCTCGGGAACGCGCTCGTCGCCCCGATCATCAAGCTGGTCCCGGAGGGCGACCACGACCCCCCGACCGGACACATGCGCTACCCGGGGACGATCGGCCTCAGCCGGGAGACCTTCGAGATGGTCCTTCACGATGTGGCCCGGAGCCTCGCGGCCTCGGGTTTCACCGATGTGCTGATGATCGGCGACAGCGGAGGGAACCAGCGCGGGATGGGCGCGGTGGCCGAGCGGTGGAACGCCGACCCGCCCCGCGCCGGCGTGCGCCTCCACCACGTCCCCGAGTACTACACCGAGGATCTGTGGAGCTTCGAGCAGCTCAAGGCGCTCGGCATCGAGCAGGTTCCGGATGTCCAGTCCGCCACGCGCGGGGACATCCACGACGACTTCCACTACGACGCGATCATCGCGACGGTGGATCCGGGGGCGATCCGCGCCCGCGAACGCCGGACAGCCGGCGAGTTCTCGATCAACGGAATCTCGCTCGACCCCCTCGACCGGACCATCGCGGTGGGCGAGGCCCTCGTCGCCCGCCGCGCCGAGATCACGATCGAAGCGTTCCGGCGCTCGCTCGCGGAGACTCCGCGGCGCTGACCGGAGCCGCGTCCAGCACGCGGCGAAGGCGGGCGTCCTTCGAGACCCGCCAGATCCGGGCGTCGAGGTAGTAGTGCTGCATGGCCCAGCCGAGGAGAGCCGCCGAAACGACCTGCCCGCCGAGGCTGCCGCCTCCGCTTCCGGGAGCGCCCGCGACGAGACCGGCGAGCGGCAGGAGCACCGAATCGAGGATCCCGGCGAACCCGGCGGCCAGAAAACCCGCGACCGGGCCGCGGTAGAAGAGCAGCGTGAACGCCAGCCCGAGCGCGAAATAGACGAGCGGGTTGCGGAACGAGAACGCCGCCGGAGTGCGGGCCGCCGCGCCGCTCGACCGGTAGCGGCGACGCCCGTAGTCCCAGACGAAGCGCTGGTACTGCAGGTTGTGCCCCGCCGTGACGAGCGGCACCGCGAACAGCGCGGCCAGCGGGCTCGCGAACGCCGCGGCGTGGAGCGGAGCCGTTCCCGCCAGCAGGAGCAGCTTGGGCAGGTTCCGGGGCCGGCCCCGTCGGAAACAGCTCCACTGAAACGCCCCGTAACCGACCGCGGCGGCCAGCCAGACCGTCCCGACGGGGAGGTGCAGCCACGCCGCCAGGCTCCGTCCGGCGACCTCGGTCCCGAGCCCCAGCGCGGGCATTCCGGTCTCTCCGTACCACGGCGCGGTGAGGTACCAGCCGATCGGCAGATAGAACAGCGCCGGGAAGACCCACCGGTCCACCCGGAATTCGAGAGCGTCTTCCGCGGCCGGGTTCTTCCGGGCGTAGAGGCGGAGGAAGCCCCAGTGCTGGCGCACGACGTGGTAGTACGCCCAGAGCCGGAAGAAGACGAGGAAGACGAGGCCTCCGAGCGGCGCGGCGGCGGCCGGCAGGAGCCCCGCTTCGGCCGCCACCCGCGGCGCCAGGATCATGGCCGGGCCGAGCAGGAAGAACGCGAAGGATGTCGCGAGAATTCCGCCCCGGGACCGCCACTCGTCCGGGTCGAGCACGGTGCGGGCGAGCGTCGCGAAAAGGTGCGGCGCATCCAGCAGGATGGCCCAGCTCGCCACGACCACGAGGCCCAGGGTCAGCGGGATCGCCGCGCCGGCGACTTCGAGGGTCCGGAACGGGTCGCGGATCGGGTTGTCGAGCCCCCGGCCGACCGCGAGGATGAGCGCCAGGTACGCCCATCCGACCCCGGAGGAGAAGACGATCCAGACGAGGTCGGTGCGCCAGCCGATCAGGGGGACGCGGGAGAAGCGCGTCGCGGCGTCCCTCATGGATCGCGGCGGCGGGATCCTGGAATCCCCGAGCCCTCGTCGCTCAGCGGCGCCCCGCCAGTCGCGGCCAGAGCGGAGCGCCCTTCACCGCCGTCAGGGGCCGATCGGCGCGGAAGACGGCGTCCTCGTCGAGCCGCGGGACCTCCACGTCCTCCCCGGTCAGTCGGCGGAGGATCTCCCGCGCGGAGCCGGGCATGACCGGCCACAGCAGCACCGCCGCGATCCGGACCGCCTCCGCCGCCTCGTAGAGCGTTTCGTCGAGAGCCCCGGATGCCGAGGGATCCTTCGCCAGCGTCCACGGCGCCCGCTCGGTGAGGAACTCGTTCACCGCGCCCACCAGCCGGAACGCGGCCGTCGCCGCGTCGTGGAGGCGGAGTTCCTCCATGGCGGCGCGATAGTCGGAGACCGCGGCGCCCGCGAGTCCGGGCAGGCCGGTTCGGGCGCTCGGCGGGAGCCGTCCGTTCCGGTAGCGGTCCGCCATCGAGGTGATCCGGCTCACCAGGTTGCCGAGGGAGTTGGCGAGGTCGGCGTCGTAGCGGGCTTCGAACCGTTTCCAGGAAAAGTCGCCGTCCTGCCCGTAGGCGATCTCGCGGACCAGGTAGCACCGCAGCGGATCGGGCCCCAGGTGGTCCGCCGCCTCGAGCGGGTTCACCACCGTGCCGAGCGACTTGCTCATCCGTTCGCCCTCGAAGTGGACGAACCCGTGGCCGAAGACCTGCCGGGGCAGCGGCAGACCGGCGGCCATGAGCATCGCCGGCCAGATGACGGCGTGGAAGCGGGTGATGTCCTTGCCGACGATGTGGAGATCGGCGGGCCAGCGATCCTCCCAGCCCGGCTCGTCGGTCCCGTAGCCGGTGGCGGAGAGATAGTTGATGAGCGCGTCGAACCACACGTACACCACGCTCGAGTCGTCGAACGGCACCGGGATCCCCCAGCCGCTCCCCGGCCGGCTGACCGAGAGGTCGAGGAGGCCGGCCTCGATCAGCCGGGTCAGCTCGTTCCGCCGGGTCGCCGGTCGGATGAACCCGGGGCGTTCGCGGTAGAGCTCGAGCAGGCGGTCCCCGAAGGCCGACAACCGGAAGAAGTGGTTCCGCTCCCGGATCCAGTCGGGCTTGTTCCGGTGAAGCGGGCACTCGCCTTCCACCAGATCCCGATCCTGCTTGAACGCCTCGCAGGAGACGCAGTACCAGCCCTCGTAGGTTCCCTCGTAGATCCCGCCCCGCTCGCGGATCGCCTCCAGCAGGCGGGTCACTCCCCGGTGGTGACGCCTTTCGGTGGTGCGGATGTAATCGTCGAAGGAGATGTCCAGCTTCGACCACACCGCCCGGAAGGTGTCCTCCATTTCGCCGCAGTACTCGCGGGGATCGAGCCCGAGCTCCGCCGCTCGCCGCCGCACGTTCAGCGAGTGCTCGTCGGCCCCCATCAGGAACCGGGTGTCCCGCCCCGCGCTCCGCTGGTAGCGGGCGATCACGTCGGCGGTGATCTTCTCGTAGGCGGTTCCCAGGTGCGGCGCCGAGTTGACGTAGTCGATGGCGGTGGTGAGGTAGAAGGACGCCACGGGCGGCGCGGATTCTACGGCCGAGGGAAGGCGGGGACCGGACCGGCGACGCGCAGGCGAACCCGCTGGCCGGGGCGCGGCAATCCCCGCCACCCATCTCGCGCGGGGGAGCGCACCGAGACGACGGCGCCGGAGGGAAGACGCGCCTCGAGGAGCCGGAACGGACCCTGGAAGGCCGTCCGGAGGAGCACCGCGACGCCGGGCCGCTCGTCCTCTCCGGGGAACGGCTCCACCACGACCCCGTCCAGCGGGAGCAGGACATCCACCGACCCCCGGGGCGGCTCGCCCGTTTCCGGCGGCAGCAGCTCGACCCGGCCGATCTCGCACCCGGCGCTCGATCCGTCGCTGTCCCCGGGAAGCAGGTTCGTCTCCCCGAGAAACCGGGCCGCCTCACGGCTCCCGGGATCCCGCGCGAGAGCCTCCGGCGGACCGGCGCGCACGATCCGGCCGTCGAGCAGCAGCGCCACCCGGTCGGCCAGCAGGAACGCCTCCTCCCGGTCGTGCGTCACGAGCACCGTGGTGGTCCCCACCCGCTCCAGCAGACGGGCCACCTCGTCCCGGATGCCGGCGCGGAGCGCGGCGTCCAGATTCGAGAAGGGCTCGTCGAGCAGCAGGAGCCCCGGCTCCGGAGCGAGCGCCCGCGCCAGCGCCACCCGCTGCTGTTCGCCGCCGGAAAGCTGGTGCGGCAGCCGGTCGGCCGCCTCGGAGAGCCCCACGAGCTGGAGCGCGCCGAAGGCCCGGGGGATGCCGGCGGGGCCGGGGACGCCGAAGGCGGCGTTTTGCAGCACAGTCAAGTGGGGAAAGAGCGCGTAATCCTGAAACACCAGCCCCACCCGGCGGGATTCCGGGGGCAGGAACGCGCCGTTGCCGGCGACCCGCCGACCCAGGATGCGGACTTCGCCGCGATCCGGAGTCTCGAGCCCGGCCACGATGCGGAGCAGAGTCGTCTTGCCTCCCCCGCTCGGACCCAGGATGGCCGCCGTCGTCCCCGGGGCGACTTGAAGGTCCACTCCGTCGAGCACCGGCCGCGCGGCGCCGAAACGCTTCGAGACGGCCCGGCACTCGAGGGCCCGCACGCCCATGCGGACTCAGCGGACCGCCGGACGGACCCGTCGCCCGGGCCGGAGGATGAACGTGAGCGCGCCGGCCGAGGCGGTCAGCAGGAGGAGCGACGCCGCTCCCGCGCGCCCCATCTCGACATTCTCGGCGGCGCTCCACACGGTGGTCGCCAGCGTGCCGAATCCGGTGGGCGCCAGCATCAGGGTCGCGGGGAGTTCCTTCGCCGTCGTGAGGAAGACGAGCGCGAGGGCCGACGCGAGCCCCGGCCCCAGCAGAGGCAGCGTGACCCGCGTGTGGCGCCGCCACCAGCCTGCCCCCAGCGTGCGCGCCGCATCCTCGAGACGCGGACTGAGCGGCGCGAGCGCAGCTTCGAGCGGGGCGAGCGCCTGCGGAAGCGAGTGGACGGCGTAGGCGAACACGAGCAGGCCGAGCGTCTGGTAGAGGAAGGGGGCCAGATTCACGGCAAAGTACACGAGCGAGAGACCCACCACGAGCCCCGGAAGCCCGAATCCGATGTGGCACACCGCTCGAAGCAGGGCGTGCCGGCGGGATGCGAACCGGACCGCGAGGAAGGTCACCGGAATGGCCGCCGCGACGGTGGCGACGGCGGCGAGCGAAGCGGCCAGCGCGGTTCGAAGCGCCGCCGGCGCGAGACCGTGCGGGGCTGGCGGGGCCTGGACGAACCAGTAGGCCGAGACGCCGACCGGCAGGAGCAGTGCGGGCGCGAGAACGGCGGAGCAGGCGAGACACGCCGGCCACCTCCACCGTCCCAGCGAGACCCGGCGCGGCGGCCTCGCCCGCGCCGAACCCGAACCGGGGGGTGGCCCGGTGCGCACCTCGAACCACCGCGCGCCCGCCAGCACCGCGAGGGTCGCGACCACGAGCAGCAGCGCGAGGCCCGCGGCGGTGTGGCGGTCCAGCGAGCCGCGCAACTGGTTGTAGATGGCCCAGGTGAACGTCTCGTAGCGCAGCAGGGAGACAGCGCCGAAGTCACTCAGCGTGTAGAGCGCGGCGAGGAGGCCCCCGCCGAGCAGCGCGCCCCCGACCAGCGGGAGGGTGACCCGGAGAAAGCGCCTCAGCGGCCCGGCGCCCAGGATCCGGGCCGCCTCGGAAAGCGAGGGATCCATCACCGCGAACCGGGCCCGGGCCGCCAGGTACACGTAGGGGTAGTTCAGGAGGACGAGCACCCCGAACGCTCCCGAGAACCCGTAGAGCGAGGGCAGCCGCTCCCAGCCGGTCCACGGCTCCAGCGCCTGCTGCAGCAGTCCTCGGGGCCCGAGCGCCGTGGCGACCGCGAAGGCGGCCACGTACGACGGGACTGCGAGCGGCAGGGCGAGGAGCCACGCCATGACTCCGCGCCCCGGCAGATCGGTGCGGGACGTCAGCCAGGCCAGCGGAAGGCCGAGGCCGATCGAGCCGAGAGTGACCGCCGCGGTCAGGAGCACGGTGCGGCCCGTGACTCCGAGGCTCCGTTCGCGCAGGAGCACATCGGCGAGGCCGCCGCCGGAGACCGCTCGGGCGGCCAGATACAGGAGGGGCAGGAGGCAGGCGACGCCCACCGCCAGGCCGGCCGCCTGGAGGAGCCGGGACGGTCCCCGGCTCGCGCCGCGCTCGCCGCGCCCGGCGACCCGGGAGCGGGGCGATCGGAAAGGGGAGGCGCTTCCGCCCTTCCCGAGGGAGTGGGTCATGGCAATCCCGACCCGGAACCGGACGGGAGATCGCGATGCCCCGTGGCTTTGCGCCGGCGCTCACCCGCGACGAAACGCACCGCCGTGACCGGGGATGGGGAGGCGGGGATCGCGGCCCGGCGCTGCCGGCAGGAGGTCCCGCGGGGCCGGTTCTTCCGACAGGCGACCGCGCGGGGGCCGGTTCCGGCTCCTTGCGGAAGTGGGGCGCCGTCACCGCGGCTCCGCACCGGCGCCTCCCGACGCGGCAGAGCCGGCCCCCTTTCCGGTCCGCGTGGTTCTCAGAGCGCTCCGACTTCTCGGAGCAGATCGAGCGTGCCGCGCAGATCCTCGAGATCCCCCAGGTCGAGGTCCAGCGGCGCGATCTCGGACATGGGAGTCACCGAGGCGTCCGTCGGAATCCCTTCCACCAGCGGGTACTCGTATGTCTCCCGGGCGAAGCGCTCCTGCACCGCCTCGGTGAGGAGGTAGGCGAGGAACTGCTCGGCGGCGGCGGAATTCGTCGCGGTGTCCACCACGCCGCCTCCGGAGATGTTGATCAGCGCGCCCGCTCCGCCACCGGTGGGGAACACGCTGCGCGCCGTGAAACCGGGCCCCTCCTGCGCCAGGAAGCGGTGGAGGTAGTAGTGGTTCGAGAGCGCCAGCTCGACTTCGCCGTCGGCGACGGCGCGGTAGATCGCGGTGTTGCCCGAGTAGGCGACCGGCTCGTTCGCGAGGACGCCGGTGAGCCACTCGCGGGCCCGGTCCTCTCCCTCGAGCACCCGCAGGGCGGTCACGAAGGCCTGGAACGAGCCGTTCGTCGGCGCCCAGCCGATCCGACCCCGCCACCTGTCTTCGGTGAATCCCCAGATGTCCTCCGGCGCGTCCTCCGGCGCAAGCAGCTCGGTGTTGTAAACGAAGACGCGCGCCCGGCCGGTCGTTCCCACCCAGCGGCCGCCGGGATCCCGGAACCGGGTCGGCACCCGGTCCAGGATCTCGGCCGGGAGCGGCGCGAGCCGGCCTTCGAGCGCGAGCTGACCGAGAGCCCCGGCATCCTGTCCGTAGTACACGTCGGCCGGGCTCTGATCGCCCTCTTCGAGGATCTGCGCGGCGAGATCCGCCGTGCCGCCGTAGCGGATGTCCACGGGAATCCCGGTCTCCTCGGTAAAGGCCGCGACCACCGGCCCGACGAGGCTCTCGCCCCGCCCGCAATAGACAACAAGCGGATCGGGCTCTGCTTCCCCACCGCAGGACGCCGCGACGGCCAGGGCGAGGACGCCGATCGTCCCGAGGACGGCGAGCCGCGGCCCCCATTCGGTTCTGAAAACGGTTTTCATGATCGAATATGATAGCAGCGAAGGTGGCGAGCCGTCAGCCCCGGTTTCGCCTTCCTCGGGAAGGTCCACAGATGCGCCTCTCGTCCCGGATTCCGTGGCCCGAGCCGACAGCGCCCGTCGCACATGGCGTCCGAGGCAGTGAAGCGCCGGCCCGGGCCACCCCGCGGGCGCCGCTTCCCGCCCCACCGCGGACCGGAGACCCCCCGGAGGAATCCGGGATAGGCTCCCGGGGGTTCCCCGTGAAGCCCGTCACCCGCCGAATCGCCGCCTTCGCGCTCCCGTTCGGCCTCGCCGCGGTCCCGGGAGGCGCCGGCCAGATCGAGCTCGAGCGGCGGGTGGGAGCGGTCTATCGGGAAGCCAGCCCGGCGGTCGTGAACATCACCGCCGCGATCCAGAGCTACGAGTGGCTGCGGGGCCCGGTGACCCGCGAGGGATCGGGCTCGGGCTTCTGGTTCGACGATGACGGGCACGTCGTGACGAACTTCCACGTCGTGGAGGGCGCCGGGCAGCTCCAGGTGACGTTCTCGGACGGCGCCGTGGCCGACGCCCGCCTCGTGGGCGCCGACCCCACGAACGACCTGGCGGTGATTCGGGTGGCGACCGGCGCCGAGGACCACCCCGAACCGCTCCGGCTCGGGGAGTCGGACGCCCTCGAAGTCGGGCGCTTCGTCGTCGCCATCGGACACCCGTTCGGGCTCGACCAGACGCTCACGACCGGCGTGGTGAGCGGACTGGGCCGGGTCATCGAGAGCCCGGACCGGGGGTTCATCGGCGAGATCATCCAGACCGACGCGGCGATCAACGTGGGGAACTCGGGCGGTCCCCTGCTCGACCTCGACGGTCGCGTCGTGGGAGTGAACACCGCCATCGTGAGCCCGAGCGGGACATCGGCCGGCATCGGCTACGCCATCCCGGCGGCGACGGTCGCCCGGGTCGTCCCCGAGCTGATCCGGAACGGCCGGTATCCGCACCCCCATCTCGCCGTGTCGGTCCAGGAGATCCCCGCGCGGGTGGCGGCCGCGTTCCGCCGCGCCGGGATCGCCGCGCCGCGCGAGGGGGGCCTCATGATCCGGGCGGTGGCGCGAGGCGGACCGGCGGACCGGGCCGGCCTGCGGGGGGCGGCGCGGCTCGGGAGACTCGGCAACCTGCGCATCCGCTACGGCGGCGACTACCTGCTCGCGGTGGACGGCGAAGCAATCGCCAGCGAGCGCGATCTGACCCTTCGCCTCGAGACGAACTACCGGGTGGGAGACGAAGTGACGCTCACCGTCTGGCGCGACGGGGAGGAGTTCCGGGCCCGGGTCCGGCTCGTGGACCGCGACTCGGTGAGGTCGCGCGGGCCGAGGAGGGGGGCCGAGAATTCGTATCGCCGCGACGGGTGAAGACCGACGCTCCGTGAAGCCCGCAGCCGGCGCCACCCCTGCCAGCGCATTGCCGGCGCGCCGGGCCGGTTCTCGCGGTAGCGGCCCCGCCCGGCACGGGTACGCCGGCGCCACCCCTGCCAGCGCGCCGGCAAAGCGCGCCGTACCGGCCGGGAGCCCCTGCCGCCTTGGAGACCAGCACTGCAGAGGGCCCTCGTTGGGGTGTGCCGCTCGGTGCCGCTCTGGAGAGCGGCGTTCCATAGCGGCCGCCCGGAATCCACCCCGCCACCCCTGCCGGCGCGCCGGCAAAGCGCGCCGTACCGGCCGGGAGCCCCTGCCGCCTTGGAGACCAGCACTGCAGAGGGCGCTCGTTGGGGTGTGCCACTCGGTGCCGCTCTGGAGAGCGGCGTTCCATAGCGGCCGCCCGGAATCCACCCCGCCACCCCTGCCAGCGCGCCGGCAAAGCGCGCCGTACCAGCCGGGAACCCCTGCCGCCTTGGAGACCAGCACTGCAGAGGGCCCTCGTTGGGGTGTGCCACTCGGTGCCGCTCTGGAGAGCGGCGTTCCATAGCGGCCGCCCGAAATCCACCCCGCCACCCCTGCCAGCGCACTGCCGGCGCGCCGGGCCGGTTCTCGCGGTAGCGGCCCCGCCCGGCACGGGTACCCCGGCGCCACCCCTGCCAGCGCGCCGGCAAAGCGCGCCGTACCAGCCGGGAGCCCCTGCCGCCTTGGAGACCAGCACTGCGGGGGGGCGCTCGTTGGGGTGTGCCGCTCGGTGCCGCTCTGGAGAACCCCTACCGGGAGAACCGGGGCGCTCCATAGGAAGGGCGGCGTTCCGTAGGCTCCCGCGCGGGTACTGTTCCCGCCCATGGCGTTCACCAGCCTCGACTGGGCGGTCTTCGCGCTCTACGCGGCGATCGCGCTGGCCGTCGGCCTGGCCGTGGCGCGACGGGCGGGGACCGATACCGGCTCCTTCTTCCTCGCCGGACGGAGCCTCCCGTGGTGGGTGCTCGGCGTCTCGATGGTGGCGACGACATTCTCCACCGACACGCCCAACCTGGTGGCCGAGCTGGTCCGCCAGAACGGAGTCGCCGCCAACTGGACCTGGTGGACGTTCTGCATCACCGGGATGCTCACCGTGTTCGTGTTCGCGCCGCTGTGGCGGCGCAGCGGGCTCTCGACCGACCTGGGCTTCTACGAGCTGCGCTACTCGGGGCGCCCCGCCGCGTTTCTCCGCGGTTTCCGCGCGGTCTATCTCGGGGTGTTCTTCAACTGCGTCGTCATCGCCACCGTCACCCTCGCCGGAGCCAAGATCGGGGGCGTCCTGTTCGGACTGGAGAAGGGGACGGCGGTCCTGATCGCGGGCGCGCTCGCCGCCGCCTACGCCGTGGTCGCGGGATTCTGGGGCGTCGTCGTGACCGACCTGCTCCAGTTCGTCGTCTCCATGGCGGGCGCGCTGGTCGCCGCGATCTGGGCGGTGAACCACCCGGATGTGGGAGGCCTCGCCGGCATCGCCGCAGAGTTCGGAGACCGGCTCGCGCTCGTGCCGCCGACCGGCAGCGACGCCTTCTGGCTGCTGTTCGTGGTCCCGGTCGCGATCCAGTGGTGGACCGTCTGGTACCCCGGAGCCGAGCCGGGGGGCGGCGGCTACATCGCCCAGCGGATGCTCGCCGCCCGCACCGAGCGGGACGCGCTCCGCGGAGCGCTGCTGTTCAACCTGGCGCACTACGCGCTTCGCCCGTGGCCGTGGATCGTCGTCGCGCTGGCGTCCCTGGCCGTCTATCCGGACCTCGACGCCGTCCGCAGCGCCCTGCCCGGGCTCGACCCGGCCCTCGTGGGCGATGACCTCGCCTACCCGCTGATGCTGCGCCTCCTGCCTCCCGGACTGCTCGGCCTCGCCGCCGCTTCCCTCGCCGGCGCCTACATGTCCACCGTGGACACGCACCTCAACTGGGGCGCCTCCTATGTCGTCGAGGACGTGTACCGACGCTTCCTCCGACCCGGCGCGTCGGCCCGGGAGGCGGTCACGGTCGCCCGGATCGCCACCGTCGCCCTCATGGCCGCGGCCGGCCTGCTGACGCTGACCCTCGACACTGCCCGCGGCGGGTTCGGCCTGCTGCTCCAGATCGGCGCCGGGACCGGCCCCCTGTTCATCGCCCGCTGGCTGTGGTGGCGGATCAACGCCTGGAGCGAGATCGCGGCGATGGTCGGATCGCTCGTCGTCGCGGCTTCCCTGCCCGCCATCGGCATCGAGCCGGGCTCGCTGGACGGCCTGCTGCTCGGCCTCGCCGCCACCACCGCGATCTGGCTCCTAGCCACGATGCTGACCTCGCCCGAACCCGCCGAGCACCTCGACCGGTTCGTCCTGAAGACCCGGCCCCCGGGGTTCGGCTGGCGGGCCGCCTACCGCCGGCTGCGGCGGAAGGCCCCGGCCGCCGGCCGCGCGTTCGTCGCGTGGCCGCTCGCCTGCGTCGTGACCTATTCGCTGATGTTCGGAACCGGGGCCGTCCTGTTCGGCGCGGGCGCGGCCGAGACCGCCGGCTGGGCGCTCGCCGCGCTCGTTTCCGGGGCGCTGCTGATCCGGATCCTCCGCCCCGCCCCCGAGGATGCCCGGACCTGACCCCCATCGTCGCATGCTCCCGGCCGCGCTCCTCGCGATCGCGGCGGCGGTGGCGAACCCGAGCGCGACCCACGGGGAACCCATCGGGGACAAGGAAGCCGCCAGGGCGCTCCTCGCGCGGGTGCTCGAAGCCCGGAAAGCGATCCGCCCCCTCGAGGCGCCGCTCCGGTACGACCAGCTCGTCACGACCGAGGCGCTCGACGCCGAGCGTCGCGTGCGATCCACGAGCACCGCGCTCTACGAGTACCGGCCGGTCGCCGGCTTCCACCTCTGGAAGCTGCGGGAACTCGACGGTCAACCGATCCGGGGACGCCGCCGAGCCGAGGAGGAGCGGCGCTACCGGGAAGCGATCGAGAACGCCCACCGGCAGGTGGAACGCGACCGGGAGGCGGCCGAACGTAGCGACCCGGACCACGAACCCGTCCCGCGCAACGGGATGGATCTCTTCTACCGGATCGTGGAAGACGCCCTCGAGCTCGACATGTTCGACGGAGAACTCCTTGAAGGACCGTCGTGGCGGGGGCGGGCGATGCAGGTGGTGCGCTTCCGGCCCCGACCCGGGTTCCGGGGCGCCCCGAACCGGATGCTGGGCGCGGTCTCCCGGTGCGCGGGGGAGCTGTGGGTGGATCCCGAGAGCCTTCAGATCGCCCGCGTGCGCGCCGAGCTGATCCAGAACCAGAACTTCTTCGCCGGTCTCTTCGGACGCCTCTACGCCGGGACTCGGGCCGACGTCGAGAGCGAATTCGACGGCCGCATGTGGCTGCCGCAGCGGGTGACGATGACCGTGGACGCGCGGGTGTTCTTTTTCCGTCGGATCCGGCGACAGGTCCACTACGACTTCCTCGACTTCCGGGCCGAGGCGGCCCCCTGACGCGGCGGATCCCTGACGCGGCGGACCCGGAACCGCTACCGTTTCCCCATGCAGATCCTCGGCATCGAAGGCGTCCCGGAGGTCCGCCCGGGCGACGACCTTGCGCGGCTCCTGTTCGACGGCGCGGAACGGTGCGGTTTCGGAATCCGGGCCGGCGACGTCGTCGCGGTCTGCCAGAAGGTCGTCTCCAAGGCCGAAGGGCGGATCGTCCGGCGGGACGAGCTGAAGCCGGCGCGCGTCGTCCACGCGTGGGCGCTCGCGAACGACCGGGATCCCTGGGAGGTCCAGGCGGTCATGGCGGAGGCGCGCAAGGTCGTGAAGACCGGACGCGGGGTCCTGATCACCGAGACCCATCACGGCCTCGTCTGCGCCAACGCCGGCGTGGACCGTTCGAACGCTCCATCCGGGGCGTTCACGCTCCTCCCCCGCGACCCCGACCGGTCCGCGGCGCGGCTCGCCGAGGCGCTCGGCCGTCTCGTGGGCGCCGACCCCGGGGTCGTCATCACGGACACCTTCGGGCGGCCCTTCCGCGAGGGCGCCGTGGGCGTCGCTCTCGGGGTGGCTGGCGTTCCCGGGCTCCTCGACTACCGGGGGCAGAAGGACACCGCCGGACGGAGGCTCCGCACCACGGTCGTGGCGTTCGCCGACGAGGTGGCGGCGGCAGCCGGACTGGTCGCGGGAAAACTGCGCCGGATCCCGGCCGTGGTCCTGCGAGGCCTGTCGCCGGAGATCGAGTGCCCCCCCGGCGACGGCGCTTCGCTGCGGCGGCCGGAAGGAGAGGATCTGTTCCGGTGACGCGCGCTCCGGCGGCCGTTCTCGCCGGCACCGGACCATTCGGAGCGGCCCTGGCCCGACGGCTCGCGCTCTCCGGGATCGCGGTGACGATCGGCTCCCGCGAGGCGGCCCGGGCGAGAGCGGCCGCCGCGCAGCTCGACGCCCCCGGCCTCGACCTCGCGGGAGCGTCCAACCGGACCGCCGCGGCGCGCGCCGGCGCCGTGTTCCTCGCGGCGCCGTTCGCGGGGCAGGCCGCGCTGCTCGAGACGCTGGGGGCGGAACTGGACGGCAAGCTCGTCATCTGCTGCGCCGTGATCTGGCCACCGGGATCCCGACCGGAGACGTCCGCGGCCGAGGAAGCGGCGCGGGCGCTCCACTCCGCCGGGGCGGGGCGCGTCCGCGTCGCCGCCGCGTTCCAGACCGTGGCGGCCCGGGTTCTGGCCCACGACGGGACGCCCGGCGCGGACGATCCCGATGTCCTCGTCTTCGCCGACCGGCCGGAAGACCGCGAGGCCGCGGCCGAGGTCTGCGGCCTCACCGGGCTTCGGACCGTCCCGGCGGGCCCGTTGCGCGGGGCCCGCGCGGCGGAGGCGTTCGTGGGCGCCCTGATGCATCTGAACCGGATCGGGGCGCGTCACGCCGGGATCCGCCTCACCGGCCTCCGGAGCTGACCCCCGATGGGCAGCCGCCGGCTCCGCCGCCTCGCGCTCTCCGCCCTGCCCTTCGCCGGGGCGGCCGCGATCCTGGGGCTGCTGTTCCGGCGGATTCCTCCGGAGCGGCTTGTCGAGGCGCTCGGGGGCGCGGACCTCCCGCGCTTCCTTCTGGCGCTCCTCCCGGTGTCCATCCTCTATGTCCTCCTCGACACCGCCGTGCTCCGCGCCGTGCTGCGCTGGTTCCACCCGCCCGGACTCCGCTACCGGGAAGCGCTGGCGGTTCGGGCGGTGGACTATCTGGTGAGTCTGTGGAACGGGAGGGCGTCCCAGGCCGCCATGGTGGGCGCGCTCGGGCGGCGGTTTCGCCGGACCGGAGGAGAAGGCGAGGATGCGTCGGGCGGTTACCTGGAGTGCGCCGGGACGGTGCTGTTCCTCGACCTGTGCCAGCGGGCCCATCTCCTTCTGTGGGCGGCCGCGGGCGCGATCGCCCTCGGCCGGCAGGCCCCCGAGCGGGTGCCCCTCGCCGCCGGGCTCGGCCTCGCCGGGCTCGGTCTCCTCATCCTCTTTCTTCGCGGCCGGCTGCGCGGCGCCGGCCTGAGACCGCCCCGCTGGCGGCTCCTCCGCAGCCTCCGATCCGCGACCGCGCCCCGCTACCTCGCCGTGCTCGGCCTGAAGGCCCCGCAGCTCCTCGCGGCCGCCGTGGGCCACCATGTCGCTCTCGGGGCCTTCGGCATCCACATCCCGGTGCTGTCGCTCCTCGCCACGCTGCCGATCATCTTCCTCGCCGGAGCGCTCCCGATCGCCGTGGCCCGCGTCGGGACGAGCCAGGCCGCCTGGCTCCTCTTCCACGCCGGCGCGGCGGGCGCCTCGCTGGGCGCGCCGGCGGGGGAAGCCGCGCTCCTTGCCTACAGCCTCTCCGCCCACCTCACCTTCCTGCTCCTGAACGCCGCCCTCTCAGCGCCGTTCCTCCCCGCCGCCTGGCGGATCGTGCGACCCGAGCAGGCCCCCGCCTGACCGGATCGAGCCGCGGTTGACTTATTCTCGCCGGCTACCGGAGGAAGGGCAGAGATGAAGACACTCGGACGGATCGGGATGGTGGCCGCGCTGGCGGCCGGGATCGCAGGATGCGGCGGAGCTCCCGAAGAACCCCGCCCGGCCCGACCCACGGCGGCCGACTACGGGATCCCGGGCGCGAAGGAGCGGTTCGAGATCCAGCGCAACGCGATCGCCGAGAAGCTCCGACTGGCGCTCCTCCCGGCGATGCGGAACCACGGCATCGACATGTGGATCGTGCTCGACCGCGAGAACAACGAAGAGCCCCTCCATGTCGAGCTCGGCGGCGGTTTCGCCGGCGTCCGGGGCGCCTTCATCTTCCACGACGACGGCTCGGACACGGTCGAGAAGATCTACTACAGCTCCCACGAGCAACCAGACAACTCGGTGATCACCCAGGTCTATGACGAGACCCTGTACTACGGCTACAGCCGCGAAGGGCTGACGCCGCACCTCCGCAGGGTGGTCCACGAGCGGGATCCGCAGCGGATCGGCGTGAACACCTCGCACACGCTTCCCGAGGCCGACGGGCTCACCGTGGGTCTCAGCAACTTCCTGATCGACACGATCGGCCCGGAGTACGCCGAGCGCATCGTTTCGGCGGAACTGCTCGTCCGCGACTTCCGGCTGGCGCGCACTCCGGCCGAAACCGAGATCTACACCAGGCTCCTCGAGTGGTCCGCCCGGTGGATGGAGGAAGCGCTCTCGACCGAGAACGTCACGACCGGCGTCACGACCGCGGAGGATGTGTTCTGGTGGATCGAGGATCGCGCCCGCGAGCTTGGCCTCACCGGCTGGGGAACCGTGCGCGTCGTCCGCGAGGGCGAGCTGCTCCCGATCCACGACCCCGAAATCCCGCTCGAGCCGGGCGACATCGTCGGGATAGACGGCGGGCTCCGGTATCTCCACTACCGGATCGACATCAAGCGCACCGCCTACATCCTGAGGCCGGGCGAAACCGAGATGCCGGAGAGCCTCCGGGAGGTCTGGCGGACGACACACGAGATCGGCGATTTCTACGCGAGCCTCATGGTTCCGGGCGCGGTCGGCGCCGAGACCTGGTCGGCCATCAACGCGGAGATGGAGAGTCGCGGCTACCGCGCCGCCGGACCCGACGCCGGTGGAGACGCCGTGACCACGACCGAGCCCGAAGTCGGCGTGTACGGGCACTCCGTCGGCAACGTGGCCCACGACATCGGCGCGCGGATCGCCGACGACATCCCGTTCGCCTACGGCGACCGGGTGCGGTTCCCGCTCCAGGCCGACGAGTGGGTCTCGATCGAGTTCCACGTGAGCATCCCGGTCCCGGAGTGGGACGGCAAGACCTGGTACGCCCGCTTCGAGGAGACCGCCCGGATCACGGAACAGGGAGCGGACTGGATGATTCCCACGCAGACGGAGCTGTTCCTCATCGAACCGGCGAACTGACGCCGGGAGGAAGCTCTCCGGCGCTCGCGACATCTCGTGCGGCTCAGCGCCGATTCGAGCGGTACGCCCGGCTCCGGCGGAGGATCGCGTCGATTTCGTCGATTTCCATGACGCCACGCGCCGTGTCGTGACGATAGAGCACCCGCCAGCCAGCCCCGAAGTCTCACGGTGCGGCGAGGAGTCGTGACTCGGCCGTCGGCAGCGGCCGAGAACATTCCATGACAATGACTTGCACCGACTTGCCCCTCGCCTCGAGGCCGGTGTATGAAACTCCGGGGCCAGTCGCCGACACGGAGTCTGGCCCAACCTTTCCGCCCCTCGACTGCCGAGCGTCACCCTGACCCGTTGCGAGATAGCGATGGATCGTACGCAGGATCCGGCTCCGCATCGGATCGGCCACCCGCCTCAGGTCTCGCCGGGCGCGACGAGCCAGCGACGCGCGTTCGATCAGGGGCCGAACTCCCTCTCGACTTCCTCCAGCGTGCGGGTGCGACCGGCCTCGTGGTCGGCCATCCCCTCTTCGATGGCCCCGATGGCCTCAGCGCTGAGTGCGCGCTTGTCCACGGGAAGCGACTCGATGGCGGGCGGTCCCTCGCGGGCCGGGTCGATCAGCCCTTCGAGGTACTCCGGCGCCATCGCGGTGCACGTATCGGGCACACGGTCCACGAGGCGGCGCAGCTCCTGGCGGGTCACCCTGCTCACGCCGCCAATCCAGCACGCCCCCGCGCAGGCGCATGAGGCATTGTGCGCCGATTCGAAGCGACGGAGCCCATGGCGCGGTTCAGGCGCCGGGCTCAGTCCGGAGAATGGATCAGCAGGAGTTCGGTCTGTATCGGGATCATCGGCTCGAGTCCCTCCGGTCCCACGACTCCGATCTCCTCGAATCGGGCGGACCACTTCTTCCCTTCCCACTCGGGGATCGGCACGCCGACATGGAACTCCATGGCGACGAACTCGCCTTCCACGAGGGCGAAGCGCACGCGCTCCCCGAAGGCGAACGGAGCGTCCCGCGCAACGCGCGCGCCGATGTCGTGCAGGTCGTTCCCGAGCGAGTGTCCGTAGAGGGCGATCTCGTGCTCGGGCCCCACGTTCCCGATGCCGGGGTCGGTGCGGAGATCCTGCACGTAGCCGTCGCGGAGCGCCTCTGCGATGATCGAATCGTAGATCTCGTGGCCGATGGCGCCGGGGACCATCCTGCTCGCGTAGAGGCGCGAGGTCTGGATCACCTCCGCCCACGCGTTCCGGATGCTCTCCGGGGGCTCGGTCTCGCCCGGCCCGAGGACGTAGGCGGTCCGCTTCATGTCGCTCTCGAACTGCAAGTAGAAGAGTCCCGAGTCCACCGCGACGATGTCTCCGGGCTCGATGGGGATGTCCGCGGCGTGGCGCGGGAGCAGATCGCCGCGCCGCACCACCCGCACGGTATGGAAGTTGCCCATGCCGAGTTCGAGCGCGCGGTCCTCGAACCATGCCGCCATGTCGAGCGCAGTGGTCTCGCCGGGGATGACGTGCGGCCCCGTCAACCCCTCGACCTGCCAGCGCGCGGTCCATTCGGTGAGCTGTCGATAGAGCTCCCGCTCGAGCGGAGTGCGGTGGATCCGGAAGTCGCGGATCAGGAGTTCCGCGGACGTGAGGCGCTCGGCGTACGTGGGGCCGATCGCCTCCACCAGCAGATCCCGAAGGGCGACGGTGAGCCCGTCCGCCTCCGGGAGCGTCTTCGAGGTGTTGATCCCGATCCGCCGGGGATCCCGGCTGTGGACCGCCTCCCGCAGTTCCGGAACGATTCCGTCGTCGCTGTAGCCGTAATAGACCTTCTCGTCGTAGATCTTCTCGATCACCGAGTCGGCCGGCTGGACATGGGAACCGAGATAGATCTTCTCCGGCTCCTCGCCTCCCGCGTCGAAGAAGATGTACGCGGAGCGGACGCCCGCGAAGCCGCCGCCGATCTCCTCGTGGAGGGGATCCGGATGGTTCTCGCGGTCGAGGACGATCCACATATCGATCCCGTGCGCCCGCATTGCCGGAAGCAGCGTCGTCCGGAGCTTTTCCTCGACGATCGCCGTCTTGACGCGGGCCCGTTCGAGGGCTCCGGGCACGCCGTAGGGGAATCCGCCCGGAGCCTCCGGGGGAGGAGCGGGCGCCGGAGTGCAGCCGGCGGCGAGCAGACCCGAGAGAAGAACGAGGGAACAGCGCATGAAGGCCACCTTGCGGGGGGCCGGGGCAGCGCCGCCACCCCGGCCGAAGAGGTCAGGTCAGACGATCAGAACCGCAGCTTCGCGCCGAGCCGGAAGATCCGGGGCGGAACGAACCCCAGCACCCGGCCGAAGGCGCCTCCGGAGAGGGTTTGGGTGTTCGTGATCGTGTTGATGTTCAGCGCGTTGAAGACATCGAACTGCAAGGAGATCGCCCCCAGGTCGCCGAGCGGCAGATCGTAGGCGGCCCGCAGGTCGAGCACATTCGCCGCCTCCCAGTTCTCGGCGTTTCGCTCGCCGGCGAACTGCCGCACGTTGCCCTGGTTCAGGCTGCGCCCGAGCGCGGCGGTGGAGTTCACCGTGCGCGTGAAGTTGTTCCCGCTGATGTACTGGTAGAACCCGCTCAGCGTGAGCCCGAAATCGGCCTGGTAGGTTCCGAGCAGCTTGACCAGCGTCGGCGTCGAGTTCGCGATCCGGGTGCCGTCCACGAGTTGCGGGTCATTGATGGGGAACTGCGCGTCGGAAAGCGCCCGGTCCGGATTGGCGAACGAGCCCGTCCCGTAGTTCTCCGACTGTTCGCCGACCGTCACGGAACCCATGAACTGCCAGTTCGACGCGAGCCGCCGGTGCAGCGTGAACTCGACGCCGCGGTACTCGTGCTCGAAGCCGTCGCGGGTCGTGAGGAAGTTGGGCGAGAGGCCGGTCTTCGAGGCGTCGAGTTCGTAGAACGTGATTGCTCCGCCGTCGTCTCCGGTCCCGAGCGAGCCGTCGGGGCCGGGGTCGGTTCCGGTCACCGCCGTGTAGTCCGCGGGGGAGATGTCGGGGTGCATGAGCCAGGTGATGTCCCGGTCGCGCCGCCACATGAGGTTCGCGCTCGCCGAGACGTTGGCCGCGACCTCTCGAGTCAGGCCGACGGTGAACTCGTCGGTGTAGGACGGATCCAGGTTCCCGTCAATGGTCACCCGGTTCACTCCCGGATCGAGGGCGCTGAGCACCGGGCCGAGCTCATCCACGGTGAAGTTCCGGTCGCCATCGAGGTCGTTCCAGACGTGCTTCCGGTTGCGGTCGCCGGCGACGCTCGCCTGCTGCGCCCGGTCGAGCCATAGGACCCAGTGGTAGCGCCCGTAGCTCGACTTGAGCAGCGTCCGGGCATCTCCGGTCAGGTCGAACACCATGCCGAGACGCGGAGACACCGTGTTCCAGACGATCAGGTTCCCGGTTCCCTCCTGCGAAACCGGATCCAGGTAGCGGCTGGCCGGAGCGGTCACCTGGTCGAGCGAGTTCGCCTGCCAGTCCCACCGGGCGCCGAGGTTGAGGCGCAGCTTGTTGTTCACCGCCCAGGAATCCTGGAGGAAGGCGGAGCGCTGCGGCCCGGTCGCCGCCACCGCTCCGGAGGCCCACAGGATGACCTCGGACGGCTCGCCGTTGAAGAAGTGCAGGCGATGGTCGGCCGGGTAGGTGTTCCGGGCCACGCCGCCGCCCTGGTTGCCGAACGCCCGGATCTGGCCGATCTCGAAACCGGCCTTGAAGTCGTGGTCCCCGCCCCAGTCGCTCCGGTACCAGGACACGGTGGTCGCGACGTTGCGGAGATTCTTGTGGACGCCCAGCTCGAGGGGCGGCGCGTCCTGCCACTGCCCGGTGGCGAGATCCAGCCGGGCGGGCGTGTTCTGGACATCCACTTCCGGCTGGGCGCGGAGCTCGAAGCCCTGGTCCATGACGTTCGCCTTGAAGGCGACCAGGACCTCGGGAGTCGGCGTCCAGTCGTCGCGGAACGTGAACAGCCGCGCGACGGGCGCCCCCTGCTGGTTCCACGTCGTGTCCAGCGGGCGCAGCGAACTGAGCGAGCGGTTGAACCGCTTCTTCTGCGCCATGTTGAAGTAGAAGGAGAACTGGTGGTTCTGGTTGATCGCCCAGTTCAGCTTCGCCGAGGGATACCAGAGCACGGTCTCGTCGATCGGGAAGCTGCCGTCCGGGTTCTGGGTGCCGGTGACGAACTTCTCCACGACCTGGTAGCGGTAGCCGCCCCACCACCACAGCCGGTCGCGGATCAGGGGGCCGCCCGCCTCGCCTCCGGTGTCCAGATACTGGTTCAGATTGCTGGCCCGGTCCACGCCCAGACTCTGCAGATTGGCGTCCACGTTGTTCGACTGCATGCCTTCGTTCCCGAAGTAGGTGCTGACGGTCCCGCTGAAGTTGTTCGAACCGGACTTCGGCACGATGTTCATCACCATGCCCGGCGTCTGGACCTCGGCGCTGTGGGAGCTGACCTCGATCTGCATCTCCTCGAAGGAGTCCACGTCGAAGTAGAACTGCGAGCCGCCGTTCGACTGGTTGTCGGTGACGTTCGCCCCGTTCAGCACGTAGATGTTCTGGCCCGGGAAGACGCCGTGGCCCCGGAACGCGAGCTGGTTCCCGGTTTCGGTGCCGCCGACGTTGATCCGGTTCGTCGTCACGCCCGGAACCTGGGAAACCATCGCCCACGGATCGCGGGCGTTGGGCACGTTCTCCATGACCTCGTCGGTGAAGTTGAAGGCCACATCCGTCGCCTGGGTCTCGATGACGGGCGCCTCGCCGATCACCGTGACCGTCTCCTCGATCGCGGCGACGCTCAGCTCCGCGTTCAGCGTGAAGGTCGTATCGGTGGAGATCCGGACGCCCTCGAAGACCTGCTCGCCGAAACCGCCGAGCTGGAACGACACCCGGTACACGCCCGGGGGAATGTTGGTCAGCCGGTAGGAACCGTTGTCGGTGGCGACCACGGTCCGGGAGCCCCCGAGCAGATTCTCTCCGGCGATGGTCACCGTGGCGCCCGGCAGCACGCCGGCCGAGGCGTCGGTGACCCGGCCCTGGAGCGACCCGGTCTGTTCCTGGGCCAGGGCCGCGGGCGCCAGCGCGAGCAGCCCGGAAAGAAGAACGAAAAGGCGAAGCATGGCGATCTCCCGCGCGATGGCCTGAGGCGTCGCGACGTTCGGAAAAGACCTCCGAAGACCACGCGACGCATGGTGTGGCGGGAGTCGCCGCTCCTTCCTGAACGCCGTCTCCCTGTCTTGGAACTATCAGATTCCGACCCGTTGTGTCAAGAGTGTGTACGGGCCCTTGATCCGCGATCAAAGTAGTTGATGTTTCTGTAAGTCATTGATATAGTGTAAGTAGTACAGTGCCGGAGCACCCTCCGGATTCACCTGCGAGGTGAGGGATGACGAAGCGGAAGAAGGCTCGGCAGCCGCCGGTCGA
>JAJEAO010000063.1 GCA_022822745.1 Acidobacteriota bacterium
CGGCGCGCCGGCGGGGGGTGCGCCGGCAAGCGCCGGCAGTGGGCGCGCGGGCGTGGGATGATTCGGGCGATGACCGGGCGGCGCGCACTCCGAATCGCGGCGGGGGCCTGCGTCCTGGTCTGCTGGTCCTCGGCCTGCGACCGCCCCGCGGGAGCGCTCGTCACCGCGACCGCCGCTCCCGCTCCGGCGTCCCCCGAGACGCACGGCTACCGCGTGGTCCGGGAGTTCCCGCACGATCCGGCCGCATTCACGCAGGGCCTGTTCTTCGAAGCGGGCGTCCTCTACGAGAGCACCGGCCTCTACGGCGAGTCCTCGCTGCGCCGCGTCGCCCTGGAAACCGGTGAAGTGCTGGAACGGAAGGATCTCCTTCCCTCCTTCTTCGGCGAGGGAGCGGCGCTCGGTGACGGCCGGATCGTGCAGCTCACCTGGAAGTCCGGCGTCGGGTTCCTGTACGACGAGGCGTCCCTCCGCCTCCTCGGCGAGTTCCGCTATCGCGGCGAGGGCTGGGGACTGACCTTCGACGGCGACCGGTTCATCATGAGTGACGGAACCGACACCCTGCGCTTCCTCGACCCCGGCAACCTGCGGGAAATCCGACGCCTCCATGTGACCGCGGATGGTGCGCCGGTCCGGAATCTGAACGAGCTGGAGTGGATCGCCGGGGAGATCTGGGCGAACCTCTGGACCGAGGACCGCATCGCCCGGATCGGGCCGGAGGACGGCGTGGTCCGTTCCTTCGTGGATCTGAGCGGCCTCCTCGACCCGGCGCGGCGGCTCCCCGACAGCGACGTGCTGAACGGCATCGCCTGGGATCCGGACGGCGACCGCATCTTCGTGACCGGCAAGAAGTGGCCCGCGCTCTTCGAGATCGAGGTGGTCTCCCGGTGAGCGCTACCGGCGCGCTCCGGTGGCGGCACCTTCTCGGCATCGGCGTCGGCCTGGACGTGCTCCTCTTCTCGATCTGGCCCATCTATTCCTGGGTCGGCGGCGTGCGTCCGTTCGTCCTCGGGATGCCGTTCTCGATGGTCTGGCTCTGTCTCATGATCGCGATCGTCTTCTCGATGTCCGTCGCGCTGTTCATCAAGGACCGCGAGGACGACGAGCGGCTCGACCGCGAAGCCGCCTTCCGGGGCGACTGAGGAAGGAGGGTCACGGTGGAAGCCTGGGTCATCGTCTTCCTGACGACCGTGGCCTACCTGCTCGCCACGCTGGCGATCGGCATCGTCTCCGGGCGGCGCGCCTCGAACACGCCCGAGGGCTTCGTCGCCGGCGACCGGAACCTCGGCTTCCTCGTCCTCTACTTCATCATGGGGGCTTCCATCTACAGCGCGTTCGCGTTCCTCGGCGCGCCGGGCTGGGCCTATTCGCGGGGCGCGGCGGCCTTCTACATCGTCTCCTACGGGACCGTCGGCCTCCTGCCCTGGTACTTCCTCGGTCCCCGCATCGCGCTGCTGGGCCGGCGCTTCGGGTTCGTGACGCAGGCGGAGTTCTTCGCGCACCGGTTCGAGAGTCCCCGCGCGATCCCCGCGATCATGGCGGTGGTCAGCGCCGCAGCGCTCGTGCCCTATCTCGTGATCCAGATGAAGGGCGCGGGCTACGTGTTCTCCGTCGTGACCGAGGGCCGCATGCCCGAGTGGGTCGGCGCCGCGCTCGCCTACGGCGTGGTCCTCATCTACGTGACGAAGAGCGGCGTGCTCGGCGTCGGCTGGACGAACACCTTCCAGGGCATCCTGATGCTCGGGCTGGCCTGGGGGCTCGGGCTCTACCTGCCGTGGAAGCTCCACGGCGGCATCGGTCCGATGTTCTCCGAGCTCGCCTCGACCGCGCCGGAGATGCTCGTGGCCCCCGGCCTCGACGGGTCGGGGGAACCGTGGGGGATGGGGGCATATTCGAGCGCGGTCGTCGTTTCGGTTCTCGGGTTCTCGGTGTGGCCGCACTACTTCATGAAGATCTACGCGGCGCGCAGCGTGCGCACGCTGAAGCGGATGGTCGTCTTCTATCCCACCTTCCAGATCTTCCTGATCCCGGTGCTCTTCATCGGCTTCGCCGGCATCGCCGCCTATCCCGGCGTCGCCGAAGCGGACACCATCCTCCCCACGATCCTCATGGATCTCGATCTCCCGGCGCTCGCGGTGGGCCTCTTCTGCGCCGGGGCGCTCGCCGCCTCGATGAGCTCCGGTGACGCCATCCTGCACGCCGGGGCCTCGGTGCTGGTCAAGGACCTCGAGACCCCGCTCCGGGGAGTTCGCCGGTCCCCCGCCTCCGAGACGCGGGTGATCCGCTGGACGGCGCTCGGCATGGGCGCCCTCGCCTACTACCTCGCGGTGGGTTCGGAGGCGTCACTGGTGGCGCTGCTGCTGATGTCCTACGGCGCCATCGCCCAGTTCTTCCCGCTGCTCATCGCCGCGATGGTCTGGCGCCGAGCGACGCGCGCCGGCGCGATCTCCGGGCTGGTGAGCGGCTGCCTGGTGGCGCTCGCGCTGAATCTCTGGCCCGACCTCGCCTGGCTCGGGATCCACCCCGGGGTGTACGGGGCGGTCGTGAACGTGATCGTGCTCGTCGTCGTCTCGCTCAGGACGGCCCCGCCGGACGGCGAGCGGATCGAGCCCTACCTGATGCGTGTCGAGACGTGAGGGGTCGCGAGCACAACCCAAGCAAGCAAACAGAGGCCAGAAGAATCAACGACTTACCCCCACGACGGGTTGATTTTCGCGTTCCGCGTCAAGCAAATCAGGCCCAGAACGGCACGTAGTCGCGCGCCCGGAACCCCGCGTTCGGATCACGGATCCGGATGAGCCCGGCATCCACCGCCTCCCGGAGCGCGCGCGAGACAGCGGAGTGCTGCGACTCCGGCGCTCCGAATCGCTCCCGGACCGTCCGGTTCGTCGTCGTCGCCCCGGAAACGAAGCGGAGACTGGCATGCAGGTAGATCGCCCGCAGGCGCTCCTCCCGCTCCATCGCGCCGAACGAGCGGCGTCCGAAGAGCAGGATCCGGGTGAACCCGGGGGGCCGGTCGAACCGGGGCGGAGGAAGGTGCTGCTGCTCCAGCTCGCGCACGACCCGATCGATCCCGAGTCCCCGTTCCTCGGCGAGATGGAACCGCCGCATCAGGGTGGCGACCTTCCGGTTGCGCGTCGCGGGGGGAGAGTCGAGCAGGCGGTCCAGGGCGACGAGCGGCTCGCCCGGGTTCGTCACCTCGATGCGCCCTTCGAAGATCTCCACCCGGGGCGGTCCGGAGTCGTGGAATTCCTGGTGGATCATGGCGTTCGCGATCAGCTCCCGCACCGCCGGCATCGGAAAATCGGGCAGCGAGCGGCGGAAGACTCCCTCGAACACTTCGCGGACCGGAAGCCGCGCCTCCACATAGTCGCAGATCGCCTCGAACCCGGCGGCGTACCCGGCCATGGCCTCCCGCTCCCCGTTCGCCACCAGACGCGAGCGCCCCGGATAGTGGATCACCCGGACCGCCTTGAGCTGCAGACTGCCGAAGTTCCGCAGGTCGCGCGCGAGGAGGATCGCCGCCGGATTCGTGATGTCGTACCGGCCGGCGTCGCAGCGGCGGATGAGTTCGTCGGTCTCGAGCGCTGCGAGGATGGACTCCGGGCGCTCCGGCGGCGCCTGCTTCCGGAGGTGGAAGTACTCGCCCCAGTCGAGCACCCGCAGCACATCCCGCCCGGGCACTCGCTCGGCGGCGATCCCCTGCTCCCACGGATCGCGCGGCGGCGCCTTCCTCTGCTTCCCGCCAGCGAAGTCGAGTGGCAGCCGCGCCGCGGTCTCCGGCGCGGTTATCCTCGTCGCAGACTAGCACCCGGCGTCGTCGCGGATTCCCGGATAATGGGCTCCATGAGACGAATCGCGCTTCTCGCGCTGTGTCTCGGATTCGCAGCCGCCGCGAGTCCCGGACAGGAGCCGGAGACCCGCGCGGAGTGGCCGTTCTGGGGCGCCGATCAGGCCTCGACGCACTACTCCCCGCTCGACCAGATCGACCGGGACAACGTGGCGGAGCTCCGCCCGGCGTGGGAGTGGGACACCGGCGAGGGCCCCATCTCCGGTCCCCGACTGCCGGTCCCGCGGAACCCGGTCCGTCCCGGGAGCTTCGAGAACACGCCCATCGTGCAGGGTGGCGTGATGTACGTCAGCACCTCCTACAACCGCGTCGCCGCCCTCGATCCGGACACCGGCGAGCCGCTGTGGATCTACGACCCCCGGACGATCGAATGGGGCCAGGTTCCGAACGGCACCGGCTTCGTCCACCGCGGCGTCGCGTTCTGGCAGGGCGACGACGGAAGCGGGCGCGTCTTCCTGAACAGCCGGTGGCGGCTCATCTCGGTGGACGCCGTCACCGGCGAGCCGGACCCCACCTTCGGCAGCGGTGGGGAGATCGATCTCACGGCGCAGCTCCTCTGGCCGATCAATCGCCTCCACTACACCCAGACCTCGCCGCCGGTCGTCTTCGAGGATCTGGTCATCCTCGGCAACGGCGTCTGGGACGGCTTCGTGTACGAGCGCGATCCCCCCGGCAATGTCCAGGCGTTCGACGCGAGGACCGGCGAGCTCGCCTGGAACTTCAACCTGATCCCGCAGCCCGGCGAATTCGGCAACGACACCTGGGAGAACGACTCGTGGAGCCGCGTCGGCCACACGAACGTGTGGGCGCCGATGTCGCTCGACGAGGAGCGCGGCCTCCTCTACCTCCCCGTCGGAACCCCGAGCAGCGACTACTACGGCGGCGGCCGCCTCGGCGACAACCTGTTCGCCGAATCCGTGGTCTGTCTCGACGCCCGCACCGGAGAGCGCGTCTGGCACTTCCAGACGGTTCGCCACGGTCTCTGGGACTACGACCTGCTGGCGGCCCCGACGCTGCTCGACATCACCGTCGAAGGCCGCGAGATCCCGGCGGTCGCGGTGGCTGCCAAGACCGGATTCCTCTACGTCTTCGACCGGGTCACCGGCGAGCCGGTCTGGCCGATCGAGGACCGCGAAGTCCCTCCGAGCGATGTGCCCGGGGAGCGAGCCGCCGCCACCCAGCCGTTCCCCACCCGTCCGGCCGCGTTCGCCCGGCAGGAGTTCACCGAGGACGATGTCATCGCCTTCACCCCCGAGCTTCGCGAAGAGGCGCTCGCTCTCGTACGCCAGTACCGGTCGGGTCCCATGTTCACGCCACCCTCGATCGAAGGCACGATCGCGAACCCGGGCATCCTCGGCGGCGCGAACTGGGGCGGCGCCGCGGCTGATCCGGAGACCGGCATCGTGTACGTCAAGGCGAACGAGTTCCCCTCGCTGCTCGCGATCACCGATGCCGATCCCGAGCGCGTCGAAGGGCTCTACGGGCTCGACCGGGGACGGCGCTCGCTGAACCTGCCGAACGGACTCCCGATCAACAAGCCTCCCTACGGAACGATCACCGCCGTGGATCTGAACACCGGCGAGCACGTCTTCCAGGTCCCGGCGGGGAACAACCCGCTGGTCCGGAACCACCCGGCCCTCGAAGGCGTGGATCTCGGCGCGGAGCGGCTCGGCGTCGTGGGCGCCCCCGGTCCGATGGTCACCGGCGGCGGGCTCGTCTTCTTCACCGGCGGCGCCGACCACCTGTTCGCGATCGACAAGGCCACCGGAGAGGAGTTGTGGGCGCATCCTCTCGGCGCCAGCTCCTACGCCAACCCGATGACCTACGAGTCCCCGTCCGGCGTCCAGTTCGTCGTCGTCGCCGTGGGCCGCGGCGAAGGCAACAAACTCGTCGCTTTCTCGCTCCCGCCTGAAGAACCCGCGCCTCGCGGCGGCACAGATGCGCGTTCCCGCCGATGATGCCCGATCCGGCGCTAGCTAGCCCGGATTTCTCACGGCGTCTTCATTCGCGATGCCATGAGCCGTTGGTCTCTACGAGACGCGGCGTCGGGTCTCTCCTCCAGCGTTTCAGGCGTCCGTCCCGGCGCCGTCGCAAGGCATCGCACCCTCCCGGATACAGGTCAGCGGAAGGGTATGAGAAATCCGGGCTAGACTTAGGGGTCCGGTCAAGCCTGCAAGCCGCCGGTCTCCTGCGACCGATGCGGTCGCGCTTGCCCTGGTCGGGGGAAGAGCCTCATCGTCCATGGAAATCCCGATCTTCTGTCGAGGCGGGCGCAAGGATCGCCGTTCGATCGCGCTCGCGACCAGGGACGGCTGAAGAGACAGAACGTCATCATCAAGATCAGCGGGATCCCCTACTTCGGGCAGGGCGTGTATCGGTGCGAGATCGAGGAATCGGCCGATGGCCGCTGGCATCCCATGGCCTCGGCTCCTTTCGAAGTCCGTCTGCAGCCCGCCACTCCGAGCTCAAGCCCTTCCGACGCATGAAAGGAGAACTGCCATGCCCCTTCCACCGCTCTATGACCCCGAAGCCGTCCGTCCGATGCGCGAGGAGCTCGAGGACTGCGCCGTCGGGGCCCTGAAGACCCCCGAAGCAGTGGACGAGATGCTCTCGCGCCCCGGGACCGCGCTCGTCGTCGTGAACTCGGTCTGCGGTTGCGCCGCCGGCTCGGCGCGCCCCGGCGTGACCCGCGCGCTCCAGAACCCGCGCATCCCCGATCACCTGGGAACGGTGTTCGCCGGCGTGGATCGCGACGCCACCGAGCGCGCCCGCGAGCGCATGACCGGAATCCCTCCCTCTTCCCCGGCCGTGGCGCTCTTCCGTGACGGCGAGCTGGTCCACATGCTCGAACGCCGGCACATCGAGCGGATGACGCCGGACATGGTGGCGGGGAACCTGACCGCGGCCTTCGATGCGGTGTGCGAGCGGGAGGGGCCCTCGGTGCCGCCGGAGGTCCTGGAGCAGTCCGCCCGCGAGCGCGTGTGCGGCTCCTCGGTCCCGCTCTTCAACCCCACCTTCCGCTGACCGCCCAGCGGCGCCCCCCGGCGCCCGGAGGCGCGACCCCGGCCGCCTTCGCCGCCGGGCGTTTCCTCAGCATCGAGGGGATCTCGGGGGCGGGCAAGACGACGCTCGTCCGCCGCCTCGCTGCGGCGCTCGAAGAACGGGGGGCGTCCGTCGTCCGGACCCGCGACCCCGGCGGAACCCATGTCGGACGCGCGATCCGGGCCCTGCTCCTCGACCAGCCGCGGCCGATGTGCCCGGAAGCGGAAGTGGCGCTCTTCTTCGCCGACCGGGCCCAGAACCTCGATGAAGTGATCCGCCCGGCGCTCGAAGCGGGTCGAACCGTGATCGCCGACCGGTTCACCGACTCCACCCTCGCCTACCAGGGCGCCGGTCGCGGCATCTCCCGGGAGCTGATTCTCGCGGTGGACCAGGCGATCACCGGCGGGATGCGGCCCGACCTCACCCTGGTTCTCGACGTGCCCGCCGAGGTCGGACTCGCCCGGCTGCGGCGGCGCGACCGGATCGAGCGCGAGGAGGTGCACTTCCACGAGCGGGTGCGCCACGAGTTCCTCGAGATCGCCTCCGAGCGGTTCGGAAGGGTCATCGTGGTGGACGCCACCGGCTCGCCCGACGAAGTGTTCGAGTCCACCCGCGATCTCGTCTGGGGCTGGTTCCGGTGAGCGCGCCTCCACCCGGGGAGCCGTTCGGCCGCCTGGCTCGCCTCGCGGCCGCCGGCCGGCTCCCCCCGAGCCTGCTCTTCACCGGCCCGCCCGGATCCCCGACGCGGGAGGCGGCGCTCTGGCTGGCGGCGGTCGCGAACAGCCCGGACCCGGAGCCCGACTCGGACGCTACTCGCAGGATCGCCGAGCGCATCCTCTGGACCGAAGCCTCGGCTCGCGGGAGCGATCAGGCCGGGTCGCCGCCCGACGGGGGGCCGTGGCCCGACCTCCACGCGGTCCATGCCAACGCCAGGGGGGAGATCCGGGTGGACGCCCTCCGGGAGGCGGTCGCCGCCAGCCGTCCGCGCCCGTTCGAGGGCTCGCGCCGGTTCCTGCTGATCGCGGGCGCGGACGGCATGAATCCGGCCGCCGCCAACGCGCTCCTGAAGACCCTGGAGGAGCCGCACGACCGGCTCGGCGTCGTCCTGACCGCAGTTCGGGAGGCGGCCCTGCTTCCCACCATCGTCTCGCGGTGCCAGCGCTGGCGCTTCCCGGGCCCGGCGGGCGACGAGGTGGCGGCGCGGCTCCGGGAAGACCACGACTACTCGGAAGCCGACGCGGCGTGGGCGGCGCTCGCCTCCGGATTCGACCTCGACCGGGCGCTCCGGATCCCGCGGGGTCGCCTCCGCCCGCTCGTCGAGGAGGCCCGGAAGCTCGCGACCGTGGTCTTCCGGGGTCTTCCTCCCCTCCCCCGGGCAAGGCTCAGCGAGCGCCTCGCCCGCGCCGGGGGCCGGGGCCGGCGCGGCGGCGGCATTCCCGAGCTTCCGATCCTGTTCGCGGTGCTGCGAGCGACGCTCCGGGACCTCGCCGCCATCGCCGCGGGGGCGAAGCCGCTCTCCGGCGACCCCGGCGGCGCGCTGGCGCCGCTCGCGAAGGAGGCCCCTCCGAAGGCGTTCGCCGACGCGCTCGGACTCGTCGAGGCGGCGGACCGCGCTATCCACCAGAGCCACGGCAACGTCCGGATGCAGCTCGACGCCCTCCTGCTGGACTTCAACGAGATCGCCCGCCCCATCGTGATCGCCCGCATGCGCGCCGCTCGAAGGAAGAAGGCGCGGAAGGCGAAGGCGCGGCACTCCGACCGCCGATGACGCGGCAGCGCTTCCTCGAGCTCCTCGACGGCATCACGACCTGGAAGCGCGGCGATCGAAGGGCGCCGCACAAGCCGCTCCTTCTCCTGCTCGCCCTCGGCCGCCTGTCGCGAGGCGAAACGGACCGCTTCGCCCCCTACGACTGGTACCACGACGCACTCCTGAGGCTTCTTGCCGCCTACGGGCCGTGGCGGGCCAGTTACAAGCCGTACATGCCCTTCTGGAGGCTGCAGCGGGACGACCTGTGGGAGATCCCCGAAGCAGAGGCGATTCGTGACGCCGGACGGGTGAACCGCGGCGGAGACGTGACGCCGCGCACGTTCCGCGACTTCGGCGCCCGGGGCGGCCTCCCGAGCCCCGTATTCGAACGGCTTGCATCCGATCCCGAACTCCTCGAGATCGCGGCCACCCGGATCCTCGCCGGCCACTTCCCCGAGGGACTCCACGACGAGATCCGGGACGCCGTCCGGCTCGAATCACCGCTCCTCGCAGCCGAGGAGCCGGAGCAGTACACCGCCGTCCGCATGCCGCGCGACCCGGCGTTCCGGCGCGCCGTGATCACCGCCTACGAGCGTCGCTGCGCCGTCTGCGGTTTCGATGTCCGGCTCGACGACCGCCTGCTCGGCATCGAAGCAGCCCACATCCGCTGGCACGCCTATGGCGGTCCCGACTGTGTCCCGAACGGCCTCGCGCTCTGCATCCTCCACCACCGCGCGCTCGACGGCGGCGCGATCGGCCTCCGAGGGGCCCGCGGTTCCTACCGCCTCATCGTCTCCAGCGAGCTCAGCGGCGGCAGCGACGCCTATCGGCAGCTCGTCGGAATCAGCGGCCAGCCGTTACGCGAACCCCAGGCCCCCAGGTTTCTGCCCGATCCCCAGTACGTCGGGTGGCATCGCAAGGAGGTCTTCCGCGGCGAACCCCGCGCCGCCTGATCCGGGGCGCGGTCGCTCAGACTCGTCTTCGACAGTTCGGGGCCGGTTTCGGGCGTGGCGGGCGCTGAACTGGCAGCAGTAGCAGGCACTTGCAGATTCGACTGCTCTCCAAACGGAGATTGCGTAGTGCCATACACTGGCCGGATACGACCCGGGGA
>JAJEAO010000012.1 GCA_022822745.1 Acidobacteriota bacterium
CCGCTATGGAACGCCGCTCTCCAGAGCGGCACCGCTATGGAACGCCGCTCTCCAGAGCGGCACCGCTATGGAACGCCGCTCTCCAGAGCGGCACCGCTATGGAACGCCGCTCTCCAGAGCGGCACCGCTATGGAACGCCGCTCTCCAGAGCGGCAATTCCTGGAGCACGGGCAAGCGTGCGTACCCTGCGCCGGGCTCCCGACGGAAAACCGGCAAGGGCGGTCCTCCGCGGGCACACGAGGCGTCGCCGCGCGCTACCGTCACGGCCGTGAGGTCACGAGTCCCGCGCGCCGTCCGCAAGCGCTGGCTCGAGCTCGAGTCGGCGCGGAGCGCACGTTCCCAAGGCGCTCAGGACCGCAGACAGAACCTCGGGAACTACTCGAGGAGCTACGTGCCTCACCGGGACCACGACGGCGCGGTTCACCACGTCACGTTTCGCCTCGCGGACTCCCTCCCGGCCAGCGTGGTGGCCCGATGGAAGGAAGAGATCGCCGATGACCCTGCGTTTCGCGACGACCGGGCTCGTCAGCAGCAGATGTACGAGCGGGTCCAGCGCTTCGAGGATGCGGGCCACGGAAAGTGTCAACTCCGTCGTCCGGAGATCGCTGTCCTGGTTCGCGAGGCGCTCCTCCGTTTCGATGGCGAGCGGTATCGCCTTGCGGCGTGGTGCATCATGCCGAATCACGTCCATGTCCTGCTTCGGCAGACGCAAGGCGTACGACTCGGTGAGATCGTGGGATCCTGGAAGAAGTGGACCGCAAGGCGAGCCAATCAGATCCTCGGGCGAGACGGGCGATTCTGGATGCGTGACTTTCGCGACCGGGCGATCCGCAGCGCGCGCCACTGGGCGTTTACGCTCCACTACATCGAGAGCAACCCGGTGAAAGCCGGCCTGTGTCGCAGGCCGGAGGACTGGCGATGGGGGTCTGCGTGGGAGCGAGCGCGGAAGCGACAGTGTTGAGGGAGGGCCGATCCTGATGGATCGCTACTCCCCAGAGAGTCATGTTCGCCGCTCGGGAGAGCGGCGTTCCATAGAAAGAGCGACGTACCTTGCTTCGCGGTGCCGCACCCCTACCGGGAGAACCGGTGGAGAGCGGCGCTCCATAGGGTGCCGGCGCGCCGGGCTCCCGCACGGCAGCGCGTACGCCGGCGACGAAGAGAAGAAACGCGAATTGACGCTCTGGAGAGCGGCGCTCCATAGGAAGAGCGGCGCTCCATAGGAAGAGCGGCGTTCCATAGAGCGATGCCCCAGACGGCGCGCCCGCAGGGCGCTGGGGCGGGCTCAATCCTCCCCGTAGAACCGGCCGGCGACCATCCCGGCGAGCCCCATCTCGACCAGGGTCCACGCCAGGGCGAGGACGTTGAACTCCATGAGGCCCATGTTGGCGACGCCCACCGCCGGCAGCAGCGTGTGGAGGATCCAGACGGTCACGCCAGCGCAGGCAGCCGTCTTCGGCCCCGTCCCGAAACGAGGGTGGATCGACGCATAGGTCCAGGCGATCAGGAGGCCGAGCACGAAGGCGTAAACCACCCAGACGGCGATGGAGCCGCCGGCGTCCTCGCCGCCGATCGGGACGACGTACATGTTGAGCACGTACTCGCTGACATTGATCAGCAGGCCGGCGAGGAGGCCGCCCTTGATCACGCCGCTCAGATTGATTCCTGCCATCTCGTCCTCCTCGGCGCCTTCTTCGCGTCCCTGAACCGAACGGCGCGATCTAGCGACCGGAGATGATCCGGAAGAGGTTACGCACCGGGTCGTAGAACCGATCCACGACGCGCTCCTTCAGCGGGATGATCGCGTTGTCGGTGATCGTGATGTGCTCCGGGCACACCTTGGTGCAGCACTTCGTGATGTTGCAGTAGCCGACGCCCTGCGCCTTCCGCAGGTCGGCGAGCCGGTCCTCGGTGTCGAGCGGGTGCATCTCGAGCGCCGCCGTGTGGACGAAGAAACGAGGCCCGATGAACTCGTCGTGCTTCTGCGAGTCCCGCAGCACGTGGCACACGTCCTGGCACAGGAAGCACTCGATGCACTTCCGGAACTCCTGCACGCGGTCCACGTCCCGCTGGTCCATCCGCCAGGTGCCGTCCTCGGCGTCCGGCGGCCGCGGCTTGAACTTCCGGATCGCCTTCTTGACCTCGAAGTTCCAGCTCACGTCGGTGACGAGGTCGCGGAGCAGCGGAAACGCGCGCATCGGCTCGATCGTGACCGGCTGATCCTCGGGCAGATCGCTCATCCGCGTCATGCACATGAGGCGCGGGTTGCCGTTCACTTCGGCGCTGCACGAACCGCACTTGCCCGCCTTGCAGTTCCAGCGGACCGCCAGATCCCCGGCCGACTCGGCCTGGATCTGATGCACCGCGTCGAGGACGACCATGCCCTCGGTGATGTCCGTCGAGTACTCCTGGAAGCCGCCTTCCTCGCCCGCCTCGGCGCGCCAGATGTGGAACGTCCTGCTCGCCATCAGCGGTTCTCCTCGATGATCCGGAGCAGGTCGTCCCGCGGGGAGGTGACCGCCTCTTCGGCCAGCTCCATCCCGCCGCCCGAGCCCTTGCGCACGACCAGCGTCGTCTTCCCCCAGCGTTCGCTCTTCGCCGGGTAGTCCTCGCGGAAGTGGGCGCCCCGGCTTTCCTTCCGCTCGGCGGCGGTTCGCGCCACCGCCTCCGAGACGAGGAGCAGGTTCGGCAGATCGAGCGCGGTGTGCCACCCCGGGTTGTAGGCGCGATTTCCGGAGGCTGCGACCGAATCAGCGCGGTCGCGCAGCGCGAGGACGCCCTCGAGCCCCTCCTCGATCTCCTCCTGGTTGCGCACGATGCCCACTCTGGTCTGCATCAGATCCTGCAACTCGCTCTGGATCTGGTAGGCGCCGACGCCGGACCCGCCCGCCTCCTGTCGCTCGAGGGGGGCGAGAGCGTCCTGCTCGGCGGCGGCGACCTGCTCCCGCTCCGCGCCGTCGGGTGCGGATCGGGGGTTCGCGCGGGCGAAGCGGGCGGCGTGTTCCCCGGCGCGCTTCCCGAACACGAGCAGGTCCGACAGCGAGTTGCCTCCGAGGCGGTTCGCCCCGTGGAGTCCCCCGGCGCACTCCCCGGCGGCGAAGAGTCCGTCCACCGCCGACATCTGGGTCTCGCCGTCCACGCGGACGCCGCCCATCACGTAGTGGGTCGTGGGGCCGACTTCCATCGGCTCCTTCGTGATGTCGATCCCCGCGAGCTCCATGAACTGGTGGTACATGCTCGGCAGCTTCCGCCGGATGTGGGATTCGCTGTCCTTCAGCCTCTCCCGGATCCAGGCGATGTCGAGGAAGACCCCGCCGTGCGGGCTGCCGCGTCCCTCGCGGATCTCCCGCACGATGCAGCGCGCCACGTGGTCGCGGGTGAGGAGCTCCGGAGGACGCCGCGCCTCCTTGTCCCCCTGGGTGTAGCGCCACCCCTCCTCCTCGTCGTCGGCGGTCTGCGTCCGGTAGAGGTCGGGGATGTCGTCGAACATGAACCGTCGGCCCTCGCTGTTCCGGAGGACGCCGCCCTCGCCGCGCACGCCCTCCGTCACCAGGATGCCCCGCACGCTGGGCGGCCAGACCATCCCGGTGGGGTGGAACTGGACGTACTCCATGTCGATCAGGTCCGCGCCGGCCTCGTAGGCGAGGGCGTGGCCGTCTCCGGTGTATTCCCAACTGTTCGACGTGATCCGGAAGGCGCGACCGATCCCGCCGGTCGCGAGCACGACCGAGCTGGCCCGGAACAGCCGGAACCGACCCTGCTCCCGCTCGTAGGCGAACGCCCCGATGACCCGGTTCCCGTCGGTCAGCAGCCGGGTCACGGTGCACTCCATTTGGACATCGATGCCCAGGTGGATGCCGTGATCCTGGAGCGTGCGGATCATCTCGAGGCCGGTGCGATCGCCGACATGCGCGAGGCGGGGGTACTTGTGGCCGCCGAAGTTGCGCTGGAGGATGCGCTGGTCGGGGGTCCGGTCGAACACCGCGCCCCAGGCTTCGAGTTCGCGCACCCGGGCCGGCGCCTCCCTCGCGTGGAGTTCGGCCATCGTCGGGTTGTTGACGTACTGCCCGCCCCGCATCGTGTCGGCGAAGTGGGTCTTCCAGTCGTCGCGCTCGTCCACGTTGGCGAGCGCCGCGGCGATCCCGCCCTCGGCCATCACGGTGTGCGCCTTGCCGAGCAGGGATTTCGTGACCAGGCCCACCGACACCCCGGCGGCCGAGGCCTCGATGGCGGCGCGGAGGCCGGCGCCGCCGGCCCCGATCACGAGCACATCGTGCTCAGCAGTCTTCATGGGAATGCGGGCTCAGAGGATCCGGAAGTCGCTCCACACGCCCATGGAGCAGAGCCTCACGTAGAGATCGGAAAAGGCGACCCAGACCAGGCTGCACCAGGCCCAGTTCATGTGGCGCAGGTTGAACCAGCTCACGCACTCGTAGGCGCAGCGGCGGGCGGGCCGGCCGGAGATCGAGTCGAGGACGCCGCCCACCAGGTGGCGGAGCGAATGGCAGCCGAGCGTGTAGCCGCCGAGGAGGACGACGTTCAGCGTGAGCACCAGCGTCCCGACTCCGATCCCGAACGTCTCCTGCCCGGTCGCCGGATCCACGAACCACATCGCCTTCCACGCATCCCACGTGAGGATGCAGAGGAAGCCCAGCGCCAGATAGAGGAAGTAGCGGTGGAGGTTCTGGAGGATGAGCGGGAACCGGAGTTCGCCGCCGTAGCCCTTCCACGGCTTCCCGACCGTGCAGGACGCCGGATTCGAGACGAACGCCTTGTAGTAGGCGCCCCGGTAGTAGTAGCAGGTGAGCCGGAACCCCGCGGGCGCGCCGAGGATGACGAGCGCCGGGGAAAACGGTATGAAGCTCGGCCAGAAGCCCGGCCTCGGCCCGAACCAGGCGTGGTGGGAGTCTCCCCACAGCACCGGCGAGTACATCGGCGACAGGTAGTTGCCGAGCTCGAAGTGGGCGTTCTGGAACGCCGCCCAGGTGGAATAGACGAGGAACCCGGTCAGCCCCAGGAGCGTCGCCACGGGAACCGCCCACCAGCGGTCGCGGCGGCGGGTGGCCCCGAATCCCTGGCGCTCGGGAAGGACTCCGGCGACGGACGGCACGGCGCGGAAGGATACCGGAGCCCGCCTCAGATCAAGACGCCGGACGCCCCGAGAGGGGTCCCCTTCGGGAACATTCGGCTGGGGCGCCGCTGGGACGCGTGCCGGGCAGGGCCGCTACCGCGAGTACCGGCCCGGCGCGCCGGCAAGGGAGGGAGGGCCCCTCGGCCCGGCGCGCCGGCGAGGGAGGCCCCCTCAGCCCGCGCCGGGAGAGAGGGGAGAGGTTCGGAGAGGGGAGATGCCTCTCCCCTCTCCGAGAGAAAAAGACCATTGCAATGGCAACCTGGAGCGGAGCAAAGGTTGCCATTGAGGCGCGGAGTGCCGAGCGGGGTCGGGAGGGGGGCCGACTTGACGGAGCGTCGGTCTTTACCCATCGCGACGCCACGGATTTCGGCCCCCCTCTCGAGTCCGCCCGGTACTACACCGGAAGCCGGTGTGGTCCCACGCCGAGTCCGCCGTCGCCCGGTTCTCCCAACGAATCCGGTAGCCCTGGCAGGAGTTCTCGGCGCAGAGGAAGGAGCCGCCCCGGAGCGGCCTGCTCTCCGGGGCGCCGCCGTCCACCCACTCCCAGACGTTCCCCGCCATGTCGAACAGTCCATAGCCGTTCGGCGGGAACGAGCCCACCGGAGCGAGCCTGGGGAAGCCGTCCCGCGCCGCCGACGGGATCGGAAAGCGGCCGTCGAACAGGTTGGCGGGCGGACTGCCGGTGTAGGGCGAGCGCGCGCCCCCCGGGCAGGGCGCCGCCGGGATCCCCCCGCGGGCGGCGGGCTCCCACACGGCTGCGGTCGGCAGGCGCCCCCCCGCGGCGGGGC
>JAJEAO010000066.1 GCA_022822745.1 Acidobacteriota bacterium
GGGTGGGGTGGCGCGCGGTGTTGCCATGCCGGGCGGGGCCGCTACCGCGAGAAACCGGCCCGGCGCGCCGGCAATCGCCGGCAACGCGATACCCTGCCCCGCCCGAGCCGTTCCCGTGGAGGATCCCCATGCGTGATCGAACTGCTGTCTCCATCCCGGCCCTGCTGCTCGTCGCGCTCGGCGTCGCCTGCTCTCCGCAGGGCCCCGACATCGGCGGCCCCGCCGATCTCGTCCTGCTCGACGGCCGCATCGTCACCGTGGACCCGGACCATCCCGAGGCCGAGGCCCTCGCGGTGAAGGACGGTCGGGTGGCGGCGCTCGGGAGCACCGACGAGATCCGGACGACCGTGGGGCCGGAGACCGAGGTCATCGAGCTCGACGGACGCCTCGCGATCCCCGGCTTCATCGAGGGGCACGGCCACTTTCTCGGCGTGGGCAACGCCCAGATGATCCTGAAGCTGGGCGAGTCGGAGAACTGGAACCGGATCGTGGACCAGGTGGCCGAGGCGGTGGCGCAGGCCGCTCCGGGGACCTGGATCGAGGGCCGCGGCTGGCACCAGGAGAAGTGGGACGAGGTTCCGGGGGGCGCGGTGGAAGACCTGCCGCACCACCTCGGCCTCTCCGAGATCTCGCCGGAGAACCCGGTGCTGCTTCGCCACGCCAGCGGGCACGCCGCCTTCGCCAACGCGCTGGCCATGGAGCTGGCCGGAATCGATGACGACACACCCGATCCTCCCGGGGGGACGATCGTGCGGGACGCCGAGGGACGGGCCACCGGCGCGCTGCGGGAGACGGCGCAGCGGCTGGTGGCGCGGGCCCGGGACCGGGCGCTGGCCGAGCGAAGCCCGGAGGAACAGCGGGCCGAGCTGGAGGAGATGGTCCGGCTCGCCGCCGAGGAGTCGCTGGCGAAGGGCGTGACCAGCTTCCAGGACGCCGGATCGTCCTTCGAGACCATTGATCTGTTCCGGGAGCTGGCGGAGGCCGGTGAGCTCCCGATCCGGCTCTACGTCATGGTGCGCGGGGAGTCGCACGAGGATCTCGACGCCCGCCTGCCCGACTATTTCCTCGACAACCACGCCGACGGCTTCCTGACCGTGCGTTCGATCAAGACGCAGGTGGACGGCGCCCTCGGCGCCCACGGGGCGTGGCTCCTCGAGCCCTACGACGACATGCCTTCCAGCGCGGGTCTGGTGCTCGAGCCGGTGGAGGAGATCGAGGAGACCGCCCGGATCGGGGTGCGGCACGGCTTCCAGGTGAACACGCACGCCATCGGAGATCGGGGGAACCGGGAGGTGCTCGACCTCTACGAGAGAGTGTTCGCGGAGGCCGGGGTCTCGGGACCCGACCTCCGGTTCCGGATCGAGCACGCCCAGCACATCCACCCGGACGACATTCCCCGGTTCGCCGAGCTGGGGGTGATCGCCGCGATGCAGGCGGTGCATGCCACCTCCGACGGGCCGTGGGTGCCCGAGAAGCTGGGCGACGAGCGGGCGCGCACCGGCGCCTACGTGTGGCGCTCGCTGCTCGACTCGGGAGCGGTCGTGGCGAACGGGACCGACGCCCCGGTGGAGGATGTGGACCCGATCGCGAGCTTCCACGCGACGGTGACCCGCGAGCTCGCAGACGGCACCCGGTTCTACCCGGAGGAGGCGCTGACGCGGGAGGAGGCGCTCTACTCCTACACGGTGGCGAACGCGTTCGCGGCGTTCGAGGAAGATGTGAAGGGCAGCCTCACGCCGGGGAAGTACGCCGACATCGTCGTGCTCACGAAGGACATCCTGAGCGTGCCGGAGGACGAGATCCGCGACGCCAGGCCGGCTCTGACGATCGTGGGCGGCGAAATCGTCCACCGGGCGGAGTAGGCGGCATGCGGCTCGCCACTCTCGACGCGCCGCGCCGGGGCGTGATCCCGGCGGAGATTTCGGCGGACGGAGCGCGCTACCGGGCCGTGGGAGATCCCGGCCGCCCGCTGGCCGCCCTGCTCGACGGGGACGCGCCGATCGCCGCCGGCTGGGACGGCCCCGTGGCCGAGTGCCGGTTCGCGCCGGTCATCCCCCGGCCGGGCGCCATCTGGTGCGTCGGGTTGAACTACGAGGATCACCGGATCGAGACCGGTCGGGACAAGGCGGCCTACCCGACCCTGTTCACCCGGTTTCCGGTGTGCCTGGTCGGCGCCGGGGAGCCGCTGGCGCGACCGCGGGCGTCGCATCAGCTCGACTACGAGGGCGAGCTCGCCGTCGTGATCGGAAGACCGGGGCGCCACATCCCGGAAGCGCGGGCGCTCGACCACGTGGCGGGCTACGCCTGCTTCAACGACGCCTCGGTCCGCGACTTCCAGGGACACAGCAGCCAGTTCGGACCCGGGAAGAACTTCCACCGGACCGGCGGGTTCGGGCCGTGGCTCGTGACCACGGAGGAGATCCCCGAGCCGCAGGATCTGAAGATCCGCACTCGGCTGAACGGAGTCGTGATGCAGGAGAGCCATACGTCCAGGATGACCTGGGGCGTGCGCGAGCTCATCGCGTATCTCTCGCAGATCACGCCGCTCCTCCCGGGAGACGTCATCGCCACCGGGACGCCCTCGGGGGTCGGGGTCGCGCGCGACCCCCAGGTGTTCCTGAAGCCCGGGGACACGGTGGAAGTCGAGATCGAAGGGATCGGCGTGCTCCGCAATCCCGTCGTCGAGGAGTCGTGACGCGGTGGGTGAGCGCCGCGTGCGGGTCCACCTCGCCACCGACCCGGGGGTCCCGTGGTACTACCGGATGGACCGGGAGAAGCTGGAGGCGGCGGGGAGGGACTTCCCGGACACTCTCCGGCAGATCGAGGCGAGCTGGTCCGACGAGGACGAGGGGTTTCGGCGGGGCGTTCGCGACGCCGAGATCCTGATCGGCTGGAAGTTCCCGAAGGAGCGGCTCGCCGAGCGGGCGCCCGCGCTTCGGTGGATCCAGCTCAACGGCGCCGGGGTGGACCACCTCTACCCGCTGGACTGGCTTCCGCCGGGGGTGGCGCTCGCGAACGCCAGCGGGGTCCACACCGGCAAGTCGTTCGAATACGTCCTGATGGCGCTGGTCGCGCTCAACAACAGCCTCCCGCGACTCATCGGATACCAGCAGGCGAGGGAGTGGCGGAAGATCCAGTCCGGCACGCTGCCGGGGCGCACGGCGCTCGTCATCGGGCTCGGGGCGGTCGGATCCGGGGCGGCGCGGGCGGCGAAGACGCTGGGGATGCGGGTCCTGGGAGTGCGGCGCAGCGGCAGGCCGCACGAACACGTGGACGAGTTGTTCCGGCCCGCCGACCTGCGCCGCGCCCTGCCCCGGGCCGACTACGTCGTCCTCGCGACGCCGCTCACGGGGGAGACGACGGGGATCCTCGGCGCGGACGAGTTGGCCCTCCTGCCCGACGGCGCCGGAGTCGTGAACCTGGGACGCGGGCGGCTCATCCATCAGCCGGCGCTCGAGGATGCGCTCCGCCGGGGGAAGCTGGGTGGGGCGTTCCTCGATGTGGCGACGCCGGAGCCGCTGCCGCCGGAGAGCAGGCTGTGGGACGCGCCCGACCTGATCCTGACGCCGCATGTGGGCGCCGACGATATCGAGCGCTACATCCCGCACTGTCTGCGGATCGCGCTGGAGAACATCCGGCGCGATCTCGCCGGGGAGCCGCTCCGGAACCTGGTGGATCCGGCGCTCGGCTACTGACCGGGGAAGCGCCGCTCCGGAGAACCCCTACCGGGAGAACCGGGGCGCTCCATACGAATTGCCGCTCTGGAGAACCCCTACCGGGAGAACCGGGGCGCTCCATACGAATTGCCGCTCTGGAGAACCCCTACCGGGAGAACCGGGGCACTCCATAGGAAGGTCAGGCGCCGACGGGGGGCTTCCGCAAGTGGAAGTCGGTGAGCTGCTGGTAGGCGTGCGCCAGCGTGAGCACCTCGGCATCCCCGTAGAGCCGGCCAGTGAACCGGAGGCTGGTGGGAGACCCCTCGTGGTAGCCGTTCGGAACGCAGACCTCCGGGTGGCCGGTCAGGTTCGTGAGCCCCAGGTTCGACCCGATGAACAGATCGAGGTCTCCGAGGGCCTCGTCGAACTCGGCCATGATCCGGGTGCGCTGGCGCATCGCCTGGATGTACTCCACCGCGGGCACGAAGCGCTGGACCCGGAAGGTGTCCGGCCAGCGGCTCTCCTCGGGCGGCTCCCGCATCATCACGTCCCGGCCGCTTCGGGTGAGCGCGTCGAACGCCGCCGCGGATTCGGTCGTCAGCACGAAACCGAGATTCCCGATGCCGAAGTCGGGGATCTCGAAGGGCTCGATCTCAATCCCGGCCTCCCGAAGCGCCTCGATCGCAGCCCGGGTGTTCGCCTGGTTCGAGCGCCGCGCCGCGGTCGCTTCGGGATCCTCGGGATCCTCCTCGATCTCGTCTTCCACGAACGCCCGGTCGTAGCCGACGCGGAGCGCCGTCGGATCGGCCGCGGCGTCCCAGCGGAACGGCGGATCGTGGACGGCCCGGTCGAGCCCGTCCGCGCCGCGGATCGCCTCGAACACGAGCGCGCAGTCCTCGGCGCTGCGGCACATCGGGCCGATCTTGTCCATGGTCCAGGAGAGCGCCATCGCCCCCGCGCGGCTCACCCGGCCGAAGGTGGGACGATGGCCGCTGATCCCGTTGCGGGTGGAAGGCGAGATGATCGAACCCCGGGTCTCGGTCCCGATCGAGAAGCCGACGAGGCCGGCGGCGGTGGCGGCGCCCGGCCCGGCCGAGGATCCGCTCGAACCCTGCTCGGTGTTCCACGGGTTCCGGGTGCGGCCTCCGAACCAGCGGTCGCCCGACGCGAGCGCTCCCATCGAGAGCTTGGCGACCAGGACGGCGCCCGCCTCGGTCAGCTTGCGGTACACCGTGGAGTCCTCGGCGATCTCCTGCTCGCGGTAGGGGGAGGCGCCCCAGGTCGTCTTCGCGCCCCGCACCGCGAGGAGATCCTTCGCCCCCCACGGGATCCCGTGGAGGGGACCGCGGTAGTTCCCCGCGGCGATCTCGGCGTCCGCCTGCTCGGCCTGCCGGCGCGCGAGGTCCGGCGTCAGGTTCACCACGCAGTGGAGCTCGGGGTCGAACCGCTCGAGACGCTCCAGGTAGAGCTCGGTCAGCTCCATGGAGGAGACCTCTCCGGACTCGACGAGCCGCGCGAGGTGCGTCACCGGCAGGAAGGCGAGATCCGTGTCCGAGGCCGGGAGCTCCACATCCGGGCGCGACGGCGCCATCCCGCCGGCGGTCTCCGGCATCGCCTTGCCCGGCGGCAGCGGGTGGAAGACGAACGACGGGGGCGTGTGGTTGTGGAGCTCGGGATCGCGGAGACCCTCGAACGACTCCCGCAGGTTCCGCTCGCCGTTCAGCCGCTCCGCGACCATTTCGAGCTCCTCGTCGCCGAGTTCGAGACCGGCGAGGGCCTGGGCGTCGCGCAGCATGCCGACCGTGATCTCGTCGGCGTCCCCGGCGCAGGCGGTGAGGACGCCGGGAAGGAGCGTGGAGCCGAGGCCGACGCCGGAAAGCCCGGCGAGGAACCGCCGTCGGTTCCAGCGGAGTCGGTCGGGGCCGGGCGGGGGGGCGGGGGTCGGGAGAGGGTCGGGGTTCGCCATGCGGCCCATTCTGCCCGATCCGGCCGGAGCGCCGGATCCGGGTTCGGCAGCGGGCGCCCGCATCTCGCGAGAGAGACACCTCCCGCCCGGCGAGCGAGGCTCGACGGCGGACTACATGGCCGCGGCGGGGTTCGCCGCGATGCGGCGCACGCCGGCGAGCAGCGCATCCACCTCGTGCGGCATGTTGTAGATGTGGGTCGAAGCCCGCACGGCATTCAGATTCCCGGTGCTCATCGTGCGGATGAAGACCCGGTCCTCGTCGAGGATCGCCTGCTGGATGTTCTCCATGGGCAGGTCGCGCACCGAGAACAGCGTGAGTCCGGCCGCGAGTTCATCGCCCATGGAGGTCCACAGCTTCACGCCGGGGATCTCCGAGAGCCCTTCCCGCAAGCGGTCCGAGAGCGAGCGGACCCGGGACGCGATGAGTTCCCTGCCGATCACGTTCTGGAACTCCATGGACTTCACCAGCGCGAACTGGCTGGGGACATGGCGCTGTCCGGTGTTCTCGTACTTGCGCGAGTCCTCGCGGAACCGGCGCTCGCCGTCCACCCGGTAGGTGCCGGCGCCGATCAGCGGCCAGACCTCTCCCATCGTGTCGCGGCGGATCCACGAGACTCCGGTGCCGGTGCCCGCCATGAGCCATTTCTGTCCGGCGCCGGCGTAGTGGTGGCACTGCAGGTCGCCCATGTCGAGCGGGATCATCCCGAGCGGGTGGGCGCCGTCCACGGTCAGATAGAGGTCGCGTCGGGCGCAGAGTTCGCCGAGAGCCCGGATCGGCATCCGGAGCCCGGTGACGTAGGTGAGATGGCTCACCATGATCGCCCGGGTGCGGGGTCCGATGGCGTCCTCGTAGATCGAAACGATCTGGTCCACGCTCTCGGGAGGAACCGGGACATCCACCCACCGGATCTGCACCCCGTGGCGCTCGCGGGCGTGGATGTAGGGCTCGATGCCGCCGTTGTGCTCGTGCGTGCACATGAGCACCTCGTCCCCTTCGCGCCAGTCGAGCCCGAGACCGAAGATGTTCATCCCCTCGGTCGTGCTGCGGGTGTAGGTGACTTCGTCCGGCTCCGCTCCGATGAAGTCGGCGACGATCTTCCGCCGCTCATGGAGCTCGTCGCGGCGGTAGCCGTTCGTCGGATCGGCCTGGATCTCCGCGTAGATGCGGGCCTCCTCGTCGGCCACGACCCGCGGCGTCGGCCCGAGCGTCCCGTTGTTCATGAACGCCATGCCGTCCACGATGTTGAACTGGGACCGCACTTTCCACCAGTAGTCCTCTCCCGGATCCGCGGGGGGCGCGAGGTCCGCGAGGGGCAGCGGCGGCGCGGAACGCTGGCCGGCGAGCGCGGGGCGGAGTCCCGCCGGAAACGCCGAAGCGCCGAGAGCGGTGGCCGCCGCGCCGAGGAAACGGCGGCGGGAAGGCAGCGACGGGTTGTTCATCGGGCAACTCCGGGGATCGGGAACGGAAGAGCGCAGGATCGCGGTCCAAACCTACCCGACGCCCGGAATCCGCTTCAACCACGTCCTCCCGATGCGGACGGGCCTCGGCCTCCCCGGCGGCCGTCGCGCCCCCGGATCCCCGCCGCTCCCCGCCCGATCCGGGGAATTCGGGATAATGCAATGTGATGCGCGACGACCCCACGACCATCCTGGTCGTTGATGACGAGCCCGATCTGGAAGTCCTCATCCGCCAGCGGTTCCGGCGGCGGATCCGGAAAAAGGAGCTCTCCTTTCTCTTCGCCCGGGACGGCGTTCAGGCGCTCGAGGCTCTCGACCGGCACGAGGAAATCGAGCTCATCATGACGGACATCAACATGCCGCGGATGGACGGCCTCACGCTGCTGAACGAGCTGAAGCAGGTGAAGCCGCGGGTTCGGGCCGTGGTCGTCTCCGCCTACGGCGACATGCGGAACATCCGGACCGCCATGAACCGCGGCGCGTTCGATTTCGTGACGAAACCGATCGACTTCCGCGACCTCGAGCTCACGATCGACAAGACGATGGCGCATCTCGCCGCGATGCGGGACGCCCTCCGGCACCGGGCGCAGCTCCTCGCGATCCACGAGGAATTGCGGGTTGCGCGCAAGATGCAGATGTCCATCCTGCCGCAGCGCTTTCCGGAGGCGGGGGCCTCGACCGCCCACGCGGTCATGACTCCGGCGCGCGATGTCGGCGGGGACTTCTACGATGTGTTCCACCTGCCCGGCAACCGGCTGGGAGTCGTCATGGCGGATGTCTCCGGAAAGGGCGTCCCGGCGGCGCTGTTCATGATGGTCAGCCGCACCCTGGTCAAGGGTCACGCCGTGAGCGCGCTGTCTCCGGGGGACACCCTCACCCGGATCAACCGGATGCTCGGAGAGGAAAACGAACAGTCCATGTTCGTGACGCTCCTCTTCGGCATCCTCGAGGCGGAGACCGGAGCGTTCACGTATGCGAACGCGGGGCACTGTCCCCCCATCCGGGTGCGAGTGGGCGCCGAACCGACCGAGTTGCCCACGACCGGCGGGATCGCGCTGGGAGTCGCGCCCGACATCTCCTACGACGAGACCCGCGTGGATCTCGAGCCGGGGGATCGCATCTTCCTCTACACCGACGGCGTTTCGGAGGCGGAGGATCTGGACAGGAACCTCTTCGAGGAGCGCCGGCTGGTGGAGGCGCTTGCCGGGGTCGCGGGGCGAAGTCCGGAGGAAATCAACAACGCCGTCGTCGAGAGAGTGCGCGCCTTCAGCGGCGGGGCGGACCAGTCCGACGACATCACCTGCCTGACGCTCGCGTACGAGGGGCCGCCGTGACCCGGAAGCGGCGCCGACCAGCGAGACTGCTCCCGGCTCTGGCGCTCCTCGTGGCGGCCAGCCCCCTCGCGGCCCAGGAATCCGCCACGGCGCCGGGAGTCACCCTGGATCGGGTGCGATTCGGGCAGTCCGCGGCGCTCACCGGCCCGGCCGCCGCGCTCGGCCAGGGCATGCGGCTCGGGATCCGCGCCGCGTTCGCCGAGACCAACGCGCAGGGAGGCGTCCACGGGCGCCAACTGGAGCTCGTCTCGCTCGACGACGGCTACGAGCCGGCGGCCGCGCTCGAAAACACCCGGACCCTTCTCCGGGAGGAGCAGGTCTTCGCCCTCATCGGAGCAGTCGGAACGCCGACCTCGCGGGCGGCGGCGCCGGTGGCGACCGATGAACGGGTGCCCTACATCGGCGCGTTCACCGGGGCGGAGTTCCTTCGCGACCCCCAGCAGTCGCCGACCGCGGTGAATGTCCGGGCCTCGTACTTCCAAGAGACCGACGCGATGGTGGAGCGCCTCCGCTCCGATCTCGGCATCTCCCGGATCGCGGTGCTCCATCAGGACGACTCCTACGGGAACGCCGGCCTGACCGGCGTGCGGCTCGCGCTCGAACGGCGCGGGATGGAGCTCGCCGGGCGCGCCTTCTACCAGCGGAACACGACTGCAGTGAAGTCGGCGCTCCTCCACCTGCGCCGCCTCGACCCGGAGGCCGTCATCATCATCGGGGCCTACCGCCCGGTGGGCGCCTTCGTCCGGTGGGCGCGGAAGATCGGTTTCGACCCGGTGACCGTCAACATCTCGTTCGTGGGGGGCGACGCCCTGGCCGCCGATCTCGGCGCCGAGGGCGCGGGCGTCTTCATGACCCAGGTCGTTCCCTCCCCCACCGACGACTCCCTGGCGCTGGTGCCGCAGTTCCGACGGGCGCTCGCCCGCGTGGACCGCTCGGCGACCCCCGGGCTGGTCGCGCTCGAGGGATATGTGGTCGGACGACTGACCGCCCGGGTTCTCGATGCCACCGGCCCCGACCTGACGCGGCCGGCATTCCTCGAGGCCCTCGCCTCCCTGACCCGAGTGGACATCGGCGGATTCACGCTGGGCTACGGCCCCGGCGATACGCAGGGGTCGGACCGGGTGTTCTGGACCCGCATCGCTCCCGACGGACGACTCGTCTCGGTGAGGAGCCTCCGCTGAGGCGCCGATGACCGACCCCGGCCGCAAGCTCCCGGACCTGGCGCCGGAGCAGCCGAAGGAAGCGGAAGACCATGTCCTGGAGTCGCTGGGCGCCGCGCTCGAGGAGGAGGAAGCCGCGCGCGCCGACGGGGACGAAACGCGGTCGGCAGGCGAGGCCCGCGAGGAATCACCGGCCGGCGCGACGGCGCCGGGCGGGGAAGGATGGTTCCGCCGGACGATGCGCTCTCTCGCCGGGCGACGCTGGAGCCTGAAGGTCCAGATCGGCGCCGGGCTGGGCGTGGCGGTGGGATTCACGGTCGCCGCCAGCGTGGCGGCCCTGATCACGTTCTTCCAGGTCGGAACCTACCAGCGGCAGATCAACACCGAGCACGTCCCGGCGCTGACGAACGCGGTCCAGATCGGCCAGCTCGCCGCCAACCTCGCCGGCAGCGCGCCGCGAGTCGTCGCAGCGGCGCGAAACCGGCGCCTCACGGAGGAGGCCGGAGGCGACCTGGAGGAACTCGGCAGCGCCGATGTGGATCTGCTCGAGAACGCCGCCCGGATCATCGAACTCTCGTCGGGACTCGACGCGAACGAACGGACCCGGGGACTCCAGGAGTTCTCCTCGTCCCTCGCCGGCAACCTGCGGGCGATTCAGGTCTCGGTGGACACCGCCGCGGTCCTCGCCGACCGGCTCGATGCCGTGCAGGCGACGGCGGCCGAGCTCGTGGTGCGGTTGAACGAGCAGGTGGGGCCGCCCCTCGACGATCAGATCTTCTACATGGCCACCGGACTGCGGGAGCTCGACGACGAGCCTCAGCCGGTCGCCGTCCGCGGCGCCGAGGCGGAAGTGATCCGCCACGAAGCGCTCAGCTCGATCTGGTCCCGCGGCAATGTCGCCGCGAGTCTCCTGACCGATGTGGCGACGCAGGATGATCTGGAGCTCGTAGAGACGATCGAGGAGCGCTTCCGCGCCGCGATCGGCGGGACGACGCAGGCGATGACGTCGCTCGGAGGCGCCGTCCCGCCGGGGCTCACCGAGACCGTGGAGACGATCGAGGAAGCGGGCCTCGGCGAGGACGGCGCCTTCGCCACGGCGCGCGAGTACCTGGGAGAGCTGCGCAATCAGCTCACCTACCTGGCCCGCAACGAAGAGATCACGGGCTCGCTGGAACAGGCGGTGGCCACGCTGACGGTCGGACTCGAAGTCGAAGCGCTCGAAGCCACGGAAGCCTCGGAGTCGGCTCTTTCGACGGGACGCATGCTTCTCGTGATTCTCAACGTGGTCGGTCTCGGCATCGCCGGGCTCATCATGTGGCTGTTCGTGGCGCGCTACATCATCCCGCGTCTCACCGGCCTCTCCCGGGCGATGCGCAACATGGCGGAGGGGGACCTCGAAACCCGGATCGCCGTCCACGGGAAGGACGAGGTCGGCGAGATGGCGCAGGCGCTCGAGGTGTTTCGCCGCCACGCGCTCGAGGTGCAGCGGCTGAACCTCGTGGAACAACTGCTCACCAAGGTCGAACGGCAGAAGGAAGAACTCGAGACGACCCTGGTGGATCTCCGGCGGGCGCAGGACCAGATGGTCATGCAGGAGAAGCTGGCCTCGCTCGGCCAGTTGACCGCGGGGATCGCCCACGAGATCAAGAACCCGCTGAACTTCGTGAACAACTTCGCCGATGTCTCGACGTCCCTCCTCGAGGATCTCCAGGCGGAGATCGACGATGTCAAGGACTCCATCCCCGAGGATTCCCGCGAAGAAATCGAGGACATCGGAGCCGACCTCACCGGCAACCTGAAACGCATCATCCACCACGGCAAGCGGGCGAGCTCCATCGTTTACGGGATGCTCGAGCACGCGCGCAAGGAGGGCGGCGAAAAGCGGCCCACCGCGATCAACCCGATGCTGGAGGAGTTCATCGCGCTCGCGTTCCACTCGATGCGCGCCACCGACAACACGTTCCAGATGACGATCCACAAGGACTTCGGCGACGATGTCGGCGAGGTCGAGGCGGTCCCCCAGGATCTGTCCCGCGTGTTCCTGAACATCGTGACGAACGCCTGTCAGGCGACTCTCGAACGGCAGCACGCGCCGGACGCTCCGCCGGACTACCAGCCCACGCTGGACGTGAAGAGTCGTCGGGAGAACGGACGCATCGAGGTGCGAATCCGGGACAACGGGCCGGGAATCCCGAAGAGCTATCTCGAGAAGATCTTCGAACCGTTCTTCACGACGAAGGACGCCAACAAGGGAACCGGCCTCGGGCTCTCCCTGGCGTACGACATCGTCCGGGGGCATGGGGGCGAGCTCGCGGTCCACTCGAAGGCGGGCGAGGGCGCGGAGTTCATCGTGACGCTGCCGGGCTGACGGGCCGGCATCTCTCGCCAGCATCTCTCGCCAGCATCTCTCGAATGCCCCCGGATTCCTCGTGGTGGCTTCTCTTCGCGGGGCAGTCGGCATGACGGTCGGCGCCCCGCCGACTCAGGCGCTTCCTGGAGCCCGAACCGACCGACGGCGCCAGTCCGGGCGCAGCAGATCCCTGCCGGTTCCTCCCGGGCGCAGCAGATCCCTGCCGGTTCCTCCCGGGCGCAGCAGATCCCTGCCGGTTTCTGCTGACGCGATGGGAGTCCCGGTTACGGACCCAGCGCCCGGAGCGGGATGACGCCGACGCCATCCGGTCGCTGGTAGCCGTAGCCGCCGCCGGTGATCACGGCGAGCGCCGCCGGCGGACCCATGCGGGCCGTATCCACGCGGTTCGCGAATCGGAGAAGGGTCGCGGCTGCTTCCTCGATCCGTCCCTGGCCCATCTTCACCTCGAACGCGGCCCATCGGCCGGGGCCGGCCTCCACGATCGCATCCACTTCGAGGCCGGTGTTGTCCCGGTAGTGGTACACCCGCGCCGCCATCGCCTGGGCGTACACCCGCAGGTCCCGAACGACCAGGGACTCGAAGAGCAGCCCGAACCACGGGATGTCCTTCATCAGGTTCGCCGGTCCGGCGCCGAGCGCCGCCGCAGCGAGCGAAGGGTCCGTGAAGTGTCGTTTCGGCGCCTGTCTCAGGCGCGAACGGGACCGCAGGTGAGGGGCCCACGGAGGCTGCTGCTCGACCACCATCAGACGTTCGAGGGCGATGAGGTACGAGCGGGCCGTCTCGGCGGCAAGCGCATCGTCCGCGCCTCCGGCGTCCCGGGCCATGGTGGCGAGGGACGCGGACGTCGCCGTGTTGCGCGCCAGCGTCCGGAGGAATCGCCCCACTCGCTCCGGATCCCTGCCGATCCCGTCCACGCGCCGGATATCCACCCGCCGGACTTCGTCCAGGTAGTCGCGGTTGGCGAGGAGCGCCGCGTCGTCGGACCGGCGTCGAAAGTGACCCGGCCAGCCCCCGACGCAGATCAGCCGGGCCAGCTCCTCGAGGTGCGGATCCTGAACGACGACGGCTGGCGCGGAGTCCCCGGCGAGGATCCGTTTCAGGGAGGCCTGCCCCGTCGCGCGCCCGAGCTCGAACAGCGACATGGGACGGAGCCGGAGGCGGCTCATTCGGCCCGCCCCGGTGTGCCGGGTGATGTCATCGGGTGGAACGGCGGAGCCCGTGAGGATGAAGTGGCCGAGGCCCGGGCGGTCATCCACGGCGCGCCGCACGAAATTCCAGATGCCGGGCTCGGTCTGCCACTCGTCAATCAAGCGCGGCGCCGCCCCATCGAGCAGCAGCCGCGGGTCCACGGCCATCGTCGGGCGGACGGCTGGATCCGCATCCATGAGCACTTCGCTCGCCGCCGCCTGACGGGCCGTCGTCGTCTTGCCACAGACCCTGGGCCCCTCGATCACGACGGCGCCCGCAGCCGCGAGCCTTTCCTTCAGCTCATGGTCGGCGATCCGGGGGCGATAGCCGGGCGCGTACGGAGAACCGGTTGCCATCGCCGCCAGCATGGCACCCAGAATCGTGCTTTTGCAACTGGATCAGTTGCCCTTCTGCAACGGCGCGGCAGCCGATCGATTCCGACGCTGTCCCGAGCCCGGACCGACCGACGGCGCCAGTCCGGGCGCAGCAGATCCCTGCCGGTTCCTCCCGGGCGCAGCAGATCCCTGCCGGTTCCTCCCGGGCGCAGCAGATCCCTGCCGGTTCCTCCCGGGCGTAACGGGCCCCCGCCGGGTCCTGCTGACGCGATGCGGGTCAGAACCGGGGCGAGGTGAGCACGATGTCGGCTCGCGCCCAGGCGCGCAGGAAGCGGCGCTGCACCCGTTCGGCCTCCGCGGTCTTCCCCTGAGCGCGCAGCGATTCGAGCAGTCCGAAGAGCGACCAGCCGTTTTCCGGCCAGTCCCGGAGATCCTCCCGGAAGGCGACCTCGGCGTGGTCCGCCTCGCCCGCCTCCAGCAGCACGGCGCCGAGGGTCTGCCGCATCGGCATGTACCAGGGCGGCGGCTCGGTGTAGGCGAGGTTGTCCTGGAGGTGGATCGCCTCCTCGAGGAGCGGGACCGCCTTCGCCGGGTCGCCGTGGCGCGACACGATGTCCGCCTCGAGCGCCGTCGCCGCGAGCCGCACCATGTCGCGCGCCGAGACCCGGCCCATCCCGGGGAGGTTCTCGTCCTCGGCGATGGCCGCGACCTGCCGCTGGTGATCCCGGGCCGTCGCGTCATCCCCGGTCGCGGAGTGCGCGAGCCCGCGGACGTAGTGCCACATCGCGGTCTCGAACAGGTACTCGGCGCGCGGCTGCGGCTCGCTCAGGATGTCGTCCCAGCGGCCGAACCGGGCCTGCGCGAACAGGGGGATCGAGAGGAAGAGCTGGGGACGGGAGGACTCCTCGATGCGGTTCGGGCTGACCTGCACCCGCACCTTGTCGCGAAGCTTGTAGGCCTGCTGGATCGCCACCGCGCTCCGGCCCTCGAACTGGGCCGCGGACCACGCGAAGTGGACGTTGTGCTGGTACGAGCCGACCGGATAGCGCCCCTCCTGATCGGGCATGCCCATGTAGAGCTCGTCCACCGCGGCCGCGTCGAGGTTGAAGTCCGCCGCCTCGTCGTAGTTGCCGGTCTGGATCAGGATGTGGGATCCCATGTGGACGAGATGCGCCGCCCCCGGCATCGTGCGGGGGAGCTCGCGGGCGTAGGGGACCGCCCGATACGGGTCCTCGGACGCCTCGACGCCGTGGATGTAGTAGTGGATGGCGCCGGGGTGGCTCGGATCCATGGCGAGCGCCTTCTCGATCTGCTCGACCATCCAGTCGGTGCCGTCGCCGAGAGGCTTGCCGGCGTCATCCCAGTAGTCCCAGCGGGTGGTGTTCATCCACGAGGCGGCGGCGAGGACCTGGATCTCGATGTCGTCCGGATAGCGCTCGGCGAGAGCGCGGGCCGCCTCGTGGTAGGCCTCGTCCAGAGGCGCCCGCTCGGAGGCGGGATCCTCCGAGTAGCGGGTCGCGAGCGCCTCGATCATGTCCCGTTCCTTCCCGGTGGCGGCGGCTGACAGTTCCCGGGCGCGGGAGATGGCCTCCCAGGCGGTCTCGAGATCCTCCTCGGCCGGGGATCCGTTGTTCAGGTACGGACCGTAGGCGAGGGCGCGACCCCAGTGCGCCATCGGGGAATCGTCCAGCCGGGCCGCTTCGTCGAACGACCGGCGAGCCTCGGAGAACCAGAACGCATAGACCAGCCGCAGCCCCTGGTCGAAGTAGGCCTGCCCCGCCTCGGAGGCGCCGGACACCGGGTAGTGGACGACGCCGAGGCCGTCGTGGAGGGGAACGGCGAGATCCGCGTTCGTCTCCGGGTTCTCCTCGCCGGCCCATCCGGCGGCCGGGACGAGAAGCAGCGCGACGAGGACCGCGAGGCCGGAAGGAACGAGGCGCCGGAACGTCATGAAGGATCTCCTGAGTGAGGCGGGGTTTGCGGTCATTCGGACAGGTTGCGATGGAGAACGCGGATCACGGCGCAGGCCTCGGCCATGTCGGCGGAGGCGAACCGGACCGCGTCCGGGGCGACCCGGGCGATCCCGGGCAGGAGCGAGGCGATCTCGGCGAGGTCGGGCCGCGGGTACCACCGGCGCGGCGGGCGCGTCGCGGCACGGCCTGCCTCCTCCGAACCGCGATCTAGCCCGGCTGCTGGCGCAGGGCTTCCAGCATGTCGCGGGCGATCTCCGCCTGCGACCCGTCCGGATCCACTTCGAGATAGCTCTCGAACGCGGCGATCGCGGCCTCGTTCTCCTCGAGGCGGACATTCACCATGCCCAACTGGATGAACGCGGTGGAGAACGAGGGATCCACCTCCGTGGCCTTCCGGTAGGAATCCACCGCCACATCGAGCCGCTCGAGGTTCGCCGCGAAGACGCCGTAGTTGAAGAGGTGGACGGCGTTCGACTCCACGAGGGGACGGACCCGATCCATCGCCGCCATGGCCTCCTCCCAGTTCTGCTGCCGGCTGTGGAGATCGGCGACGGCGAGGATGCCGTCCTCCATGGCGGCGTCCAGCGCATACGCCCGCTCGTAGGCCTCGATGGCGCCCGGGAGGTCCTCCGCCTGCTCCCGAGCGGCGGCGAGGTTGAACCACCCGCCCGCGGAGTCGGGCAGCAGCTCGAGGAAACGCTCGAACTCGGAGACAGCCTGCTCGAAGTTCCCGTCCTGGAAGGCCATCTGCGCCGCCTGGAGATAGCCGTCGGCGGCGTCCGCCTGCGCCTGGCTGAGCACCCCTTCGGGAAGCGGGTTCAGCGTCTCGTTGATGATGGCCTGGCTGCCGTTCGAAACGCTGACCATCGCCTGAAGCGGCTCCCAGCCGTCCAGCTCGAACGAGACCCGGTAGGTCTCGACCCGAAGGCCGGCGCGCAGGAACTCGCCCCTGTCGTTCGTGGTGACCGAGATCGGGCGGCCGCCGCCGTCCGCGAGGACGATGGAAACGGCGACATCGGGCACCGGATTCCCGTCCGGATCCACGATCTTGCCCCGGATGGCGCCCCTCTGCGCCAGCGCCGGCGCAGCCGCCAGCAGCACGACGGCGGCGGAAAGGAGCGCGAGACGGCTCCGGGCCGAAAGACGGAAAGCGGTCAGCAAGGTCGGATCCTCCTTGGAGGGCGGGGGCGCCCGAGTATAACGATGGGATCCGGGGAGGGAGCCCGGTTCCTCGCGCGCAGCGTGGACCGCGTCCGAAGGGGCGCAGTCCGTCGGATCGGACTACGGCGCCTCGGCGAGGTCGGCCGCGAGAGCGGCGCGCTGATCCGCGGTGAGGGCGGTCTCGACCCGGAGCGCGGGGAGCGAGCAGCCGACAGCCACCGGAACCCGGCCGCCGGTCGGAAAGCGCAGGTACTGCACCGAGGAGAGCCGCTCCTCGCCCACCTGCCGGGGATCGAAGGTCGCGGGCGCGGTGGCGCCGTCCTTGAAACGGAGGTAGAGGCGCTCGACGAGACCGCGCCACTCGGCCAGCAGCCGGTCCCGCTTTCGCGGCTCCTCGATTTCGATGAGCAGCGAGCAGCCGAGTTCGCCGGGGCCGCCGAGAAGCTCGTTGTAGGTCCGGATCTCGTGGCGGATGTCGGCCTCGCGCACCATGCGCTCGACCCGAACCATCTCGAGGACCTGGTACCGGATCGTTTCGTGGTTCTCGAACAGGAACGTGAGGTGCTCGCCGACGTGGATTCGCCGACGATCCTTCGCCGCCATGGCGGAGGCGCGGATCTCCGGACGACGGTCCCCGTAGGTCTCGTAGTCGAGGATCTCGGCGCGGCGGACCGGATGCCGGGCGGGTGTGAAGGCCACGTCAGCCTGTTCCGGCGCCGGTGGGATCGCTTTCGGCGGGACCGGGAAGACGGTTCGGGAACCCGTCCTCGCGGTAGGCGCGGGCGAGGAGGGTCATGGAATGGAGCGGCTTCCGCCCGGCGTGCTGCTCGAACTGGACGGCGGCGAGGGGACAGTCGGTGGCCCACACATCGGCCCCGGCGGCGTTCATGGAGTCGAACGCCTTCCGTCCCGCACGCTGCGAGGGCTCGAAACCCTCGGTCTTCATGGCCCACGTCCCGTCGTGTCCGGAGCACTCGAGCGTGGCCACCGGGGTCACGCCGGGGATCTTGCGCATCAGATCCCGGGCCCGGAAACCGACGCCCTGGGCGCGAAGGTGGCAGGGAGCGTGGTAGGCGACCCGGCCGCCCGGCGTCGAGCGGAACCGGGTGTTGAACCGGGGCTCGCGCCGGATGTTCCACAGGTGCTCCGAGGGATCGCGCACCGCCCCCGCCAGCTTCCCCGCCCGCTCCCGATCCTCGGGGGCCACGAGCGTCGGATAGTCCTTGCGCATCAGCATCGAGCAGGTCGGGTTCACCGCGATGACCAGCGCGCCAGCCTCCACGAACGGATCGAGCCGGTCGAGGTTGCGCTTCGCCGAGCGCCGCAGTCCCTCGAGATCACCGGATTCCCACGCGGGCATGCCGCAGCAGCCGAGGCCGGGCGCGCAGTCGGTCCCGACCTGGTTCCGGTCGAGCACCTCGAGGGTGTCGCGGCCGATCTGCGGTTCGTTGTTCTGGACGTAGCAGGTCGGAAACAGGACCGCTTCCCGCTCGCCCGGCACCGCGGCCGCGGGACGCTCCCGCGCCGCCCACGCGTCGAACGGCTCGCGCGCGAACGGCGGGAGGAGCTTGTCGCGATGGATCCCGGTCAGCTTCTCCATGCAGTAGCGCGCGGGCGCGGTCTCGAGCAGCTTCGCGGCGAACGCGGGAGCCATCCGCTGGAGGCGCGCGCTCCGATCGGGATCCGAGAGGAGCCGGTCGCGGACGGCGGCGCGCCCGGAAGGGGGATCCTGCTTGCGGGTGACGGCGGCGTGGCGATGGACCAGGTTCGGGAAGTCGAGCTGGAACTCGTGACCCTTGCCCGGGGTGTACGGGCAGGCGAACTCGCACTGCCGGCACTGGAAGCACTCGGAGAGGACCTGGCCGCGCTCCGAGGCGTCGAGGGCCCGCGGATCCCCGTCCTTCGCGTCGTCAATGATCTGGAACAGATCCCGGAAGGTGTCGCAGTACTTGAAGCACATCCGGCACCCGTGGCAGATGTCGAACGCGCGGTCCACCTCCCTCGCGAGGGCGTCCGGATCCCAGTAGCGCTCCTCCCCGGGGTCGTAGGTGAGTTCGGGCCCGGGCAGCACCGAGACCGGGGCGCCGCCGGCCGGCTTCGGCGGGCGGATGCTCGGGTCGCTGGGACGGTGCGGATGGCTCACGGTGCGGCGGTTCCCGGACGCAAGCGGACCGGAGGGACCGGGCCCGCGCCGAAAGCGCTCAGGTCAGGTCGTCGAGCAGCGCCTGGAACCGTCCGGCGTGCGACTTCTCGGCCTTGGCGAGCGTCTCGAACCAGTCGGCGATCTCGGAGAAGCCCTCTTCGCGGGCGGCCTTCGCCATCCCCGGGTACATGTCGGTGTACTCGTAGGTCTCGCCCGCCACCGCGGCGGCGAGGTTCTGGACGGTGTCTCCCATCGGGAGATCGGTCGCGGGATCGCCGACCGGCTTCAGGTAGTCCAGATGTCCGTGGGCGTGGCCCGTCTCTCCCTCGGCGGTCTCCCGGAAGTTCCCGGCGATGTCCGGATAGCCCTCGATGTCCGCGACCTTGGCGAAATAGAGGTACCGCCGGTTCGCCTGGGATTCCCCGGCGAAGGCGTCCTTGAGGTTCTGGTGGGTCCTGGTGCCCTTCAGGCTGGCCATGTGCTGCTGATCCTCCCGGAAGCGTCTTGCGTGTGGGCTGGGTGAGGGCGGGCAGTCTAACGAACCCGGACTTCCCCCCGGGCCCCCCTCTCCGGAGCCGCGAGCCATCGAACCGCATCCGATGCGGAGTCGGGTCGGCTCGCCGGGGATTCAGCCGCCGTCCCGGGGCCGCGACGACGGATCCCGCCAGCCCGAACGCCGTCGGCGGGGGGCCCGGGGGATCCCGGCTGACGGAGGCGCGCGGGATGCGGGATAATTCGGCCGATGGGCACGACACGACGGGAAGCGCTCGGCCGAATCGCCGGAGCGGGGGCTGCGATCGCCGCGCCGGCGACTCCGGCGACCGGAGCGCAGGAGGCGCCCCGGCGGCGTCCGCGGGCGCCGGAAGATCCCACGAAGATGCAGGGGCGGTTCCCGAGCGAAGTGGGAACCCGATCCGCCTTCGAGACGCCGGAGCGGCTGGTGAGCCGGCCGGACTACTCCTCCTCCTCGCGGACGCCGCTCCACTACCTGCAGGGGATCGTGACCCCGGCGGATCTCCACTTCGAGCGGCACCACGCGGGCGTCCCCAACATCGACCCCGAACGCTGGGAGCTCCTGATCCACGGGTTCGTCGAGCGACCGATGACCTTCCGTCTCGCGGACCTGAAGCGCTTCCCGGCGGAGTCGCGGCTCCGGTTCCTCGAATGCTCCGGCAACGGAGGCACGGCGTACCAGAACCGGGGCCGGCGCGGCGACATGAGCCCGCAGGACATGGATGGCCTCACGAGCACCAGCGAATGGACCGGCGTGCCGCTGAAGCTGCTGTTCCGCGAGGTCGGCGCCCGGCCGGAGGCGACCTGGTTCCTCGCCGAGGGGATGGATGCGGCGGTCATGACCCGCTCGATCCCGATGGAGAAGGCGTGGGATGACGCGATCATCGCCTACGCCCAGAACGGCGAGCCGCTGCGCCCGGAGCAGGGGTACCCGGCGCGGCTGTTCCTCCCCGGGTGGGAGGGCAACTCCTCGGTGAAGTGGATCCGGCGACTGGAACTGTCCGACCGACCGTTCATGACCCGGGAGGAGACCTCGAAGTACACCGATCCGCTGCCGGGCGGGAAGGCGCGGATGTTCAGTTTCGGCATGGACGCCAAGTCGCTCCTCACCTTCCCGACCTGGCCCGCCCGGCTCGACGGCCCCGGCTGGTGGGAGATCCGGGGGATCGCGTGGACCGGGCGGGGCCGGATCACCCGGGTGGAAATTTCCACGGACGGAGGGCGGTCGTGGGAGGACGCCGAGCTCCAGGAACCGGTGCTGCCGAAGTGCCACGTGCGCTTCCGGAAGCTCTGGAACTGGGACGGCCGCCGGGCGACGCTGATGAGCCGGGCCACCGACGAGACCGGCTATGTCCAGCCGACCCGCGAGGAGCTCCATGCGGCGCGGGGGTCGTACACGCGCTACCACTTCAACCAGATCCGTCCGTGGCGCGTCGAACCCGACGGGCAGGTCTTCTTTGCCGGGTAGGACCGTTCCGGCGGGAGGCGCTCTCTGCCTCCTGCTGCTCGGCGGCTGCGGCGCCGCGCCGCCCGACGAGTCGCCGGAAGGAGAGACGCCGCCGGCGGTCGAGCCCGCTCCTCCCGCCCCGTCGCCGCCCCGGCCGGAACTGCATCCGGGGATGCCCGGCCTCCTGAACGAGGCGGAACTCGCAGCGCTCGCCGAGGCTCGGGACCGCGGCCTCCGGTCCATCGAAGGGCTCCCTCCTTTCGGTTTCGGCGCTCCCGCCGACGCCGACCGGATCGCCCAGTGGGACATTGACATCGGTCCCGACGGGGAAGGCCTCCCCGCGGGACGGGGCTCGGTCGAACGGGGCGAGGCGCTCTACCGCAACCAGTGTGTCCAGTGCCACGGATCGCGGGGCGAGGGCGCCGACTACGAGGCGCTCGCAGGCCGGACCCCCGGGGACCGGTTCGAGTTCGCCGACCACCGCAGCCACCCGATCACGGTGGGCAGCTACTGGCCGTACGCCACGACGCTCTACGACTACATCCACCGCGCCATGCCGCAGGCGGCCCCGGGAACCCTCCCGCCGGACGATGTGTACGCGCTCACCGCGTTCGTCCTCCACCTGAACGGCATCCTCGAGCCCGGAGACCAGCTCGACCGGGAGTCGCTGCCGCGCATCGTCATGCCCGCCCGGGACCGGTTCGTCCGCGACGACCGCCGCGGCGGGCCGGAAGTCCGGTGAGCCCCGCGGCTCGCAAGTCGGGCGCAGCCCCCGACTTCATCCGCGGCATCATCGCCGGCGACCGGGCCCGGGGGCGTCACGACGGCCGGGTGGGCACCCGGTTCCCCCCGGAGCCGAACGGCTTCCTCCACATCGGCCACGCCAAGTCCATCGTGCTGAACTTCGGAGTCGCGGCGGAGAACGGCGGGACCTGCTTCCTCCGCTACGACGACACGAACCCGGCGAAGGAGGAGCAGCTCTACGTGGACGCCATCGCCCGGGACGTGGAGTGGCTCGGCTACCGATGGAGTGGCCGACGCCGGTTCGCCTCCGATCACTTCGAGCGGCTCTACGAGTTCGCGGAGACGCTGATCCGGCGCGGGAAGGCGTACGTGGACAGCCTCAGCGCCGAGGAGATGCGGGCCCTGCGCGGGACGCTCGAGACGCCCGGAACCGAAAGCCCCTGGCGCGACCGAAGCGTGGAGGAGAACCTGGATCTCTTTCGCCGGATGCGCGCGGGCGAGTTCGCCGATGGCGCGCATGTCCTGCGGGCGCGGATCGACATGAGGTCGCCGAACCTGAACCTCCGCGATCCGACGCTCTACCGGATCCGGCGGCTGCGCCACCACCGCACCGGCGACGACTGGTGCATCTATCCGATGTACGACTTCGCCCACGCGCTCTCGGACGCCATCGAGGGGATCACCCACTCGCTGTGCACGCTGGAGTTCGAGGATCACCGCCCGCTCTACGACTGGTGCGTCCGGGAGAGCCGGGCGGAGTTCGTTCCCCGGCAGATCGAGTTCGCGCGGCTCAACGTCAGCTACACGGTGCTCTCGAAGCGCCGGCTGCTGCGGCTGGTCGAGGAAGGGGTGGTTTCCGGCTGGGACGACCCCCGAATGCCCACGATCGCCGGCCTGCGGCGACGCGGGGCGCCCCCGGCAGCGATCCGCGCCTTCTGCGACCGGGTCGGCGTCGCCAAGCGGGACAGCACGGTGGATGTGGCGCTTCTCGAATACGCCATCCGCGAGGAGCTGAACCGGACGAGCCGCCGGTTCCTGGGAGTCCTCGATCCGGTGCGGCTGGTCGTGGAGAACTTCCCCGAAGATCGGGTGGAGACCTTCACCGCCGTGAACAACCCCGAGGATCCGGGCGCGGGAACCCGCGAGATCCCGTTCACTCGGGAGCTGTTCATCGAACGGGGAGACTTCCTCGAAGAGGCCCCGCGCAAGTGGTTCCGCCTCTCGCCCGGGCGCGAGGTTCGGCTTCGCGCCGCCTGGCTCGTGACCTGTACCGGATTCACGAAGGATGCCGACGGCAGGCTCACCGAGGTCCGCTGCCGGCTCGATCCGGCGAGTCGCGGCGGGAGCGCCCCCGACGGTCGCCGGGTGCGGGGCACGCTGCACTGGGTGTCGGCGCGACACGCGGTTCCGGTCGAGGTCCGGCTCTACGACCGGCTGTTCCGGACGGAGGATCCGGGACGCGACGGCGACCTGTTCGCCGATCTGAATCCGGACTCGATGACGACCGTGCGGGGGCAGGCGGAGCCGGCGGTGCGGGATCTCGGCCCCGGGGACCGCATCCAGTTCGAGCGGCTCGGCTACTTCGTGTGCGACCCGGTGGATTCGGTCGCGGGACAGCCGGTTCTGAACCGGACCGTCACTCTCCGGGACGCCTGGGCGCGGATCCGGAAGCGCCAGCGCCGCTGACCGGGGCCTCGCCCGGGTCGGCCGCCTCGAGCACGTAATCCATGAGGCTCGGGATGCCTGGCTCGTAGAACGGACGGGGCTTCGGCTGCCAGAGGAAGCCGAGCTGCTCCAGATGGCGCACCGCGGCGTACCGGGCGTCCGCGTCCTGAAACTCCTCTCCTCCTTCCGCCCCGAGCGCGGCGCGGACTTCCTCATGGGTCAACGGGCCTCGTTCGCGAAACGCCCGGGCCGCGACGCGCGCCGCCCCCACGAGTCGCAGTTCGATCAGCTCGTTGAAGCGATCCAGATAGTAGTTGTCCCGCTCCGCTCCGAAGGCGGGGAGCGCCGCTCTGAGGATCCGGGCCGTGACGCGATCGGACCCGGCGCCGGCGGTCTGCAGCCAGACCGCCTGACCGAGCAACTGGATGAAGTACGGGTAGTTCTGGCTCGCTCGCACCATGTCCGCGAGAGCGCCCGGTTCGACCCGGATTCCTTCGGCGCGCAGAGGTCGAACCAGCGCATCGGCGGCGGCCTGCTCCGTCAACCTGCCGATCCGCAGCATCCTGGCGCGGTTCCAGAACGATGCGCCCATGCGGCGCAGATGAGCCCGAACGTGGGGTGTTCCCGCGAGCACGAGCTGGAACGGCATCGTCCCACCCACGAACTGGCTCGCGTTGAGGAGGGCCCGGCCGACAGCGATGTCGAGCGTGTGCGCTTCATCCACAACGGCGAGCAGGGGCGTTCGGGAGACACGTCGCTGGAGGATCTCTGCGAGGGGATCGGAACCGCGCGCGGCGAACCGCAACCTGAAGCCGCGCCATCCGGCCTCCGCCCCGGTCAACTGCTCCACCCAGGATCGCCGCCGAAGGGCCTCAGTCAGGGCGCGCAAGTCCGGGAGGGATGACGGGAAAAGACGCACAACCTCGATGCCTGGCTGGGACCGCGCCTGCTCCTCCAGCCAGAGGAGGAGCGCGGTCTTCCCGCTGCCGCGCGGTCCGTAGAGCAATACCTCGTTCGGAGGGGCAGCGCTGCTCCTCAAGATCTGGAGGCGGAGTCGAAGAAGACTCTGCTCCGCCTCGCGGCCCGCCAGGTGGGGCGGCAGGCGTCCGGCTCCGGCTCGGAAGGGGCCGAGCACTTCCGATGGATCCGCGGAACCGGTCATTTCCGCAGTCTATCCCCGGGGAGCCGTCACCATGCCGCGGCCATAGGATTCGGCGCCTGCCCCATGTTCGACTCCCGGGAGGTTCTCCGATGCGAGCGGTCCTCATGACGATTTCCATGCTCACCGCGTCCCTCGCCGCCGGTCAGGGGGACCGGCCGGCGACAGACACCGGTCTCGGCCGGTCCCCGGTGCTGGCGCGCAACGGGATGATCGCGACCAGCCAGCCGCTCGCCTCGGCAGCCGGGCTGCGCGTTCTCATGGAGGGCGGGAACGCGGTGGACGCCGGGATCGCCGCAGCCGCGGTCCTGAACGTCGTCGAGCCGATGATGTGCGGCATCGGCGGGGATCTGTTCGCCCTCTACTGGGAGGCGGAGACCGGAACGCTCCACGCCCTGAACGCCACCGGCCGCGCCGGATCCCGGTCGGACGCCGCGGCGCTTCGCGCCGAGGGACTCACCCGGATGCCGGGCAGCGGGCCGCGGGCCGTGACCGTCCCCGGCGCCCTGGACGGCTGGAGCGAGCTGGTGACCCGGTTCGGCACCCGGCCGCTCGCGGAGCTTCTCCAGCCGGCCATCCGTCACGCCGAGGAGGGTTTCCCGGTGTCCGAGATCATCTCGGTCCAGTGGGAGTCGGCGGCGGCGCGGCTTCGACGCCGCCCGGAGACGGCGGAAGCCTGGCTGGTGGACAGCGAGCGGGCGCCGAACCACGGGGAGGTGTTCCGGGTTCCGGATCTGGCGGCCACCTTCCGCCTGATCGCGGAGCAGGGGCCGGATGTCTTCTACCGCGGCGAGATCGCCGACCGCATCCACGACTACCTCGAAGCCGAGGGAGGCTTCGTGACCAGGGAGGACATGGCGAGGCACGAGTCGGCGTCGGTGGATCCGATCTCGACGACCTACCGGGGCGTCGAGGTCTTCCAGGTGCCGCCGAACTCGCAGGGGTTCGTCGCGCTCGAGATGCTGAACATCCTCGAGGGCTACGAGGATCTGACCGCGCTGGGGCACAACTCGGCCGCCTACCTCCACCGGCTGATCGAAGCCAAGAAGCTGGCGTTCGCCGACCGGGACGCCTACCTGGGCGACCCCGCGACCATGCGGGTCCCGGTGGAGACGCTGATCTCGAAGGAGTACGCCGCCGAGCGGCGGGCGCTGATCCAGCCGGGCCGGGCCGCCCGCGAGATCCCGCCGGGTATGACCGACGACGGGGACACGATCTACCTCACGGTCGTGGACCGGGACCGCAACGCCCTGTCCCTGATCTACTCCATCTTCGGCTCCTTCGGCTCCGGGCTCGTCGTGCCGGGAACCGGCATCGTGCTCCAGAACCGGGGCACCGGGTTCTCGCTCGAGGAGGGGCACCCGAACGAGCTGGCGCCGGGGAAGCTGGCGCTCCACACGAACATGCCGGGGATGGCCTTCCGGGACGGGAAGCCGTGGGTCACCTACGGCGTCATGGGCGGCGACATGCAGCCGCAGGGACACACGCAGGTACTCCTGAACCTGGTGGACTTCGGGATGCACATCCAGAAGGCGGGCGAGATGGCCCGCTTCCGACACAGCGGCTCCGGGGTCGGGATCGAGTCGGGAGTCGGCGCCGACGAACGGGCGGCGCTGAGTCGCATGGGGCACACCGTGATGACCCGGTTCGGCGCCTATGGCGGCTACCAGGGGATCATGATCGACTGGGAGCAGGGTGTCCTGCTCGGCGGCTCGGATGTACGGAAGGACGGCGCCGCCATGGGCTACTGAGACGGATCCGGCAGCATGAAGCGACTTCATGGGCTCGTTGCGGAATCGGAACTTCGGGCGTGCCGGCGAATGGCGCGAGCCGAAGGCATGACTCTCTCGGCGTGGGTGCGGCGAACGCTCACCGAGGCCCGCCGGGCGGCGATCCGGCGCAAGCTGCGGGCGATCGAGGAGGCGGGACAGTGGAACGCTCCGACCTCGGACCCGGAGCAGATGCTGGCGGAGATCGAGGCGGGACGGTTCGGAACGTAGATCGCCCGGGCCGGTCTGGGGCTCCGGCAAGGACCCCTACGACGGCTACGTCCAGAAGCCCTTTCCGAACCCGCAGGGTCCAGCTCCGGCCCCGCTTCCCGGACCGACCCAGCAGCCGAACCCGCTGCCGGGGCCGACCACGCCGCCGAGCACCACCTACAACCCCACGGAGGACCCGAACAGCGACCGGTGCTTCCCCACCGAGTCGGTCGGCACTCACTCCTACGACGGGAACGTTCCGGTCCTGGCTCCGCAGCCCGGTCCGAACGTGTACATCCCGGGGACCGGCACGGTGTGGACGGACGCGCATGACCCGGACACGGGAGAGATCCAGGCATGACCCCGAAGAAGAAGGAGAGGCACACCGCCACTCTCGAACCACCCATCGGCCCCACCAACCTGTGGAGGGCGCGCGGAGGGCCGGCGTCCATCATGCTGCCCGGAGTCATGCTTCCCGGGCACATGAAGCAGATGCATGAGGACATCTACGGCAACGCAGAACTCTGGAAGCCCAGGGAGAAGAAGGCGGACAGGAAGACCGCCAGATCGCCCAGGCGGCGCGCGAAGATCGCCATGTTCGCCCGCAGACTCCTCACCGGGGAGATTCAGGCTCATCTTCGACAGTTTGAATTTTCAACTCGTTGTGGTGTAAAGAGTTACGACACGCCACAGACAGCTATGGCACTACACCGCGAGTGGAGGTCGAGGGCAGGCTTCGCGCTGTCTCAGGCTGCCGTGACCTCGATCTT
>JAJEAO010000016.1 GCA_022822745.1 Acidobacteriota bacterium
AAGATCGAGGTCACGGCAGCCTGAGACAGCGCGAAGCCTGCCCTCGACCTCCACTCGCGGTGTAGTGCCATAGCTGTCTGTGGCGTGTCGTAACTCTTTACACCACAACGAGTTGAAAATTCAAACTGTCGAAGATGAGCCAGACCCGAAAGCCGAGCTCGCGCGCCACGGCCTGCTGCCTCAGGTCCAGCGTCAGGAATGCCATGTCCCGGGGTCGCGTCGCAGCGAACAGCGCCGTCGCCAGGTGCCAGAGATCGGCACCACGGAGGTAGCCGATGTCGAGGACGGCGCCGATCTCGGAGGCCAGGGGGCGATCCGGGAGCAGCCAGTGAATGTCGGCGAGGCACCGGGGGTCGAAGCGAAACCCTTCCCTCCGGCACGCGGCCCGGAACTCTGCTTCGAGGAGATTGGACGACTCGAGTCGGTCGAACGAACGAAGACGATTCGCAACCGTGAGCGAATCGGGCTCCCCGAACGCCAGCGCGATCAGGGCCGACGTGTCCACATAGGCGACTCTCATTCGCCTCGATCGTCGAGGAACCGCTGAAGGGCCCCGGGAGCCCGCGCGATGGGAGCGAATCGGCCGACCGGGTTCGCGGCGGGGACGAGCACTCCACGGCGTTCCAGTTCCGCCTGACGCTCCTCGACGGACGGCGGCGCCTCGGGGATGGGGCGGATCTCGGCCACCGGCTTGCCCCGCCAGGACACCCGAACCGTGCGTCCGTTGCGCACCTGCCGGATGACTTCCGAGAAGCGTGACTTCGCCTCCGAGGTGGAAACCAAGGAGAGCATGCGCCTAGTCTAACCGGTCTGTTGGCCCGACGTTCTCCGTCCTCCAGCAGGACGTGCCGGGTAGGAGCCCCGCGCCGCCGTCACGGGCGCGCCAGCAGCTCCGCCGATCCTTCCGGGAGGGCCGGGGACAGCGGCACCCGGACGCCCCCCCGACGGATCATCACCGGCGCCCCCGGCGCCAGCGCCGCATCGGCCCGCTCGAGCTGATCCCGCAGCACGCGGTCCTTCATCCCCGTCTCGAGGAAGCTCCACGGCAGCTCCTCGTCCGGCTCGCGTTCCCGATGCAGGTAGAAGTCGGCGGACAGCCCGGCGGCCCGCAGGCTCGGCTTCAGCGCGCGGCCGTCGGCGAGCGACAGGACCACCGGGGCGAGCCGCCGATCCCCCACCGCGAGGATCGCCTGGAGGCGCTCCAGTCGGGGTGACTTCATGTGCGCCTCGACCCCGGCCAACGCCCCCAGTTCGCGCCGGAGCGTCCGCAACTTCCAGTTCAGCTCGCCGAGCGGCGCCATCGGCCGCCACTGGAACGGCGTCCCCGGCTTGGGGATGAACGGATTCACGCTCGCGATCGTCCGGCCGCGCGGGTGGCGCGAGCGGACCTGGTCGCGGATAGCGCGAACGAGCGGCGGGATGCCGAGCACATCCTCCTCGGTCTCGCCCGGCAGCCCGACCATGAGATACAGCTTCAGGTTCACCACCCCGGCGTCGAGCAGGATCCCCACCTTGTCGAGGATCTCGTCGTTCGTGACCCGCTTGTGGATCGCGATCCGCAGCCGGTCGGTGCCGACCTCGGGCGCCACCGCGACCGTCCGTTCGCCGCTCTCGGCGAGCGGCCGCACGAACTCGTCGCTCACATCCTCGAACCGGACCGAGGAGACGCTGACCCGGTAGCCCATGTCGCGCAGTTCGCTCACGAGCGGCACGATTTCCCGGTGGGCGCCCACCGCGGTCGAGACCAGCCCGATGCGGTCGGTGTGCGGTCTTGCCGCGCGCGCCAGGTCGAGCAGACGCTCCACCGCGAAGGATCGCTTCGGGAGATAGTTGTAGCCGGCCCAGCAGAAGCGGCACAGCGTCGGACAGCCGCGCGACACTTCCACGAGGAACTTCCCCGACATCTCGGTGTCCCGGGTCAGCAGGAAGGTCGCGGGGGGCGGGAACCGGTCGTCCTTCCCCATCCGGGCCCGGACTACCGGCTGGCCGCTCCGCACCCGCCGCTCCCGAATCCGCCCATCACTCCGATAGGAGACTTCGTGCGTCGCCGGCACGTAGAAGCCGGACTCTTCGGCGAGCCCGGCGAGCTGCTCCGCCTTCGAGGCCGCCCGCAGCCGGTCGGTCAGCGCCGGCAGCAGAGCTTCCGCCTCGCCCACGCCGAAGGCGTCCACGAACGGCGCGATCGGTTCCGGGTTCAGGAACGTCACCGGCCCCCCGGCGATCACCAGCGGATCCCGGGGATCCCGATCCGCCGCCAGCGGCTTCAGCCCGGCGAGGCGCAGCATCGCGACGAGATGGACCAGGTCCGGCTCGAACGTGATCGAGAACGCGATCACGTCGAAGCTGCGCACCGGGCGTCCGCTCTCCAGCGTCCGCAGGGGGGCGCCGGTGCGCCGGTACTCCTTCATCTCGCCCCGGTCCGGCAGGAAGAATCGCTCGCTGTCGCAGTCGGGCAGCAGGCTCCAGAACCGGTGGACGGCCTGGAAACCCACGTTCGACATCCCGAGCGCGTAGCGATTCGGATAGCCCACGGCAATGCGCAGCCCGGCCCGGGCGGTCGGGCCGAGGTTTCCCCCGAGGCGGATCTCCCGGGCCAGCCGACGCGCGGCCCGCTCCCGCAGCAGGCGGCTCACTCGGACGGGTGTTCCGGCGGCGGATCGAACAGGAGGATGCGGCTGCAGCTCTCGCAGGTCACCAGCTTCCGACCGATGCGGATCTCCTCGAACGACTGCGGGCGCATCCGCACGCTGCAGAGGCCGCAGCGGTTGTCCGATGTGACGACGACCGCGATCCCGCCCCGCGCCTTCCGGATCCGCTCGTAGCGCGCCGACAGATCCGCCGGGAGCGTGGCCGCCGCCGACTCCCGCTTCTCCGCCAGCGACGCGCGCTCGGCCCGGAGACGCTGCTCTTCCTCCCGGACTTCGGCTTTCTTCGCCTCGAACTCGGACCGGATCGCCTCGAACTCGCGCGTGCGCGCGGTGACGTCGTCCCGCAGCCGATCCATGTCCTCCATGAGCGCGAGGATGCGGTCCTCGATCCCCGAGATGCGTTCCCGCGTGGCCGCGATCTGCTTCCGGAGACCCCTGTACTCGTCGTTCGTGCGAGCCGCGAGCAACTGGTCGTCGTAGCGGCTCACCGCGGCCTCCGCGGTCTCGAGGTCGCCTTCCTCGCGGCGCCGAGTGGAGGCCGCCTCCTTCAGCTCCTGCTCGGTGGCGTCGAGTCGGCCCCGCGCCCCCGTGATCTCGCCGTCAATGGCGGCGAGCCGGTCGGGAACGATGGCGAGATCCCGGTCGAGCGAACCGATGCGGGTGTCGAGATCCTGTACTTCCCGCAGCGTCGCGAGCTCGGGAACCACGGTTCACCCCCTCCGTCGGGCGGCCCGGGCAGTGGGCCCACCAGGGTTCGAACCTGGGACCAACCGGTTATGAGCCGGCCGCTCTGACCGCTGAGCTATGGGCCCTGGTCGCCCCTTCATGCCGCCTTTCCCCGGATGCTCCGCGCGCCTCTCAAGTGGAGCTGGAGGAGCCGGAGAACGGACGCAGCTTGCGAGCCCGGGCGGGGTGCCGCAGCTTGCGGATGGACTTCGTCTCGATCTGACGGATCCGTTCGCGGGTGACGTCGAACTCGCGCCCGACCTCCTCGAGAGTCTTCTCCTGCCGACCTCCGAGACCGAAGCGGTTGTTCAGGACCGCCTCCTCGCGCGGCGTCAGCGTCTTGAGAACCGACGCGATCGTCTCCTGACGCCGCCGGTTGATCACGAGTTCCTGTGGCGACTCCGCGTTCGGGTCCTTGATGAAGTCGCCGAGGTGTCCGTCGTCGTCCTCGCCGATCGGAGTTTCCAGCGAGATCGGCTCCTGCGCGATGCGCATGACCCGCCGCACCTTCGTCCCCGTCAACCCCATCCGCTCGGCGATCTCGTCCTGCTTGGGCTCCCGCCCCAGCTCCTGCACCAGACTCCGCTGGGTGCGGTGGAGCTTGTTGATCGTCTCGTGCATGTGAACCGGGATGCGGATCGTGCGCGCCTGGTCCGCGATGGCGCGAGTGATCGCCTGCCGGATCCACCAGGTCGCGTAGGTCGAGAACTTGTAGCCGCGCCGGTACTCGAACTTGTCCACCGCCTTCATCAGGCCGATGTTCCCTTCCTGGATCAGGTCGAGGAACTGCAGGCCCCGGTTCGTGTACTTCTTCGCGATCGAGACCACGAGGCGCAGGTTGGCCCGCACCAGATCCTGCTTGGCGAGCTGCGCGCGCTCCTCGCCGACCTCCATGTTCTGGACGGCCCTCTCGTACTCCGGCAGAACCTGCGACCTCGCCCACTTCAGCTTCCGGGGGCTGCCGAACTCCGGCATCGTCTTCCCGATCCGGTCGAACGTCGCGACCGCGGCCCGCTGCCGCCTCAGGATCTCGCGGCGGATGGCGGTCTTGTCCTTGTCCTCCGCCACGGGAATCCGGCGCCGCAGGCGCTGGCACGCCTCCATGTCGTCTCCCGCCTCCCGGACCTCCTCGTAGAGTCCCTTCAGCTCGTCGATCCACCGGTTCAGCCGCCCTTCCGTGGGGCGCATGCGCCAGATGATGTGGCTCATCTCGATCCGCGTCCGGGCGGCGAGCCGCGCCCGCCGCTTGTAGGCCCGGGTTCTTCGCGCCTCCTTCCGAAGCGCCGACACCCGGCGCCGATACAGCTTGTGCTTCGCCTCGAGATCGTCCAGAGCCTGCAGGATGCGGATGCGGTGCTGGTCGTGACGGATCGTCGTGCCGCCTTCCGCGACTTCGAAGTTGTCCCGCAACGGCATCGTGTCCGCCTCGACCTGGGGGCGGAAGTCCTCCAGCAACTGGTGGATGATGTAGAGACGGCGGGTGATGGCGCGCTTCGACAGCAGCTTGCCGCGCTCGATCCGCTTCGAGATCCGGACCTCGCCCGCGCGGTCGAGCAGGGGGACGACCCCCATCTCCCGGAGGTACATCCGCACCGGGTCGTTCGTGCGCTCGATGGCGCTGGGGGTCAGGTCGAGGCTCTGCGCCTCGTTGTCGCGGTGCTTCTCGTAGTCGGCCTCGGTCTCGAAGACCTGAATCCCGGAATCCTGGAGCGTCTCGAGGAACTCCTCCGGAGGGTCGTCCCCCCACGCCTCCTGGATCTCCTCGTTCAGGAGATAGCCCCGTTCCTTGCCCAGATTGAGCAGCGCGATGACCTCGCGCGTCTGGCCCCCGGCGCTGAAGTTCCGAAGAAGCTGCTCGGGATCGAAACCGGGAGTCTCTGCTCGTTCCATGGTCAACGAGAACCTCGCTGGGTGTTGGCGGGGCGCGGGCCGCCTCCGGCCGCTCCGAAGTCCGCGGCGAGCGCAGAACCCGTTCGGCAACGGTCCGGAAACGACAGGCCAGCCAAGATCGAGTGGTTCCAGTCCCTTCGCCGCTCTCTCCGATGCCGGGCGCGGACCCGAGGGATGGAAACCGGGAAATCTAACACGTCAGGGAACATCGCTCTCCGGAACGTGGGCCCGCCGCGCTTCCGTCGCCGCCGGAAGCGTCGCGATCTGTCACCCCGACCCTCCCGGCCGCGTGAGGAGATCGTCCATTTCGACGGTGATCTCCCGGATCCGGTCGAGGAGCTCCGCGGGGCCTCCCCGCCGCACCTCGCCCTTGATGCGGTCGAGGCGGATCCGGAGCGCGCGAAGCCGGAGCGCGCCGAAGCAGTCCACCGGAGTCTGCCGGTCGAGGTCGAGCCCGACCGGGTCCATCTGCGCGGCCACGAGAACGTGCTGGATCGGCCCCGGCTCGGAGCTCAGCTCGGCGAGTCGGGTCGGCAGATCGTCCCCCGCCTCGGCCACGGCCTTCAGGTCGAGGAACGCCGGCGCGAGCGCCAGGCCCTCGAAGTCCGCCGCCGGCGCCGCGCGAAGGATCCCGGCCACCTCCTCGGGCCGCTTCTCCACCCATCGGATCAGCTCGCGCTCCGCGGGGAGCGGTTCGGCCGTCCTCGACCGGCCGGATGTCTCCGGGGGTTCGGGCGCGGGGTCGGCGGCGCCGCGTCGTCGAACCGAGGCCTTCCCCTCGACCCGGGCCAGCTCCGACCGCGCCGCATCGAGCGAGAATCCGAGCCCGCCCGCGACGTCGGCGAGCCAGGTCTCCCGGTCCAGCGGGCTCGGGGCGCGGGCGATGACCTCGAGGATCCCCCGCGCCGCCCCCGCCCGGCTCCCTTCTCCCGAAGGCTCCGCCAGCGCCTCCGCCACCAGGAAGTCCACGAACCCCGGCGCGACCCGGACGGCCTCCCGCAGCGCTCCGCCGCCTTCCTCCCGCACCAGATCGTCGGGATCCCGGCCGTCCCCGAACCGGGCCACCCGGACCCGGATCCCGGCCTCGAGCAGGACGCCGACGGCTTTCTTCGCCGCCCGGCGTCCGCCCGGGTCCGAGTCGAACGCGAGCACGACATCGCGGGTCTGGGCGGCGAGCAGCTTCGCGTGCTGCGGCGTCAGCGCGGTCCCGCACACCGCGACCGCGTTCCGGACGCCCGCCTGCCACGCCGACAGGCAGTCGAAATAGCCCTCCATGAGGATCGCCTGCCGCTCTCGGCGGATCCGGGCGCGGGCGTGGTCGAACCCGTAGAGCACCCCGTACTTGCGATAGACGGGTGTTTCCTTCGTGTTCAGGTACTTCGGCTCCTTCCCGTCGAGGCTCCGCCCGGCGAACGAGACGACGCGCCCGGAGCCATCGAGGATGGGCACGATCAACCGGTTCCGGAAGAAGTCGTAGTGGCCTCCGCGGCGACCCTCGAGGACCAGCCCGGCCTCGATCCGGATCCGCATCGGAACCCCGTCGCGTCCGAGCGCCCGCGAGAGGTCGTCCCACGCCCCGGTCGCGTAGCCGAGCCCGTATTCGGTGATCGTGGCGTCGGTCAGCCCCCGCCCGCGCAGCGCCGCGAGCGCCTGCTTCCCGTCGGGTCGGGCCAGGGCTCGGCGGAAGAACTCGAGCGCCTTCCGGTTCGCCGCCCGCAGCGCTTCCTGCCGGGAGGCGCGCTGCGGGTTCCGGGTCGGGATCGGGATGCCGGCGCGGCGCGCGAGGGTGTGCAGGGCCTCCACGAAGCTGAGCCCGTCGCGCTTCATCAGGAACGAGAAGACGTCCCCGCTCTCCTTGCACCCGAAGCAGTGGAAGAACCCGCGCTCGGCGTTCACCTGGAACGACGGCGCGGTCTCCTTGTGGAACGGACACAGCCCCGCAAACCGACCCGGGCCCACCGGACGCAGCGCGACCTGCTCGCCGATCAGATCGGCGATCTCGGTCGCGTCGCGAACCTGGTCCCGAAACCCGTCGTCAGCCATCGGTACGCCGCTCTCGCATGGAGCGTCGCTCCCCTGTGGAGCGCCGCTCCCCTGTGGAGCGCCGCTCTCCTATGGAGCGCCTCTCTCCAGAGCCGCACTCTATCCCCCACCAGCCCCTTGCCGGCGCGCCCGGCCCCGCCCGGCACGCTTGCCGGCGCACCGGGCCGGTCCTCGCGGTAGCGGCCCTGCCCGGCACGCTACCGATGCGCCAGGCCCCCGCCCGCCCCTTGCCGGCGCCTTGCCGGCGCGCCGGGCCGGTTCTCGCGGCAGCGGCCCCGCCCGGCACGCTTGCCGGCGCACCGGGCTTCTGCCCGGCACGCTACCGCCGCGCCAGGCCTCGCCCGCC
>JAJEAO010000009.1 GCA_022822745.1 Acidobacteriota bacterium
CTGGCGAGCATTCAGGAGGAGGATCGGAGTCTTCTGGACAAGACGATGATTCTGTATGGATCGCCGATGGGGGATCCGAACATCCACAACCACAAGCGGGTTCCGTTCTTCGTGGCGGGAGGAGCGAACGGTGCGCTGGAGAACAACCTGCATTTGCGTGCGGATGCGGGGACGCCGCTGGCGAACGTGATGCTGACGCTCTTGCACAAGCTGGGCGTGGAGGATCTGGATCGCTTCGGGAACAGCACGGGGACGTTCTCCCTGTCGGCGTAGCAGCGGAGGCGCGATGCCGGATGCCCGCGGCCCCTCGACCGGTCCGGCTCCGGCGTCGCCCCGTTCGCACTGGGGCTCGGGGAGGCGCGGCCGCGTTTCCGCGAGCCCCCTGGCTCAGATCCCCCGGCGGCTCGGCCGGGGGAGCGGGGGTCTCGGCCCTCGGGATTCGTGAGGAGGCATGAGATGAAGCAGATGGGAGTCGGCCGTTTCGGGCTCGGAGTCGTGGCGGCGGCCATGTCCGGGCTGGTGTTGTTCGCGCTGGGTTCGGCGTCGGCGGTCTCGTCGGTGCTCGAAGCGGCGCGAAGCGGAGACGTGGACAGCCTGCGCGCCGAGCTGCGCGCCGGCGGCGACGTGAACGCCGCGCAGGGCGATGGGTTCACCGCGCTCCACTGGGCCGCCCGCGCCGACAACCGGGCGGTCGCCGAGCTGCTGATCGCCGCGGGCGCGGACCTCTCGGCCACGACCCGTCTGGGCGGCCACACCCCGCTCCACGTGGCGGCGGCGGCCGGCTCGGCGGAGGTCGCGGAAGCGCTCCTCGAAGCCGGGGTCGCGGTCGCGACTCCGACGGAGACCGGATCTCTCCCGATCCACTACGCCGCCGCTTCCGGTGACGGCGAGACGATCGGGGTCCTGGTCGCCGCCGGCGCGGATGTGGATGCGGTCGAGCCGCACTGGGGGCAGACCCCGCTCATGTTCGCGGCCGGGATGGCCCGGACGGACGCGGCCGCGACCCTGCTGGCCGCGGGCGCCGATCCGTCGGTCACCGCCACCGTCCTCGATATCGCCGCGAGGGCCGAGGCCGACCGGGTCGCCCGTCGCGCCCGGCAGAGGCGCGTGGACGAGCAGCGCGGCAGCAGCGGCTCGGGGGTCATCTTCGATCCGCGGGAGTACGACAAGCGGCGCCGGGAGGCGCAGCGGAAGGCTCGGGAGGAGGCCGCCGCCAAGGCCGAGCGCGAGAAGGGACGCACGGCCGAGGCGCCGCTGACCGCCGAAGTGGGCGCCGGGAAGACCGGGTCCGCAGATCTGGCCGACCTGAAGGCGAAGGAAGCGGCCGCCGCGAAGGAGCAGGCCGAGAAGGACGAGCACGCTCTTGCCCACGGCCATCCGGAGGACGAGCTGAAGAAGGAAGAGGAGGAGAAGAAGCAGGCGGCGCAGGCGCGGCGGGCCCGCAACAGCGGCCCCCGCCCCCTGGACTACACCGAGCTGGTGGGCACGCATGGCGGACTGACCGCGCTTCTTCTGGCCGCGCGGGACGGTTTCCAGGACACCGCGCGCGCGCTGGTGGACGGCGGCGCCGATGTGAACCAGCCCGCCGAGGGGCACGGGACGACGCCTCTGCTCATGGCCGCGATCAACGGGCACTACGACATCGGGATGGACCTTCTCGAGCGGGGGGCCGATCCGAACGCGAGGAACACGTCGGGAGGCGCTCCTCTCTACGCGGCGATCAACGCCCGCTGGATCGCGCAGCCGTTCCATCCGCAGCCCGCCGACCACCTGCAGCAGGAAACCTCCCACCTCGAGTTCATGGAGGCGCTTCTGCTCGCCGGGGCCGACGTGAACGCGCGGCTCGACCGCAAGCAGTGGTACACCACCTACAACACCGATCAGCTCGGCGTGAACCGCGCCGGCGCCACGGCGTTCTGGCGGGCGGCCTATGCGCTGGATATCCCCGCGATGAAGCTGCTGGTCGAGCACGGCGCCGACCCGGCCATCCCCACGATGAAGGTGCCGGAGCGGAACCGGCGGCGCTTCACTTCCCTGCTCGACGACCTCGAGCCGGATGAGGATCCGTCCGGTCTGCCCCCGGTGCCGATCGGCGGCCCGGCCGTCCACCCCATCCACGCCGCGGCCGGGGTCGGCTACGGGCTCGGGCTGGCGGCGAACTCGCACCGGCACGCGCCGAACGCGTGGCTGCCGGCGCTCCGGTACCTGGTCGAGGAGCACGGCGCCGATGTGGACGCCCGAGACCACAACGGCTACAGCGTGATCCATCACGCGGCGTCGCGCGGGGACAACGAGATGATCCGGTACCTGATCTCGAAGGGAGCCGATCCGCTCGCCGTGGCCCGCACCGGTCAGACCACGATCGATCTCGCGAACGGCCCGGCCCAGCGCATCAATCCGTTCCCGGAGACGATCGCGCTACTCGCGTCCTACGGCGCCAGGAACAACAACCTCTGCGTGGGTTGCTAGAGAGGATTCCCATGGAACCGAGGCCCGCTGACTCTGGAGGATCTGCCGTCCCGTCCCGGCTCGCCGCTTTCGTGCTGATCGGCGCGCTGGCGGGGGCCGGGGCTGCCTGGGGCGCCGTCGAGAACCCGCCGTCGCTCGCGACAGTCAGGGCCTGGGCGCCGGCTGCCGCCACCGCGGCGGAGCACAACAGGACGCTCCGCACCTACTGCATGGTCTGTCACAACGACCGCATGCAGACCGGCAACATGTCGCTGACCGGGTTCGACGCCGGCGACCCGGCGGCCCACGGCGATCTCGCGGAGAAGGTGATCTCGAAGCTGCGGCTCGGGATGATGCCGCCGCCGGGCGCCCGTCGCCCGGACGAGGAGACGCTGGTCGAGATCGCGGTCTCGCTCGAGGATCAGCTCGACCGGGTTGCGGAGGTGAACCCGAACCCGGGCCGCCGCTCGTTCCAGCGGCTCAACCGGGCGGAGTACGGCGCGGCGATCCGCGATCTCCTCGGCGTCGAAATCGAAGGCGCCGATTACCTGCCGCAGGACACCCTGAGCGCCAACTTCGACAACATCGCCGATGTCCAGTTGCTCTCGGCCACGCTCATGGACTCGTATCTGCGGGCCGCCGGTGAGATCAGCCGGCTCGCGGTCGGAAACCCGGACGCCGCTCCGGCGGAGACGAGTTATTTCGTCTCCCGGTGGGCCTCGCAGCGCCGGCAGGTGGAGGGCGCGCCGTGGGGAACCCGCGGCGGTCTCGCCGTGGACCACAACTTCCCGGCGGACGGCAACTATGTGTTCCGGCTCTCGCTTCACCACGAGGTGTGCGGGCCGATCGTGGGCACGGCCGCGGGCGCACTGAACTCGGAAGCCGACCCGGAGCGGATCGAGCTGTCCGTTGACGGGGAGCGCGTCGCTCTGCTCGACATCGATCCGTGGATGCACACCTCCGATCCGAACGGAGCGACGATGATCACGGAGCCCATCTTCGTGAAGGCGGGGCCCCGCAAGGTGGCGGCGGCTTTCCTGCGAAAGTTCGACGGCCCGACGCTGGATCTGGTCTCGCCACACGACTGGTCGCTCGCGAGCACGAACATCGCGCTGACCTACGGGATCCACAGCCTCCCGCATTTGCGGGACATGCTGATTCGGGGTCCCTTCGATCCGACCGGCGTCTCCGAAACCCCGAGCCGCCGGCAGATCTTCGCCTGTCGTCCGCTGTCGCCGGAGGAGGCGCGGCCGTGCGCGGAGGAGATCCTGGGGCGGCTGGGACGGCTGGCCTACCGGGGGAGCCTGAGCGAGGAGAACCTGGACTCGCTGCTGGCGCTGTATGACGCGGGAGTGGAGGCCGACGGCTTCGAGGAAGGGATCCGGATGGGGGTCGAGGGGATGCTCGCGAGCCCGAACTTCGTGTTCCGGATCGAGGAGCCGGTGGATCCGCGGGAGGCGGAGTATGGGTACCGGCTGGGGGGGATGGACCTGGCGTCGCGGCTGAGTTTCTTCCTGTGGGGTTCGATTCCGGACGAGGAGCTGCTGGATGCGGCGGACTCGGGTCGGCTGCTGGAGCCGGAGGGGTTCGAGGAGCAGGTGCTGCGGATGGTTCGGGACGATCGTTCGCGGGCGCTGGCGAGCCGGTTCGCGTCGCAGTGGTTCCGGCTGCAGGATCTGGAGAAGATCAACCCGAACGTTCGGATCTTCCCGGACTTCCACCAGCAGTTGAAGACGGCGATGGTGGAGGAGACGGAGCGTTTCTTCCATCACCTGGTGGCGGAGGACCGGAGCCTGTTCGAGCTGTTCACGGCGGACTACACGTTCGTGAACGAGCGCCTCGCGCACCACTACGGGAT
>JAJEAO010000024.1 GCA_022822745.1 Acidobacteriota bacterium
CCGACACCATCCGCGCCCCGCCGCGATGCCCGCCACGAGGCCCCGGTCCAGCGACCTCCTCCCATAAGATGGAACGACGGATCCGCGCCCGCAACGAGCGTCCACCACTCTCGTGGTTTTCTGCGGCGCAGGCTCCTAGACCAATGTCGGCAGCGATAGCCCGTCTCGCGACCTCGGCGCACGCCGCCGCAGGCCCCGTTTTCCTCCTGGCGCTCCTCGCGCTGTTGACGGCTGTCGGCTGCGGTGGTGACGGTGGCGCTCCCACCGCGCCGCCCCCCGAGACTCCGGCGCCGACGCAGCCGCCTCCGGCGCCGACCCCGACCCCCGAGCCGGCGGCGACGTTCCGCGAGGGGGATCGGATTCCCAGCTTCCCGACCGGAGCTCCGAGTGTGGTGAGCGGGGGGAGTTTCTCGATCAGCGGCGGAGTCGTGACGATCACGCTGCGGCGGGACGGGTATGTCCAGTATCCGGAGCACCGCTTCACCTGCGATGCGTCGGAGTGCGGGATCCGCGAGGGCCTGGTCACCGCCGGGGTCATCGTGCGGACCGCGACGGAGCGTGGAGGCACCGCTGGGTTGGCTCCGGCAACTCAGGCGGAATTCGAGGCGCGGGTTGTCGGCCGACAGGTTGTACAAGGCACTTTCCGCCTCATCTTCATCGCTCCCGGACGCATCCGCGAGATTGATGACGGAACGCCCTACGAAGGCGATTACGAGTACCGCAGGACCGGATCGAACAGCGGGATGATCGTGTACACCTACGACGTCACCGGGAACGATCCGAATCGGGAGCGATCCGAGGTCCGGTTTGCCTTTCGCACCGAAACTTCCGGCACGTACGAGTACTCGTACTTCGAGGGCGGGACCAGAGCCGGCTCCTCGAGTGGTTCGTTCGAGTTCGAGACCGCGCCGACCGGGTCCACGAACCGGGCGCCGCGGACGGTGGGGAGCATTGCCGACCAGACGCTCACCGAGGACGGGAGCGCGACGACAGTCAACGTCTCGGCGCGGTTCAGCGATCCGGATGGAGACACGCTCGGCTACCGGGCGAGTTCGAGCCGGACGAGCGTGGTGCGGACGAGTGTTTCGGGGAGCCGGGTGACGCTGACGCCGCGGGATGCGGGGACGGCGACGGTGACGGTGACCGCAACGGACCCGGGCGGCCTGAGCGCCACGCAGCGCTTCATGGTGACGGTGACCGCTTCGGGAGGCGGCGAAGGGGCGGGGACGTTCCGGGAAGGGGACCGGATTCCCGGTTTTCCGACGGGAATCCCGAGTGTGGTGAGCGGGGGGAGTTTCTCGATCAGCGGCGGGGTAACGACGATCACGTTGCGGCGGGGCGGGTACGTCGAGTATCCGGAGCACCGCTACACCTGCGAGGCATCGAGTTGCGAGATCCGCGGGGGTGTGGTGACTGCCGGCGTGATCGTGCGGACCGCGAGGGGCGACAGCGGAAGCCCCACGACCGGTTCCACCGGTGACGAGTGTTCCATCGAAAACATGGGCACGCTGCGAACCACTGCGCTGACGCGTTCCGGATCTCTCGGCCGCGACTGCGAGTCGCCGAACGAGAGCGGAAAACTGGCGCGGTACTACAGCTTCCGCGTGTCCGAAACGAGTGAGGTCCGAATCGATCTGGAGTCGTCCGCCTTCGATCCTCTTCTCTTCCTCCGGCAGGGCTCCAGCCTCTCCGGCCGCCAGATCGAGAGGGACGACGATGGAGGGTCGGGGAGAAACGCGCGGATCGAGAGGGAACTGTCCGCCGGCACGTACACGATCGAGGCCACATCGTTCCGGAGCGACACGACCGGCGCCTTCACCCTTCGGGTCGCTCGGACGGGAGGAGGCGGAACGCCGACCGGCAAGGCTGTCGAATTCGTCGGCGATCTGGAGTGCAGCGTGAGGGAACAGATCCCGGGAAGCGGGTTCGTCATCGGAATCGCCGCCGGCCGGGTGCGCGCCGCGCGTTCCGTGAGCCTTGTCACCGTGACCGGGACGTTCACGGAACGGGACGGAGACCGGAGAGTGCACTCGCTGTTCCCGGACTCTCTCGGAAGCATGCGGGCGGGTGAGACGGAGTCCTTTTCGTCCCAGGGCACCTTCAGTACGAGCGCCACCCGTTTCGGGTGCAGCGCGGAGGTGGTATGGACAGAGACTCGGCAGGCGGGCCGGGGCTCCGTGAGGACGGTCGCGCCGACCTCCATTCCCAGGTCACCGCCGAATTAGAGGAAACCGCAGCGGGCAGCGGGTGATCCGCACCGGAGTCGCCGCCACCTGATCCGACCTGCGCACACGGAAGGGAGCTGCAGGCATCGAGAGAGCCTTGCTCCTTCTCGCCGGCGCGTCGAGCGCGCCGGGTAGAGCTCCCGGAGAGTCGAGGGGCGGCGCTTCAGCGGCTTGTGTCGCCGGCTGCCTCGCGCGGGGGGCGCAGCAGATCGAGGATCGCGCCGGGATGGGAGACGCGCACCGAGGCGCCCGCTTCCAGTCGCAGCGGCTCGGCGAGGACGAACCGCTCGGTCCAGTCCGGGTCGGGGCGCCGGATGCGGAGGAGCTCCGTGACCTCGCCGTCGGCGCCCACGGCGTCCACCGCGAACACGTCGTCGCCGGAAGTGGACGGCGTGGCGCGATCGAGCGGGGGGAGGATGGCGAGCAGGGTCGCCGGGCCGAGTCGGGTCGCTCCCGGCTCGAGCGCCACGGTCTCGACGGCGTCGCCGGCCGTCGGCGGAAACACGGCGACTTCGAGATCGTCCTCGAACGCATAGCCCTCGGTGTCGAACCCCTTGCGGTAATCCACCGCGAGGAACAGCCCGGCGTCCAGCGGCAGCGCGTCGTGGGCGCCCTCGGGCCGCCGGCGGGGGCCCTGTCCGACGACCCAGGTGAACACCGGAACGCCCTCGTCGCAGCCGTCCCCGACGAACAGCGTCGCCCGGCGGCGGATCGCCTCGGCGCCGCCGGATCCGGAGACGAGTGCGAACCCCCCAGCCGCCTCTCCCACGCCTTCGTCGCGAACCAGCTCGGCGCAGACGGCGGCTTCCGACGCCTCCTCGCCGATGCGGATCGGTTCGACCAGGCTCAGCCGCGCCGTCGGAAGCGGGTCTGCCGCCGCCCGCTCGGCCGGCGGCTCCGAGGGGGCGTTCCCCTCCGGCGCGAGTCCGATGGCCCAGTCCACCAGCATGTTCGTCTCGCGCTCGTCCAGAGTCCGGGCGTGAGCGAACGCGCCGATCCCGTCTTCCGGGAGCCACGGCGGCATCCGACGCTCGAGCACCTGGCGGGCGATCGAGTTGGCCCACGGGATCGCTTCGGCGTAGCGCATCAGGTTGACCGGCGCCGGTCCTTCGCCGGCGTGGCACGAGGCGCAGTGACGCTCCATGAGGGGTCGGATGTCCTGCCAGTAGGCGTACCGGGAGAGCTCCGGCTCGTGGGCGATGGCCGGGCCGTCGGGGGCCAGGATCGCGCCGAGGCCGAGGCCGACCCCAGCCGAGAGACCAGCGGCGAGACCAGCCGCGAGACCGATCCCGGCCCGCGTTCGGGGGGTCATTCCGCGCCGCCCGGCAGCCCCTCGATGCCCTCGGCGAACACCTCGTAGGCCTCTCCGACCCGGATCCGGTCCCCGAGATCCCCGTAGAGGTCGAGGAGCCACGCCCCCCGCACGATGCGCTTCAGCGCCACCCACGGCCGGTCGCCGCCGCGTTCGCTGTAGGCGAGCGCCAGATCCTTGGCCTCCAGCGCCGGGATGAACAGATCCGCCCACCGCCCGGCCGCGATGAGCGCCTGCACCCGCCGGTCGCGCTCCCGGATCTCGGTGAGGATCTCGGCGGCCTCGTCGGGGATCACGAGTTCCGGCAGCGCCGACGGCAGGCTCCGCGCGACCGGGGACGCGTTCGCCGCTTCCAGGGCGGCCCGCTCGGCCTCGGAGAGGAAGATGAAGTCGAAGCGGTCCGGCGCGTCCCGTCCCGGGAACGAGACGAAGGCGGTGAAGGCCGAGCGTTCCCCTTCGGGAGCTTCGATTCCATCGAGCCGCGCCTCCCAGGCCTCCTCGGTCCGGGAGAGTTCCAGGTCGCCACCGAGCGGATCGCCGGCGTCGTCGCTGCGGTGGACCCGGGCGGCGAAGGACTCGGGAGCGACGGGCTGCGTGAACGCGTCGTAGAAGTAGAGGCGGAACCGTCCATCGGCGAGGGCCCCTTCGAGATGGTGCTCGCCGTCGGGCGCCATGAACAGGACCCCCCCGTGACGGGCGTTGTGGTCCCCGTGGGCGGAGACCTTCGTCCCCATGGCGCGGAGCGCGCCGTCGGAACAGGTTCCCGGCTCGGTGTGTTCCCGGGTCTCGCCCGGGCAGGTCCAGAAGACTTCCCGGGTCGTCGGCACGAGCGCCTCTCCGGTGTCGGGACAGACGCCGGGGGATTCCGAGACGACGCCGTCTTCCTCACCGAGGCACACATAGCGGGTGACCAGGGTTCGCTGGACCATCGCCATTCCGCAGATGGGGCAGTTCGACTCGTCGTGGGCTTGCAGGTCCCGGTGCATCGGACACAGCCACACGGTGTAGGCCTCGTCGGGCATCCCGGCGGGCGTCGGGTCCTGCCCGGAGGCGGGGGCGGCCAGAACGAGCGCCACGGGGAACGCCACTCGCCGGAGCGGCGCCAGGAACCGCGGGACGGCGGGCGCCCCACCCAGGGGGCGGGGTTGTCCGGTCACCGGACCGCCTCCGTCACGAGCCTGGACTCCAGTGCGATCAGCCGCTCCGGCGAACCGGGGCGCCCGTCCCCCGAGCGCCCCGATCCATCATTCGCCGTCTCTACTGCTGCAGGTCGGTCGTGGCCGCTTCTACTGCTGCAGGTCGGTCGTTGCCGTCTGGCGGGAGCGCACCTCGTCGAGGAACGCCACATCCTTGTCGGCCTCGACCAGGAAGGTGGCGAGGGTCGAATAGGCGCGGTCGGCGGCGTCTGCGTCGCCGAGCGCGTCGGCCGCCCGGGCCAGCCCGAGCAGCGATGCGGTCCGGTTCGGCGTCCGGGTCAGGCTTTCCTCGAACTGCGCGCGGGCCTTCTCCGCCTTGCCGGCGGCGAGGAGGATCTCTCCGTAGAGCTCGTGCGACGGCTTCATCGGATACGTCGGGCCCGACGGCGGATCCTGGGTCTCTTCGATCCCGGCCGCCATCCCGGCGTGCTCGATCGCGGCGTCCATGTCGCCGTCCGCCTGCGCGGCGAGCGCGAGCACCTCGTGCTCCATGATGCGCACCGAGTCGGCCTGGTACTGCTGGCCTTCCTCGACCCGGGCGTCGGCGAGCTTGCCCAGCAGCTCGGCGGCGCGCTTCGCCCCGGCCGGATCGCTGGCCGCGGCCGCCTTCATCCCCGCCGCCATGAGCAGGTTCGCCGTGGAGTTGTAACGGCTGGTGTCCACGCTGGCCTCGTCCGGCAGCTCGATCCCGTCGAAGCGGCCGGTCTCGATCGCGTGGCGCGCCGTCATGGAGGCCGCGATCCGGCGGAGGCGCAGGTCATCCACTTCCTCGGCCGCCTTCTCGACGACTCCGATGGCGTCCTGCGAAGCGGACCAGACCCCGCGCTGCAGGTCGGCGTAGGCCTTCCACTCGAGGCTGTGGTAGTCGCGCTTCGTGATCGAGAGGTTCTTCCTCTCGACCCACTTGGCGGAGGCGTCGTACGCGATCCGGTTCGACTTCGAGACCCGGCGCCACATCCCGTGCTGGACGAAGATGTGGGACGGCATGTGCTGGGCGTGATGCGCCTCGGGGGCGATTTCGGCGTATCGGTTCGCGGCCTCGAGGGCGAGGGGCGCATGCTCGGGGTCGTCGAACGAATGGATCACGTAGTGGGCTGCCCCCGGATGGTTCGGCTCCTCCTGGAACAGCTTCGAGACGATGGCCCCGGCCTTCATCTGCCGGTGGAACCCGGGCTCGCCGCGCCGGACGAGGCCGAGGTAGGAGAGGGCGTAGAACGCCTGCGCCTCGTTGTCCTCGGGATGCGCCTCGGCGAGCCGCTGGAGCGCCTCGTGGTAGAGCTGGTCGCGCTCGTACTTGTCGCCGGGACCGTAGAGGATCTCCACGGTGTCCATGTACATCCGCTCGCGCTCGGTCGGCGTCTTCGATCGCCGCTCGGCGCGGGAGGCGCCGAACCGGCCGAGCACTTCGCGGGCGGCGCTGATGTCCTGCTCGGACCACAGCGGATGGTTGTGGCTCACTGCCTCGCCCCAGTAGGCGAGCGCGAAGTCGGGGTCGATCTCCTGGGCGTTCCGGAACGCCTCGGCCGCTTCCTCGTACCAGAAGCTGTGGAGGGCGGCGACGCCCCTCTGGAAGGCCTCCTGGGCTTCCTCCGACCCCGAGTTGGGGAAGTGGACCGTGCCGAGCGCCGACTGGGCGGCCGCGAGCGGCGCGACCGACAGGGACACGGCGGCGACGGTGGCAGCCACCCGAAGAGAACGAGATTTCAAGAGCATGGAGGCCTCCCTGACACCGGGTCGAGTATGGAATGGTCGCTTCCGTAATTCTACGCGACTCGCGCCGACGCCCCGGTTCCCGGGTGGGGCGCTCCGCCGGGGCCGCCCGGAGGCCCCCATGCGTCCCGGGTAAATTTTGCGGGAACCCTCGCCCTGCCGAGGAGTTCTGCCGACCCTCGGGCCCGTTTCGACCATGTCTTCCACCGAACCTCGTCCCAGCCGTCCGTCCGGAGTGCGGGAAGCTTTCGCCAGCCGTCCGTCCGAAGCGCCGGACGCCTTCGTCAGTCGCCCGTCCGAAGCGCGGGAGGCCTTTGCCAGCCGGCTCACCGCCGAGATCGGCCGCGTCGTCGTCGGGCAGCGGCAGGTCGTCGAGCGGGTTCTGATCGGCCTCCTCTGCCGCGGACACGTCCTGCTCGAGGGGGTGCCCGGCATCGCCAAGACCCTCCTCGCCCGCAGCGTCGCCGAGGCGGTCCGGGCCGACTTCTCCCGGGTCCAGTTCACGCCCGACCTGCTCCCCGCGGACCTGATCGGCACGCTGATCTACGACCAGAGCGACGGGACCTTCGCGCCCCGGAAAGGGCCGGTCTTCACGAACTTCCTCCTCGCCGACGAGATCAACCGCGCGCCCGCCAAGGTGCAAAGCGCCCTGCTGGAGGCGATGCAGGAGCGTCAGGTGACGATCGGGGACGAGACCTGGAGGCTCGAGGAGCCGTTCCTGGTTCTCGCCACCCAGAATCCGATCGAGCAGGAAGGCACCTATCCGCTCCCCGAAGCCCAGGTGGACCGCTTCATGATGAAGCTGAAGATGGGTTTCCCGGCTCTCGACGAGGAGCGCGAGATCCTGGCGCGGATGGCGAACCACGCCGTCCCCCGGATCCGCCCGGTCGTGGGGCCGGGAACGCTGGCTCTCGCGCGGGATGTCGTGGAGGCGGTTCACGTGGATGGACGGGTCCGCGACTACGTGCTGTCCCTCGTCCGGGCGACCCGGGAGCCCGCCGCGTTCGGGCTCGACATCGGCCCGCTGGTCGAACATGGCGCCTCCCCCCGGGCCAGTCTCGATCTCTACCGGGCGGCGCGGGCGCGGGCGTTCCTCGCCGGCCGCGACTTCACCGCGCCCGAGGACGTGAAGCTGGTGGCCCCCGACGTCCTGCGCCACCGCCTGATCCTGTCCTACGAGGCCGAGGCCGAGGAGGTCGAGGGCGACGAGATCGTCCGCCGCGTCCTCGACGCGGTCGAGGTTCCGTGAGCCCCGGGTTCTTCGGATTCGGAGGCTTCGGCCGCGATTCCCGGTCCGGACGCGCCGCGACCCCGACTTCGGGACGGCGTCGCTCTCCCGACATCTCCACCGAGGAGCTGCTCCGCCGGATCCGGCGGATCGAGATCTCGACCCGGAAGCTGGTCACCGAGGGGCTCGCCGGCGCGTATCTCAGCACCTTCAAGGGGCAGGGGATGGAGTTCTCCGAAGTCCGGGAGTACGACCCCGGCGACGACATCCGCTCGGTGGACTGGAACGTGACCTCCCGGACCGGCTCGCTCCACGTCAAGAAGTTCGTGGAGGAGCGGGAGCTGACCGTGCTCTTCCTGCTCGACGTCTCCCGCTCCTTCGCCTTCGGGAGCGGGGGGCGGTTCAAGCGGGACGCCGCCGCCGAGGCGTCCGCCGCCCTCGCCTTCTCGGCGATCCGCTCCGGCGATCGGGTCGGGGCGATCCTGTTCACGGATCGGCCCGAGATCCGGCTCCCCGCCCGGAAGGGCCGTCGTCACGGTCTCCGGGTGCTGCGCGACCTGCTCTACTTCGAGCCGGAGGGGCGGGGGACGGACATCGCCGCGGCCGCGGCGCTGCTGAACCGGGCGGTGCGCCGGCGCGCGACCGTGTTCCTGGTGAGCGACTTCGTCGGGGATCCCCCCGAGCGCTGGAAGCGGCCGCTGCGGGTCGCCGCCCGCCGCCACGACCTGGTCGCGATCCGGGTGAGCGACCCCCGGGAGCGGGAGATGCCCGATGTGGGACTGCTGACGCTCGAGGACGCCGAGACCGGGGCGCTGATCCGCGTGGACACCTCGGACCGCCGCGTCCGGACGGCGTTCCGGCGCCGCTCCCGCCAGGTTCGGGAGGAAGCCGCCCGCGCGCTGCGCGACATCGGGGTGGACATCGTGGAAGTCGCCGCCGGGGAATCCCCGGAGGCGCCGCTTCGCCGCTTCTTCCACCGGCGGGCCCGTCGGAGGCGCTGACGCCGCCGTGGTCCGCCTCCTCCTGGCCGCCGTCCCGGCTCTCCTCGCGGGCCAGGCCACGCCCGGGCCCCCGGCCCGCGCCGTCGCCCCAGCCGTCGCCCGTGCCGTCGCCCACGTCGCCGCCGAGCCGGTCGAGGTCGGAGCGGCCTTCGAGCTGGAGGTGCGGGTGGATCACCCGGTCGGCGCGGAGGCGGCGCCGGCCCTCGAGGAGGCGCTGGGGCCGTTTCGGGTTCTCGGCGTCGAGCCCGCCGCCCCGGAGGACGCCGATCCGACGACCAGCCGGTTCCTCATCCGGCTGGGAGCCTTCGTCCTCCCCGGAGACCACCTGGCGCCCGCGGTCCCTGTCGGTCTGCGGCTCTCCGACGGCGAACTGATGATGCTGGAGACGCAGCCCGCGCCGGTCCGGATCGTTTCCTCGCTGCCCGCGGACGCCGAGGCCGGGGACATCCACGACATCCGCGGCCCGTTCGAGGTCCGGGTTCCGCCCCGATGGGGTCGCATCGCGCTCGCCGGGCTGGTCGCGCTCGCGCTCGCCGCC
>JAJEAO010000033.1 GCA_022822745.1 Acidobacteriota bacterium
GCGTGAGCACGATCTTGCCGAGATGACGCCCGTCGCGCATGAACTCGACGGCGGACTCCGCCTCGGCAAGCGGCCAGCGGGAGTGCGCGAGCGGGGTGAGCTCGCCGGCCTGCGTCCGGGCCATCAACGCCCGCAGATGACCGCCCGGCAACGCCGGCTGATCCTGCTTCAACGCATCGAGCTTGATGATGGCGTAGGTCACGTCCGGCCGACGGGCGCGCATCTCCTCCTCGGTCAGGATGTCGCGCGCCGCCAGCTCGATGAAGGCGCCGCCCTCGGCAAGGCAGGACAGGCTCGCGTCGATGAAGCCTTCGGCGGTGAGACTGTTGAGGATGATGTCCACGCCGGCGCCGCCGGTGACATCGCGGATTTCCTCGCCGTAGGCCGTCGACCGGCTGTCGAAAACGTGCTGTACGCCCAGGTCGCGCAGGTAGCGCTGTTTCGGCGCGCTCGCCGTCGCGAACACCTCGAGCCCCGTCGCCCGCGCCAACTGGATCGCCGCCTGGCCCACGCCCCCGGTCCCGGCGTGGATCAGCACCCGGCTCCCCGGGCGCAGACCCGCGAACTCGAACGCCAGCGCCGCCGTCACGAAGACGCTCGGCAGCGTGGCCAACGCTGGCGCCGACACCCCCGAAGGCGCCGGCGCCACCAGCTCCGTCAGGCTCACCGCGCCCGGGCCGAACGTCCCCGAAGCGAAGCCCACCACCCGGTCCCCCGCGGCGAACTCCCGCACCTCCGATCCGACCTCCACCACCCGCCCGCAGAAGTCGCCCCCCAGCGGCTGCTCCGCGTCCACCACCCGCATCGCAACCAGCACGTCGTGGAAGTTCACCCCCGTCGCCTCGACCGACACCCGGATCTCTCCGCCGCCGAGCGCCCCGCGCGGCGCGTCCTCCACCCGCAGCCGATCGAGCGCGCCCCCCGGATGCGCCGCCAGCCGGTACCCGCCCCCCTCCGGCAGCTCCGCGCGCCTTTCGAGCCGCGTCAGCCGCGCCACCCGGCGGACACCCCCGCGCCGCGCGATCCGCGTCTCCCGGTCCGGGAACAGCAGCTCGTCCGCCAGCTCCGCGGCCGGGGGAGGGGAGTCCGGGTCCAGGTCGAGGATCCGGGGGTTCAGATCCCCGTACTCGAGGTCCACCACGCTCCCGAACCCCCAGAGCATCGCCCCCGAGAGGGTTCCGGTCCGCTCCCGATCCACCACCTGGCCCCCCCGGCTCACGAACCACGTTCCCGCCGACGGGCGGACTCCGGCGTCCGTCATCCCCTGCACCAGGGAGAGCGCGCTCGATCCCACGAGCTCCACCTCCCGCTCCAGCTCCCCGGTGGACAGCCCGGAACCGTCGCCCCGGACCGCCGCGAGATGCGCCACCCCGCGGAGCGCGACTTCGTCCGGCAAGGACTCGAAGAAGGAACGCCAGGCCTCGCGATTGCCTTCGGCGGGCCCCCGCATCACGGACTGCCCCCGCCCGGAAAGCTCCGCCTCCAGCTCGCCGGCCAGCGCCCCGCCGGAGGCCGGAGTTCTCTCGCCCGCCAGCACGAAGAGGCCGCGACCGGACACGACCGCCGCCGGTCCCCGCGCGAGGAGCACCGCCTGCTCGCCGCCGACCTCGATGGACGACACCGCCCCGTACCCCGCGTCTTCAAGCGCCCGCCGCCAGACCTCCGGTTCCGCCAGCGCGTGCTCCGGGCGATACCGGTCCTCGAAGCGCCACCAGCCCGGCAGCAGCCCGAACGTCAGGTCCAGCCATCCAGCCCCCGGCCTTCCCTCCAGCAGCACCAGCAGGCCCGACGGCGCCAGCAGGCTCCGGCAGTGCGCCAGCGTCTCCCCCAGATCCCGCGTCGCGTAGAGCACGTTCGCCGCGATCACGAGGTCGTACCCGTGCGCCCGGAAGCCCTGCTCCCCCGGATCCCGCTCGATGTCCAGCGCCCGGTAGCGGATCTCCCGGCCCGAATCGCGGAACCGCGCCGCCGCCGCCGCGAAGAAGCCCGCCGAGATGTCCGTGAACTCGTAGTCCGTGCTGCCGGCGGGCAGGGACTCGAGCAGGTGCGCCGTCGTCGTCCCCGTTCCCGCGCCGACCTCCAGAACCCGCAGCCGCCGGTCCGCGGGCAACCCGGCCACCGCCGACTCCACCGCTCCCGCCAGCGCCCGGTTCGCCGCCCGCATCGTGTCCGATCGCGCATGCAGATCCGCTGCGCCCCGCTCTTCCCCGAACCGCAACTCCAGCGGGTCCCGGCGCCCCCGCAGCACCTCTCCGAGCACTTCCCCGCAGCGCCGCAGCAGTTCCTCCTCGATGGAACCGCCCGTCTCGGCCGAAGAACCCATCCCCTCCGGCAGAGATTCCAACGATTCCAACGATTCCAAAGATTCCAACGATTCCTCGCCACCCGCCGTCACCAGCCAGTCGTCCGCAGGGCCGCGGGCAAGCAGCCCCGCCCCCTCCAGCAGCTCCAGCAACCGGCGGAAGAGACGCCGGTGCTCCCCCGTCACCTTCAGCCGCCGCCGCAGCGCCTCCGCCTCGAAGCGGTCCCCCCTCCGGCGCTCCCAGCCCAGTTCCTCCAGCGCGAGAAGCGCATACCGGCGCGCCCCCCGCTCCAGCCGCCGGCGCCGAGCCACCAGATCCTCCTCTTCGACTTCCTCCTCTCCCGAGAGCGCCCGGCCCGCCTCCGCCAGAGCATCCGGCGCCGCCAGGAACTCCGCTCCCGCGAGCCCCGTCTCCCGGCCCTCGCGCCACTCCACCTCGTAGAGCAGCTCGTCCACTCGCGCGCCCAGGAGCGCCTCCCGAGTCGCCCGCCTCACGACGAGTCCCGACACCCCGCCGAGCGCCGCGCCGTCCACCCCGTACAGCTCCAGGTCCGCCGTCCGCGTCCCCCCCGAACCCTCACGAACCCGGGCGCGGCAGACCACCCGGTCCGGAAGGGAGCCCCGGAGCGAGAGCTGCTCCCAGCCGATCGGAAGCCAGACGCCGCCCTCCCCGGCGCCCAGCTCCGGAACCCCGAGGAGCACCTGGAAACAACCATCCAGCAGCACCGGGTGCGCCGCCAGCCCTGACCCTGACAGTCCCGAACCTGACAGCCCCGAACCTGACAGCCCCGAACCGGTCAGACCCGACCCCGCCAGTCCCGCAGCCGCGAGATCCGCGGGCAGGGACACCTCCCCGACCGCCTCCCCGGGGCCCGTCCACATCTCCGTCAGCACCCGGAACGACGCGCCGTACCAGATCCCCGCAGACGCCAGCCGGCGATAGAAGCCCGCCGCGTCCACTTCGGAGAGCCCCGATCGCAACGCCTCCAGCTCCACGCGCTCCCCGCCAGCAGGCGCCAGTCCCACCCGTTTCCCGCCAGCAGGCGCCAGTCCCACCCGCCTCCCGCCAGCAGGCGCCAGTCCCGTTCCGCCCTCGGCGTGCCGCACCCATTCCCCCCGCTCTCCCTCGCGGCTCGCCACCTCCCAGCGCTCCTCCGAGCCGAGCGACCACTGCACCGCGGGCGCCGCGCCCTCCGCGAGCAGCAATGGCCGGTGGAGCTGCACGTCCGTCAGCGTCAGCGACGGCCCCCGCCCCTCGGCCGCGAGCGCTTCCATCGCCTGCGAGGCATAGAGCGCCGCCGGAACCAGCACCTCCCCGAACACCTGGTGGTCCGCGAGCCAGTCGGGGAACTCTGCCGAGAGCTCCGTCTCGAAGCTCACCTCTCCGCCGGGCGTGTCCCGCCGCACCCCGAGCAGCGGGTGGCCCGCTCGTTGTCGCCCCGGCGGAATCTGCACCCAGTACCGCTCCCGCTGGAACGGATACGTCGGCAGCGACACCCGCCGCCGCCGCTCGCCCGCGAAGAGGCCCTCGAACGACACCCCGAGGCCCGCCGCGTATGCCCCCGACACCGCCTCCGGAAAGCCCGTTTCCGGCCCCAGGCTCGCCACGACCGCCGGGCCGTCCGCGTCGGCGCCGCTCTCCGGCCAGGAAAGCGCGGCCAGGGGACCGAGCACCGCCCGCGGTCCGACCTCGATCAGCGCCCCCACCCCCAGATCCCGGAGCGCCCCCATTCCCGCCGCGAACCGCACCCGCTCCCGCGCCTGACGCCGCCAGCGCCTCCCGTCCCCCAGCTCTCCGGCGCCCACTTCCCGACCCGTCAGGTTGCTCACGAGCGCCGTCTCCGGCGCGCTCCAGCGGAGCGACCCCGCGGCCTCCTCCAGCTCCCCGAGCACCGGATCCAGGAGCTCGCTGTGGAACGCGTGGCTCGTCTCCAGCTCCTTTGTCCGGACTCCCCGCTCGGCGAGACGCCGAACGAGCGAGCGCACCAGCCGCGACGGTCCGCTTGCCACGGCGTGCGTCCCGTTCTCCGCCGCGAGCGACAAGCCGGCGCCCTTCACTCCCAGGTTCGTCTTCGCGATCTCCGCCTCGACTTCCTCCACCGGCGCGAACACCGCCGCCATCCCGCCTCCCGACGGAAGCGAACCCATCAGCGCCCCTCGCCGCGCCGCGAACGCGAGCCCCTCCTCCAGTTCCAGCGCTCCCGCCGCCCACGCCGCCCCGATCTCCCCCACGCTGTGCCCCAGCACCGCCGCCGGAGCCACCCCCACGCTCCGCCAGAGTTCCGTCAGACCCGCCGAGAGCGCGAAGAGCGCCGGCTGCGTCCACTCCGTCCGGTGGAGCAGATCCTCGGAACCCTCCGCCTCGCCGAACATCACCGGGAGCAGCGACTCTCCCCGCTCCTCCCGGAACGCCGCCTCGCAGCGGTCCAATACCTCCCGGAACACCGGCTCCGCCCGATACAGATCCCGCCCCATCCCCGGCCACTGGCTCCCCTGGCCGGTGAACAGGAACGCCACTCTCGGCGGCTCCGTCGGGGACGCTTCCCGCGACGGTCCCGAGGACTCCAGCTTCCGGAGCTGCGCCGCGAGCTCGGCCCCGTCCCGAAAGACCAGTCCCGCCCGCCACGCGAAGTGGCTCCGGCCCACCCCCGCCGTCCACGCCATGTCCGCCAGTTCCTCCGCGCTCCGGGAGGCCGGGTGTTCCCCCAGCCAGCGCAGGTAGCGGCCGGCGAGTTCGGCGAGCGCGGGGCCGGTGCGGGCGGAGAGGGGGAGCAGGCGCCGAGGCAGGGGAGCGAACTCCCTTTCCTCCGCCTCCTGGCGAGGGCGCCGGCCGGAGGTCGCCGCTCCCTGAACCGAATGGTCCTCCAGGATCACGTGGGCGTTCGTCCCCGAGTAGCCGAAGGAACTCACCCCGGCGCGCACCGGCCGGTCCAGCCCCTCCGGCCAGGGCGTCGCCTCCGACGTGACGCGCACCGGAAGCGATGCCCAGTCCAGCCGCGGGTTCGGCGTCTCGAAGTGCAGGTGCTTCGGGATCACACCCGCCCGCATCGCGAGCAGCACCTTGATCAGTCCCGCGACCCCCGCCGCCGCCTCCAGGTGCCCGAAGTTCGTCTTTACCGAACCCAGAAGCAGCGGACGCTCGGCCTCGCGGCCCCCCCCGTATGCCGATGCCGCCGCCCGCACCTCGATCGGATCCCCCAGCGCGGTCCCGGTCCCGTGCGCTTCCAGGTAGTCCACCGAGGACCCCTCGATCCCCGCCCGCCGGAGCGCTTCCCCGATCACCCGCTCCTGCGCCAGGCCGTTCGGCGCGGTCAGACCCGCGCTCGCCCCGTCCTGGTTCACCGCCGAACCCAGGACCACGCCGAGGATGCGGTCGCCAGCCCGCTCGGCGTCGGCGAGGCGCTTCAGCACCACGATCCCGCACCCCTCGCCCCGCACGTACCCGTCCGCCGCCGCATCGAACGTCTTGCAGCGGCCGTCCGGGGCCAGCATCCCGGCCGCCGCGAAGGTCTCCGTCAACCCGCCCCCGAGCACCGCGTTCACCCCTCCCGCGAGCGCCAGGTCCACCTCTCTCCGCTCCAGCGCCGCAACCGCCTGGTGCACCGCCACCAGCGAGGCCGAGCACGCGGTGTCCACGGCGACCGCCGGCCCCTCGAGCCCCAGCGTGTACGCCACCCGGCCGATCGCCGCGGCAAAACTCGACCCGGTCGAGCGGTAGAGCCCGGGCGCGGCGCGCGCCGCGAGCTCCTCGAAGTCGCGCCCGAACATCCCCGCGTACACCCCGGTCCGACTGCCCGACAGGCTCCGCGGAGCGATCCCGGCGTCTTCCAGCGCCTCCCAGCTCACTTCCAGCAGGAGCCGTTGCTGGGGGTCCAGGAGCTCCGCCTCCACCGGCGCGATCCGGAAGAAGTCCGCGTCGAAACGGTCCAGCGCCGGCACGTACGCTCCCCATCCTCGGACCCCCTCCACACCCGGCAGCCCTCCGTCGGGGCGTCCCTCGGTCACCAGGTCCTCGCCCCGGAGCAGCCTGCGACGGAACTCGTCGAGGCCGCCGCCGCCCGGAAAACGGCAGCCCATCCCCACGACAGCCACCGGATCGGCTACCGGGCCCCGCGGGTGGACGCTCCCCGCGAGCGTGGGTCCGATCGGCGCGGGCGCCGGCTCCGACTCCCCGGTCGGTGCGGGCGCCGGCTCGAACTCGGCTGACGGGGCCGGCGTCGGCTCGGACTCCCCAGTCGGTGCGGTCGTCGGCTCGGACTCGGCTGACGGGGCGGCCGTGCGGGCCGCCACATGGGCCGCGAGCCGTTCCGCCGTCGGATAGGAGAAGACCTCCGCTTCCGAGACCTGAACCGACGCGCCGAGCGCCCGGCTCAGGCGATTTCGCAGCTCGACGACCTGGAGCGACTCCATCCCGAGCGCCAGGAATCCGGCGTCCGCCGGAGGCGGTTCCTCCAGCCGCAAGAGGCCCTGGACCTCGCGCCGCAGGAACGACTCGATACGCCGCGCGCGCTCCCGGACCGGCGCATCGCCAGCCGCGAACGCGTCCCCGGCCCCGTCGCCAGCCGCGAATGCCTCCCCCCCGCGCTCCGCGGGGTCCTCGTCCGGCTCGTCCACCCAGTACCGGCGCCCCTCGAACGGATACGCCGGGGCCGCCACCCGCCGTCCGCGCCCTTCTCCGAACAGCTCCCGCAGCGGAACCGCGATCCCCGACTCCCACGCCCGCGCCAGCGCCTCCGCCGCGCCCGCCTCGGGCGCCTGGGGGCCCACGACCGTCGGAACGAGCAGGGGCCCCGGCATCCCGTCCGGCCAGGCGCCACTCGCCGTGAGGGACGTCCGTCCCCGCGGCCCGAGGTCCACGAGAACCCGCACCCCCAGATCCGCCAGGGTCCCGACCGCCGCCGCCAAGCGCACCGAGGTCCGGATCTGTCGCCGCCAGTAGGCGCCGCTGATCTCCTCGGGCTTCGGGATCACCTCCCCGGTCATGCTGCTCACGAACGGGACCGCTGCTCCCGCAGGCCCTCCCGCCGGGCCCGCCGCCGCCGGGAGCGCCGCACCGGCCGCCTCGATCCCGTCCAGGATCGGGTCCATCAGGTCGCAGTGCGACGCCTCGCTGATGGAGAGCATCGCCGTCCGCACGCCCTCGGCCGACAGTCGTTCGAGAACTCCCGCCAGCAGCGGCCGGGGGCCGCTGAGCACCTGGTGGGCGCCGTTGTCGGAAGCCAGCGCGAGACCGTCCGCCCCTTCGCCGCCAAGTTCCGGAACCCGCCGCTCCGCTTCCCCGGCCGTGAGAAACACCGCTCCCATCGCTCCGCCGGAGCGCACGGACGCCATCAGTCGGCCCCGGCGGATCGCGAACCGCATCCCGTCCTCCAGGCCGATGATTCCCGCTGCCCGGGCCGCCGCCACCTCCCCGGCGCTATCTCCGAGCACCGCGGCCGGCCGGACGCCGCACCGCTTCCAGAACGCCGCGAGGCCGCACCCGAGCGCATAGAGCGCCGGCTGCGTCCAGGCCGTCGCGTCCAGGTCGCCGGCAGCGTCCGGCGCGCCGAACATCACCGGCAGCAGGTCTTCTCCGGCCTCCTCCCGAAACACCGCGTTGCAGCGATCGAACACCTCCCGCACCGCCCGTTCGCTGCGGTAGAGCGTCCGGCCCATCCCCGGCCACTGGCCTCCCTGCCCGGGAAGGACGAAGGCGACCGCCGGAGAGGGCTCCGCGAGGACGCCTCGCTGGCCTTCCTCGACGGCGGCGAGCCCCTCGAGGAGTTCCGTCTCGTCCCGAAACGTGACGCCCGCCCGATGCGGAAGCGCGCTGCGTCCGACGGCGGCCGTCCAGGCCAGGTCCACGAGGCGCGTCTTCGTCCGCTTGCCGATCCAGGTCCGGTAACCGCCCGCGAGGCGCGAGAGCGCCGCCGGCGACTGCGCCGACAGCGGCAGCACGAGCGCGCCGTCCGAAGGCGCCGTCTCCCCGCCGGTGACCGTTTCCGCCGGAGAGTGCCCCTCGACGAGAACGTGGGCGTTCGTGCCCGAGAGCCCGAACGAACTGACTCCCGCCCGCCTCCGGCCTCCCCGCTCCGGCCACTCCACCGGCTCTGTCGCCACTCGGACCGGGAGTTCGTCCCAGGCGATCCGCGGGTTCGGCTCCTCGAAGCCGATCTGGGCGGGCAGGCGTCCCGCCTCGAGGGCCAGCAACACCTTGATCAGGCCCGCGATCCCCGCCGCCGCCTCCAGGTGGCCGATGTTGCCCTTCACCGAGCCCAGAAGCAGCGGATGCGAGGGATCGCGTCCCCGCCCGTACACCGCGAGCGCCGCCGCGACCTCGATCGGATCCCCGAGCGGCGTCCCCGAGCCGTGGCCCTCCAGGTAGTCCACCTCCGCCGGCGTCCAGCCCGCCCGCGCCAGGGCCGCTTCGATGAGGCGCTCCTGGGACGGCCCTCGCGGCGCCGTCAGCCCCGAACTCGCGCCGTCCTGATTCACCGCCGAACCCCGGATCACGCCCAGGATCCGATCTCCCGCCGCCACCGCGTCCCGGAGCCGCTTCAGCACCACGATGCCGCAGCCCTCGCCGCGCACGTATCCCTTCGCGCCCGCGTCCCAGGAACGGCACCTCCCGCTCGGGGACAGCATCCCGCCGGCGGCGAAGGTCTCCGTCCGCTCGCCGCTCGCGATCACGTTGACCCCGCCGGCGAGCGCCAGCTCCGCGTCGCCGCCGAGCAGCGCCGAGACCGCCTGGTGCACCGCGACGAGAGACGAGGAGCTCGCCGTGTCCACGGCCACCGCCGGCCCCTCCAGGCCCAGGCAGAAGGCGATCCGGCCGATCGCGGTGCTCGCGCTCGTCCCCGTGACCGCGTACACGCTCCGCGCCAGTTCCGGCGGCGCCAGGTCCCGATACCCGCTCGCGCCGACGCCGGCGAAGACCCCGGTCCGCGTGCCCCTGAGGGACTCCGGCGCGATCCCGGCGTCCTCCAGGGCGTGCCAGCTCACCTCGAGGAGCAGGCGGTGCTGCGGATCCATCAGGTGCGCTTCCGCGTCGGGAATCCCGAAAAACGCCGCGTCGAAGCGATCCATGCGCTCCACGAACGCCCCGAAGCGCCGGGGATCCGGCTTCGGCCGCCGGTCGGCGAACAGCGTCCCCACCCGCCCCGCGCCGGATCCCGGCTCGCCCTCCACCACCGCGTCGCCGCCGGCCCCGAGGAGCGCGCGGAACCCGTCCAGCCCCTCGCCTCCGGGAAAACGACAGCCCATCCCCACGACGGCCACGCCGTCCGCTGGTTCCGGAGCGCCGATCGGCGGCTGGTCGCCGGGCGCTCCACGCGCGAGCCGCCGCGCCAGGGCGGACGCGCTCGGATAGTCGAACAGCGCGGTCGGGGAGAGCTGGCGCGACTCGCCGAAGCGCTGGTTCAGGCGCGTCCGCAACGCCTCCGCCTGCACCGAATCGCCCCCGAGCGCGAAAAAGCCGGCGTCCGGAGGCGCGGGGCGGGGCAGGTCGAGCGCTTGCCCGATCTCCTCACGAAGGATCTCCCGCAGGCGGGTCTCGGTCCCGGCCGGTTCGGGGGATGCGGTTCGGGAGGTGGCCGGTTCGGCGGAGGTGGTTCGGGAGGTGGCCGGTTCAGGAGGGGCCGGACCGTCGGACTCCGGCAGGCCTCGGGTGGGTTCGCGTCCTTTCTGCCGCGCCCTTCGGGAGCGCACCACCCGCTACGCTCCGACCCGGCGCCGCGCCCGCGCCGAAAGAGGCCGCAGGAACGGGACGGTTGAGGCTCCGCGGGCCATGCGGCTCGTCGGATGCCGGGGAACGCGCTTCATGAAATCGGAACCGGGAAACCTCGCGTGCGCAGCGCTTTTCGGAGTATGGCACATGGGGCGCCTCTCCTGGCAGCCCCGCGCCGCCGAGCGAAGCGAGGGATCCCGACCGGCTCCGAGAGGGCGCGCGCAGAGCCGGTGATCCCGGAATTCCAGCAGAATCTGCGCTCATGCCCTCCCGCTCCAGCCCGCGCCTGTGGGCGCTGTCGGATGTTCACGTCTCCTTCCCGCCGAACCGCGCGGCGCTCCGCGACCTTCCGGCCCATCCGGACGACTGGCTGATCCTGGCCGGGGACATCACCGACGGGGCGCAGCGACTCGACTGGGTGTTCCGGATCCTCGGGGCGAAATTCCGGCAACTCGTCTGGGTTCCCGGGAACCACGAACTGTGGACGCTGCCGGGCGCCCGGCGGCTGCGCGGCGCCGCCCTCTACGAGCATCTCGTCGAGATCGCGCGCGGCCACGGAGTCCTCACGCCCGAGGATCCGTACCCCGTCTTCGAACACCGCAGCGGCCCGGTCCTGATCGCGCCGCTGTTCCTCCTCTACGACTACAGCTTCCGCCCGGCGCACGTCGCGCGCGAGCAGGTGGTTCCGTGGGCGCGGCAGACGGGCAACGTCTGCACCGACGAGATCGTGCTGCGCTCCGACCCGTTCCCGGATCGCGAGTCGTGGTGCGCGGCGCGCTGCGCCGACGCCGAGGAACGGCTCGGCTCCAGTCCGCCCGAGGTTCCCAAGGTGCTCGTGAATCACTTTCCGCTGGAGCAGGACCACGCGGTTCTGCCGCTCGCCCCGCGCTTCACGCCGTGGTGCGGAACCCGGAGGACGAGCGGCTGGCACCGGCGCTTCAACGCCTGCGCGGTGGTGTACGGCCACCTCCACATCCGCGGCATCCGGTGGCTCGACGGGGTTCCGTTCCAGGAGGTCTCGCTGGGCTATCCGCGTCAATGGGACCAGCGGCGGGGGATGGGCGCCTATCTGCGGGAGGTCGTCGTGGCGCGATGACGACCGGGGGCGGCCGGTGGTGGAGCCCCTGGCGGGAAGGCGAGGCCTGGCTCATCCTCCATGTGGATCTCCTTCCCGACGAGGAGCGGGAGACGCGGGCGCTCGCGCTGCTCGACGAGGAAGAGCGCCGCCGCTGGAGACGGTTCCTCGTGCGCCGCGCCCGCCGGCAGTTCGCGCTCTGCCGCGCCGCGCTCCGCGTGAACCTGCGGGATCGGCTCGGGTGCGAGAACGCGGAACTCTCGTTCGGCTACGGGAAGCACGGCAAGCCGTTCGCCCGCGTGAACGGGGTTCCCTCCCCGATCCGCTTCAACGTGAGCCACAGCGGCAGCCACGGCCTCGTCGCATTCGCCGAGCATGACGGGCTGGGAGTGGACCTGGAGGAACGAGATCCGGATCGGGATTTCGCCGGGATCGGCGGCAGCGTGTACGGCCCGGCCGAACAGCGCGCGCTCGCTGCGGCCCGAGGGCGCGAGAAGGCCTTCGTGTTCTATCGCCTCTGGAGCCTGAAGGAGGCGTTGATCAAGGCGCTGGGGACGGGGTTCTCGCTGAATCCCTCGCGCTTCGAGATTCCGGCGGAGATGCTCCGGGGAGCGCGATCCGCCGAGTTCCGCTTCCCGCACCGACCTTCCGACGCCTGGCGGCTCGTGGACCTCGGCGAGCCCCGGTTCGCCGCCGCCATGGCCCACCGGCTGCCCGCCGGGGGAGGAGCCCCGGCGCCGCCCTCACGACGGGCTGAATCCGATCCGGCGGAGGAAATCGGCCGTCAACCGGGCGCACGCCTCCGGTCTCTCGAGCTGCGCGAGATGCGTCGTGCCCGGGATGTACTCGAAATCCACCGATCGGGCGCCGCGGAAGTCGCAGGGCGGAAGGAAGGTGTGCCTGAGGGACGGATCGGCGCCGACGATTCTGACGGGAAGCGGCAGCGAAGCCACATCCACCATCCGCGAGAACCGGGGGATCATCTTCAGGATCTGCGCCTCGTGTTCGGGCGGGCACCGGAGCGCCCGGCCGCCGTCCGGCAGGGCCCGCAGGGTCGTTCGCGCCAGGAGGCGCAGCACTTCCGGGTCGATCCGCGCCATCGCCGGCTGGGCGCCCATCAGGGCGACGAATTCCGCGGCGCTCCGGAACCGGCCAACGCGGATCCGGGTCCGCGCCGCCGCCTGCCGGCAGGCCGCCTCGAAGGCGCGGCGCGTCGCGCCCGGCCGGGTCAGCGGGGGGTCGAAGAGCACCAGGCCCGCATACGAAGCGGCGAGCGCCGGGGAAAGCGCGGCGGTCAGGCCGGAAACGGAGTGGAACACCCCCACCCGCGGACGCACTCCGAAGGCGCGGTCCACGGTCCGACCGACCGCCTCGAGGTCGCGGCACAGCGTCGGGATGGTGTGGCGCGCCAGGCCTCCCACCGGGTTCGCGCCGTGATTGCGGAGGTCGAACACCAGGACATCGAACCGGTCCAGCAGCAGCGACCAGAACGGGTAGTAGAGATCGCTGGCGAGCCCGTTGCCGTGGCTGAGCAGCAGGCGGGGGCCGTCCGGATTGCCGTACCGGCGCACGGAGACCGGCACATCGCCCTCGAGCCGCGCCTCGACCGAGGCCTCCGGCGGCGGGATTTCCAGAGGCGCCGGGCCCGCAGCCGGCATGTCCAGGGGCGCCGGGCCCGCAGCCGGCGTGTCCAGGGGCCCCGGGCCCGCAACCGGCATCGAGCTACGGCGCCCTCGCGTCGCGCCCTGCCGCCGGACCGGCAGGGTCGCGGCGCCGCTCACGCTACTTGACGAAGAGAATGTCCCGGTAGGTGGGCAGGGGCCACAGGTCGTCCGGGATGATGTGCTCCAGTCGGTCGGCGACATCGCGCACCGCGCTGGCAGCGGGGATCACGTTGTTGCGCATGTGGATGACTTTCTCCGAGACCTCGTCGCCTCCGAGCTCGGCGTTCTGGACATCGAGGTTGTCGAGCGCCTCGCCGAGCTCGTCGAGGAGGCCGGAGACGCGCTGGATGCTGGCGTCGAGCGCCGCGGTGGAGGCGCCGGCTTCCTGGACGCCGCGTCGCGCCGAGGCGAGCTGGTTCAGGTAGCTGACCGTCGCGGGGAGGATCTGGCAGCGGGCGATGTACGCGGTGGTCTCGCCTTCGATGTTGATCTGGATGAAGTACTGCTCGGTGAAGACCTCGAGCCGGGCTTCGAGCTCGCGCGCCGACATGACGCTGTACCGCTCGAACAGGTCGAGGTTCTTCTTCGCCGCGAAGGCCGGAAGCGCGGCAACCGTGGAGCTGGAGTTGATCAGTCCGCGGCGCGCGGCCTCCTCGACCCACTCGGGCGCGTAGTTGTCGCCGTTGAAGATGATTCGCTTGAACGAGGGGATCTCGTTGGAGAGGAGCACCCAGAGCGCGTCTTCGAGCGACTTGCCGATGCCGACGATGGGCTCGAGGACGTCGGTCCAGTTGTCGATCGCCTCGGCGACGATCGTGTTCAGGATCGTCGCGGGCAGCGAGATGCTGGAGGACGAGCCCAGCGCCCGGAACTCGAACTTGTTCCCGGTGAACGCGAAGGGGGATGTGCGGTTCCGGTCGCCGGCGTGTCGCGGCAGGTCCGGGAGGACGCTGGCGCCGAGGCCGAGGAGGCCTTCCTGGTCGCCCTCCTCCGCGCGGCCGGACGCCTCCAACTGCTCGAAGATGTCACCGAGCTGCTTGCCGAGGAAGACCGAGATGATGGCCGGGGGCGCCTCGTTCGCGCCGAGTCGGTGGTCGTTGCCGGAGCTGGACACGGCGGCAAGCAGCAGATCCTGGTGCTTGTCCACGGCGCTCATGACCGCGGTGCAGAAGAACAGGAACATCAGGTTGTCGTGCGGCGTGTCGCCCGGGTCCATGAGGTTCCGGTCCGCCGTGCCGAAGGACCAGTTCAGGTGCTTGCCGCTGCCGTTGATGCCGTGGAAGGGCTTCTCGTGCAGGAGGCAGACGAACCCGTACTGGTGCGCGTTCCGCTCCAGGATCCGCATCGTGAGCTGCTGGTGGTCCGCCGCCACGTTCGCGTTCTCGTAGATCGGCGCCATCTCGTACTGGCCGGGCGCGACTTCGTTGTGGCGCGTCTTCATCGGCACGCCGAGCCGGTAGAGATCGGTCTCGACGGACTGGATGTAGGCCAGCACCCGCTCGTGGATCGTCCCGAAGTAGTGGTCGTCGAGCTCCTGGCCGCGCGGGGGCTTCGCTCCGAAGAGCGTCCGGCCCGAGGTCATCAGGTCGGGGCGGCGGTAGTAGAACTCGCGGTCGAGGAGGAAGAACTCCTGCTCGGCGCCGAGGTTCGCCGTGACCCGGCCCGCTTCGATGCCGAACAGCTTGAGGGCGCGGCGGGTGGCCCGGTCCAGCGCGTCAATGGACTTGAGCAGCGGGATCTTGGCGTCGAGGCTCTCGCCCGACCAGCTCGAGAACGCGGTCGGGATGCAGAGATAGGTCGCCGATTCGCCGCCGAGGATGAACGCCGGGGAGGTCGGATCCCACGCCGTGTAGCCGCGCGCCTCGAAGGTCGCGCGCAATCCGCCCGAGGGGAACGAGGACGCGTCGGGCTCGCCCTGGACGAGCTGGTCGCCCCCGAACTCGGTGATGGCGCGCCCGTCCCGTCCGACCTTGAGGAAGGAGTCGTGCTTCTCGGCGGTGGCGCCGGTCAGGGGCTGGAACCAGTGCGTGTAGTGGGTCGCGCCGCGCGAGAGCGCCCAGTCCTTCATGGCGGCGGCCACGGTGTCGGCGATCCCGGGGTCGAGCGAGTCCCCGTGCTCGATCGTGCGGAGAATCTGCTTGAAGGCCTTGTCGGGAAGCCGGGACTGCATCTCCCGGAGTCCGAAGGTGTCCGCGCCGAAGATGCGGGACAGCAGGTCGCGGTCGCCCGATGGCGACTGGGGCCGGCGGCTCCACGTCTTGGCTGCAGTGACCGAGTCGAAGCGTTTCTGAGTGCTCATGGGGCGTGTCCATCCGTGGACCGGAATGGCCGGAAGTCCCTCCTGTTCCCGGCCGCCGGGGAGGAGACGGCATCCCCGGGGAAGCAGCCCGGTCCAGGTGAACCTCGAAGCTCGTCGGCGTGACGCGAACCAGGTGGAAGGAGGCGGCTCGGGGGTCCGTCCTGACTCCATAAGATACCCGCCCGACGCCGCGACTCGAAACGACCCGCCTCCCGGCGGCGCGACCTGCGAGCCGGTCCGCGCCGGCCGGCGTACCTGGCGGGCATGAGGATCGGAGCCAGCCGGGCTGCCCGGTGGGCGGGCGCGGCGTTCGCGTTCGCTCCCGGACAGGGGCCCCGGATCGTCGTGAGCCCGGACGTGCCGGTGAGCCGGGACGGGGACCGGCCGCACGTGGAGATCACGGCGGCTGCAACCCGCGGAATCCGGAGAACCGGATCGCGGCGGCCATCACGTTCACCCGCTCTCCCATGGAGCGCCTCAGCGCCCCGCGCGCTGGTAGCATCCCGGCCACCATGGGCGAGTCCGGGGGCAGCCGCATCAGCATCGATCAGGGCGGATTGGGTTTCACGCTGTGGATGATCGGGTGGCTGTTCACGATCGGCGCGCTCGGTCTGAGCTTCGGCCGGGGGCTGCTCGGCCTGATCCTCTGGCCGTACTACCTCGGCGTTCACTTCGCCGGGGTCTTCGGCTGGTGACGCTCGGCCCCGAGTCCCGGCCCTTCTGACGGCGCGCGCCCCGAATCGGGGTTCGCCGCGCGGCGAAGGGAGTCAGAATCCTGCGCCATGGATCACCTGACGCCCCGGGAATTCGCTGCGCAGGGCCGCGAGGTCCTCGACTGGATCGCCGCCTACTGGGAGCGGGTGGAGGACCTGCCGGTGCTCTCGCGGGCGAAACCGGGGGAGATCCGAGGGCGTCTGCCCCGGGAAGCGCCGGAACGCGGGGAGCCGTTCGACGCCGTCCTCCGGGATCTGGACGAAGTCGTCCTGCCGGGCGTCACCCACTGGCAGTCGCCCAGCTTCTTCGCGTTCTTCCCTTCGAATCTCTCCGGATCCTCCGTGCTCGGCGAGCTGCTCTCGGCCGGTCTGGGCGTCCAGGGGATGCTGTGGGCCACGAGTCCGGCATGCACCGAGATCGAGACCCATGTCCTGGACTGGATGGCGGATCTCGTCGGGCTTCCGGCGCGGTTCCGCTCCGATGGCGCCGGCGGGGGCGTGATCCAGGACACGGCGTCGTCCGCCACCCTGACCGCGCTGCTCGCCGCCCGCGAAAGGGCCACGGGCTTCGAGTCGAACCGCGTCGGCGTGCGCGCCCCGCTGACGGCCTACGGCTCGGAGGAGTCCCATTCCTCGCTCCTGAAGGCGGTCCGGATCGCCGGTCTCGGAAGCGACAACCTCCGCTCGATCCAGGCGCATCCGGCGACCCGCGCCGCGCTCCCGGACGCCTTCGAGCGTCTCGTCGAGGAGGATCTCGCCGCCGGTCGCCTTCCCGCTTTCGTCTCCGTGACGCTGGGCACGACTTCGACCGGAGCGTTCGATCCGCTGCGACGGATCGCGGAGATCGCGCGGCGGCGCGGCCTGTGGGTCCACGTGGACGCCGCGATGTCGGGCGCGGCGTTTCTGTGCCCGGAATTCCGCCACCTGCAGGAGGGCGCGGAGCTCGCGGATTCCTGGTGTTTCAACCCCCACAAGTGGATGTTCACGAACTTCGACTGCGACTGTTTCTGGGTTGCGGACCGGAGCGCGCTGATCCGGACGCTGTCGGTGACCCCGGAGTACCTGCGAAACCGCGCGTCGGAGTCAGGCGAGGTGTTCGATTACCGCGACTGGCAGATTCCGCTGGGGCGGCGCTTTCGGGCGCTCAAGTTGTGGCTGGTGCTGCGCCACTACGGCGCGGAGGGGCTGCGGCGCCACATCCGGGAGCATGTCGCGCTCGGGCAGGAATTCCTGGCTCTGGTGGAGGCCGAGCCCGACTTCGAGGTCCTGGCGCCGGCGCCGCTGAACCACGTGACCTTCCGGTACCGGCCGAAGGGCGCCGCCGATCCCGATGCGCTCAACATGCGGCTCCTCCACGCGCTGAACGAGTCCGGGGCGCTCTACCTCACCCACACGCGCGTCCCCGCCGGAATCGGGCTGCGCATGGTCGTGGCGCAGACGCAGACGACCCGCGAACACGTGCTCGCGGCCTGGCGGAGGATCCGGGACACGGCCCGATCCGCATGAGAAGCGACGCCTCGAAGCAGCGCGCCCCCAGCCGTCCCCGTAGCCTGTTTGCCACCGGATGAGTCGTCGCCGTCACCCGCTCGCGGTAGCCCGTTCGCGATGGGATGACGCCAGGGCCAGCATTCGGTTCATCGTCCCCGAGGCCGAGAAATCCCGATACGCCGCGCAGGCGGCCCGGGAGCGGAAGTCGCTCGGCGAGTGGATGCGGGAAGCCGCCGCGCGCAAGCTGAGGTCGTCCTTCCGGGGAGAGCGCTCCCGGTCGCGGGAGGAGTTCGACCGCATCCTGCGGGAAGCGCGGGAGCGCGCCGGGCCGGGTCGGGAGCCGGACTGGGAGGATACGAAGCAAGGGATCCTGGACGGAAAGATGGAGGGCGTGCGGATCGGCTGACCTCCTCGGGGAAGGGGGTCGGTGGAACGCTGCGGCTGGACTGACCGGACCGGCCTCAGCCTGCCGCCAGCAACCTGGCTACGGGTCGGTGAGCCGGCCGCCGGAATCCCGGCTACCGGTCGGCGGGTCTCGCCGCGCCGTCGAGGCGGACGACGCGCTGCGGGAACGGGATCGCGATGCCCGCCTCCGCGAGCGCCTCGTGGGCTCGGGTATGGAGCGCGTCGAGCGCGCGGCCCCGTTCTTCCGCCTGCGCGATCCAGCCGAGCAGCTCGAACCGGAGCGCCGACTCCGCGAACTCGCGGAACCGGACCCGCGGCTCGGGTTCGGAGCGGATCAGCGGCTCGCTCCGAGCCACCTCCATGAGCACCTGTCGCACCCGCTCCACATCGCTCCCGTAGGCGACGCCCACGCTCAGCCGGACCCGCTGGGAGACCGCCGGGCCGCCGCTCTCGTTGATGACGGTCGAGTTCGCGATCGTCGCGTTCGGGATCGTGATCTCGATCTCGTCGCGGGTGAGGATGCGGGTGCTGCGGAGGCCGATGTGGGTGACCTCGCCCCGGAGGCGGGAGCCGTCGGCGAGGACGATGTAGTCGCCGATGCGGTAGGGGGCGTCGGCGAGGATCGAGACCCCGGCGAACAGGTTGGCGAGCGTGTCGCGGGCGGCGAAGCCGACGGCGATGCCGGCGATCCCCACGGAGGCCGCCCATCCGGCGACGTCGATATTCCACAGCGCCAGCCCGATGTAGGTCGCGACGCCGAGGAGCACCACATGCGAGGTGATCGAGAAGAGGGGCTGGCTGGCGGGCTGGACCGCGCGGAAGCGATCCGGGTGGGCGCTCATCCACAGGACCAGCCGGCCGGAGAGGGGCACCAGCGCGACGACCCAGGTGACCAGCGCCAGACTCTGGATCACGTTGATCGCGAGGTGCTCGAACCGAGTCGGCAGACCCACGAGGACCACGGCCAGGTAGAAGCCGATCAGGACCGCGCTTCGGGTGAGCGGACGGTGGAGGTGCTCGAGGACGAGGTCGTCCAGCTGCGTCTCGGTCCGGCGGACGACGCGCCGGAACACGGCGGTCAGGATGCGGTCCACGAGCCGCGCCACGAGCCCGGCGGTCGCCGCGATGAGGAGGGCGGCCCAGTAGCGGAGGCCGGGAATCCGGGCCAGCGCCTCGGAAAGGGCTTCGATTGCCGCCGAAATCGTGTCCATTCGAGTGTTTTCCGGCGCGGGGCGCGGAGCGGCGAAAGATACCGCGGCCCCGGGTCGCCGGCGGCCGACTGCGACCGGCGGAGGTCGCTGCTACGGCGCCCGGTGGGTGATCCGCCCGGCGGTGATCGTGAGCGCCGAGGAAAGATCGGGAATCTCGCGCTCGGCCACTCCGAAGTAGTCGCCGGTGAGGACGGTGAGGTCCGCGTCCATGCCGGGCGCGAGCCGTCCCCGCCTCGTCTCGGCGAAGACCAGCCAGGCGTAGCCGTCCGTCATGTAGCGAAGCGCGTCGCCACGGGAGACGGCGTGCTCGGGCCCCTGGACCCCGGCGGACAGCGTGTCCCGGGTGACGAAGTGGTAGAGCACTTCGAACGGGTCGTGCGGGACGACCGGCGAGTCGGTGCCGAGCGAGACCGGGATGCCCTCGGCGGCGTAGAGGCCGACCGGCGTCGTGAGCGCGGCGCGCTCGGACCCCCAGTAGGCGACGAGGCTGGGGGCCGCCACGTAGAGGTGGTGCTGGGCGGTCACGGCGAGGCCCAGCCGCCGCATCCGCTCGAACTGGTCGGGCGCGGGGATGAAGCCGTGCTCGATGCTCCATCGGCGTCCGGTGATGGGGCTTTCGGCGTGGGCGGCCTCGTAGGCGTCGAGCACCAGGTCCATCGCGGCGTCGCCGACCGCGTGCGTGGCGACTCGCCAGCCGAGCGAGTTCAGTGCGCGGACCGTCTGGTGGAACGCGTCCGTCGGCATCGTCTGGAGGCCGGCGTAGCTGCCTTCGCGCCCCCACGGCTCCTCGTACGGCTCCCGCATCCAGCCGCCCTCGAAGCCTCCGTCCACGCCGAGCTTCACGCCGCCCACGGTGAGCAGTCCGCTGGAGAAGTCGGAGGCCACGCCCCACGACGCCACGACCGATTCGACGTCCTCCGGGGCCGTCCCGCGCAGCCGGAACAGGAACTCGATGCGCGCCGGGAGCCGGTCCTGCTCGGCGAGGCGCCGGAACAGCGCGAACTGTTCGGCGGAGCCCCCGGGGATCCGGAGCGCCGTGATCCCGTAGCCGGCCATCGTCCGGAGCTGCTCGAGGAGCCGGCTCGCGGGGTCGCCTTCCGGCTCGGGGCGGGGGAGACGAACGGGATCCTTGGCGCGGTCCACCAGCTCGCCGTTCAGACGGCCGTCCGGATAGCGGCCGATGCGGCCTCCGGGCGGGGACTCGGCGGTCTCCCGGATGCCGAAACGGGTCAGGGCGCGGGAGTTGAGGATGAACTCGTGGCCGCCGCGCACGACGACGACCGGGTGATCGGGGGCGGCCTCGTCGAGATCGTCGCGCAGCGGCAGCCGCGCTTCGGCGAGCTGCCCCTCGTGCCAGTTGCTGTTCGTGACGACCAGCTCGCCGGACTCGGTGTCGGCGGCCCGGGCGGCGATTGCCTGCTTCAGCTCCGCCAGCGTGCGCACGCCGGAGAGATCCACGCCGGGGCCGCCGCCGAGAGCGTGGAAGTGGTTGTCGGCGAGGCCGGGAACGACGGTCCGCCCGTCGAGGGCGACGACTTCGGTCTCCGGACCGCGCCGCCGCAGGATCTCCTCATTGGATCCCACCGCAGCGATCCGGTCCCCGACGACGGCGATCGCCTCGACCACGCCGCGGGCGTCGTCGAGTGTGCGGACGCGGCCGCCGTGGAGGATCAGGTCGGCCGGGGGCGGCGCGTCGCAGCCCGCGAGGCCGATGAGCGCGAGCCCGGCGACAGCGAGTCCGGCGAGGGGAACGACGGCGCGCATCCTCCGGGTCAGGCGGCCAGCACTCGAGCCCGGAAACCGCGATCTTCGCCCGCCGTCACGATGGCGCCCTCGGGGATCTTCGCGTCGAGGATGGCGAGGCCGACGCCCGGGAGGTCGGGGGGAAACGCGCGGGGCCGATCGAAACCGGAAGTGAACCGCCCCGCCGGGCGTCCTTCGAGTCGGAGCCCGGCGGCCGGCGGCGGAGTCGCCGTTCCGGCCGGGAAGACGAGGCGGCGCAGGAGGCGCGGGATCCGGCCGCGATGCGCCTGGCGGGCGACGTACTCCTGACCGATGTAGCAGCCCTGACCGAGCCGGGCGTGGGCGGCGAGGCCGCACTCGGCGACTCGGGAGGCCTCGTCGAGCTCGGATCCCCACCGGGGTTCGCCGGCGGCGATGCGGAGGTAGCCGCGTTCCTCCGGGCGGGCCTCCGGACCGGACCGGCGGCCGAGGGACGCCGCGGCGTCCACGAGCCCGTTCGGAGCGTCGAGGAAACGAAGCCGCCACGCCGGCCAGGGCCGGAACAGCCGTCGGATCACGAGCGTGGCGCCGCCGTCGCCGGGGAGATCGGCGCCCGACCCGGGGGGAAGCGCGGAGAGTTCGAGGCCTTCGGGGATCGGCCACTCCAGGTCGGCGAGGACATCGCCGATCGTCCGGTGCGCCCCGAACCCCTGCAGGAGCAGACTCCCGTTCGGTTCGCCGTCGAGCGGCGTCAGCTCCACATCGTCCGCGATCCGGTAGCGGTCGAGGCCGGTCAGGAGCGCGTCGCGCCGACGCCAGTCGGTCTCCAGCAAGATCGCATCCGACGTCGTGGAAGCCGTGCCCGCCGCGATCAGCGCTCCCTTCGGAGTGAGCAGCGCCGTGCGCGAGACGCCGCCGACCGGCGGAACCTGCCCGGAGAGGATGCGCCGGAGGAAATCGGCCCGGTCCCGCCCGGTGACGCGGATCGCCTCGCTGCGGCGCGCCCGGCGCCAGCGCGCCGGCAGATCCCGGGGAATGTCGAAACCCCGCGGCGCGGCCATGAGGGCTCTATGCTACCGGCCCGCCGCTGCGGCGAACCGACCCATGAGAGCTTTCGTCCCCCTGGTTCGCGAGGCCTTCGGCGAGGCCGTCGAGGCCCCGCGGCTCGACTTCGACCCGGCGGCCGGGCCCCGCTCGCTGCTCCCGCGTCCGGCGGCGGCGGACGCCGCGGCGCTGGACGACCTGCGCGAGTCGCTGGCGTGGTTCTGGAACACGAACGCCGACTGGGCGGGGAGGCAGGTGGCGGTCGGGGCTTCCTACGGAGCGCTGGTGGCCGCGCTCGTCGAGGTCTTCGGGCTGCGGCGCGGCGAGGCGGTCGTGCTGCCCCTGTCGGAGCCGGATGACCGCCTGGAGGCCTGGCGGGAAGCTCTCCCGGAGGGCGTGCGGATTCGGGAGTGGCGGCCGGATCGGCGGGGAAATCTCCCCGTCGCGAACCTCGACGCCCTGGTGGACGGGAACACCCGGATCGTGGTGCAGACGAAGGCGTGTCCAGTGACCGGGGCGCTGAACGAGACGATCCCGGTAGCGCAGAAGTTCGCGGGGACTCCGGTTCGGGTCGTGGCCGAGGCGAGCCATTTCCTCTCCCACGGCTCGCTCGACATCCGCAACCTCCGTTGCGACGCGCTGATCGCGGCGGCGGACGGTCTGTTCGGCGCGCAGGGCGCGGCGCTCTGGCTGCGGGATCCGCCGGCCCGTCGCGAGCGGGGGGCCGTTGGCCCGGCGACCGTCGCGGCATGGGGCCGCTCGCTCGCCTACGTGGAGCGACTGGGGTCGTCGGAAGACGCACCGGTCGCGCCTCCGTCGGAGAAGTTCGGCCGGCGGGAGGCGATGCGGCGGGGAATGCAGGCCATCCGGCAGGAGGAGCGGATCCTCGCGCGTCGGATGCTGCGGATCCTGGGGCGTTTCCGGCGCGTCCGGATCCTCGGGGAGTCGGACGAGGTTCGGGCCGCCGCCCGAGTGCCCACCTTCACCTTCGTGGTGAGGGGGAGAGAAGCGGAGGCCGTCGGCGACGCCCTTCGGCGGTCGGGCGTCGAGGTCGGGACCGGCTCGCTCGGGTCCGCCGCCACCCTGAAGGCCCTGGGGGTGGACCCCGGGGCGGGAGCGGTGCGGGTCGCGGTGGCGCACTACCACACCGCCGATGATGTGCGCCGCTTCGGCGACTGTCTCGGCGCCGCGCTGGGCTGAGCGCGCGGCGGCGCGCCTCCGGGAAGCCGGCGAGGTCGCCGGAGGACCACGGGGCCGGGGGGAACGGAGCCGGGGGGCGGGGGGGTAGGATCGTCCGAAAGGGAGGAGCCTGTTCGTGAAGTCCCGTTTCGTCGCATCCGTCGTTGTTCTGTTGGGGGTTTCGGCTCTCCTGGCCTGCCAGCCCTCGGGAGAGGCTCCGCCGCCGGCGCCTGCCGGCGAGCCGGGGACGCACGCCGATCTGGTGGCGCTGTTTCACGAGTGGCGCGAGTTCGAGCGGCCGGATTTCGTGGACGGAGTGCCCGACTACACCGAGCCGGCGATGGCGAGGCAGCGCGCCGAGTTGCCGGCGTGGCGGGCGCGACTGGATGCGATGGCGCCGGAGAGCTGGCCGGTCCCGGAGCAGGTGGACTGGCATCTCGTGCGGGCGGAGATGAACGGACTCGACTTCGACCACCGGGTCCGGCGGCCGTGGGCGCGGGATCCGGCGTTCTACGTGACGATCTTCGCGGCCGAAAGCGACGTGCCGGCCCACGAGGGGCCGGTGATCCATGGCTGGGTGGATCTGTGGACCTACGACTACCCGCTCTCGGAGGCGGACGCCGCCGAGCTGGCGGAGAGGGTCGGCGCGATTCCGGCGCTCCTCGACCAGGCCCGGAGCAACCTCGCGGCGTCGAACGCCCGGGATCTGTGGCTCGGCGGGTTGCGGGCGTTCCGGAACCAGGCGGCCGATCTCGCCGCCTTCGGCGAACGGGTCGCCGGGACGAGCGCTGATCTCGACACCGCGGTCGCCGAGGCGATCGCCGCCAGCGACCGCTTCCGCGAGTTCCTCGACGCGGAGTCGGATTCGAAGACGGGGCCTTCGGGCGTGGGAGCGGAGAACTACACCTGGGCCATGCAGCACGTGCATCTCCTCCCCTACACCTGGGAACAGCAGGTGGCGCTGCTTCGGCGGGAGCTGGCGCGCTCGCACTCCTCCATGCTCCTCGAGGAGAACCGGAATCGCGGGCTTCCCGAACTCGAGCGCATCGCCTCGGCGGAGGAGTTCGACCGGCGGCTGAACGAATCGGTGGATCGCTACATGGCGTTCCTCGACCGGGAGGAGGTGCAGACGGTCGAGCCGTGGATGGACCCGGCGCTTCGGGCGGTGAACGGGACGTTCGCTCCGCTGGAGAACCCGGACGATCTGCGGAACTTCTTCAGCGAAGTGAACTACCGCGATCCGGACGCCTTCCGGCCCCACATGCACCACTGGATCGAACTGGCGGCGATGCGGGAGACCCCGCACCCGAGTCCGATCCGGGCGGTCCCGTCGCTGTTCAACATCTTCCAGGCCCGCTCCGAGGGACTCGCCACCGGCGTGGAGGAGATGTTCATGCATCTCGGGCTGCTCGAGGGGTCGCCGAGGTCGCGCGAGCTGACCTGGATCATGCTCGCGCAGCGGGCCGCTCGGGCGATCAGCGGGCTGAACCTCCACGGCGGCGAGTTCGACATGGAGGAGGCGGTGGGGTACGCCATGGAGTGGACGCCGCGGGGCTGGCTCACCGAGGGCGCGCTGGTGCGGGGCGAGCAGAGCCTCTATCTGCGCCAGCCTGGGTACGGGACCAGTTACGTCGTCGGGAAACTGCAGATCGAGGAGCTGCTCGCCGAGGTGGCGATCCAGGACGGGGACGACTTCAGCGTGAAGGACTTCTTCGACCGGTTCTACGCATCGGGCGTCATCCCGATCACGCTGGTCCGGTGGGAGATGACGGGAGAGAAGGATCCGGTTCTGGATCTCCGCCCGTAGTCCGCCGCTCGCGGGCCAGCCCCGAAGTTTCATGCTCCGGCCTCGAGGCGAAGGGCAAGTCGGTGCAAGTCACTGTCATGAATGGTTTCGGCCGCTGCAGACGGCCGAGTCACGACTCCTCGCTCGCACCGTGAAACTTCGGGGCTGGCTAGACTGCCGGAGCGATGAGCAGCACACGACCGCGAGAGGAGTTCGACTGGCGGGCGGCCCACGACCGGGTCTGGGCGACGCTCGACTGGCTGGCGGAGCAGAACCGCGAGCACGAGCGGTTGCTCAAGCTGCGCGCCAGGGAGGCGGAGCAGCGCGCCAGGGAGCAGGACCGACGCAACGAGGAAGCCGACCGGCGCGCCAAGGAAGCCGACCGGCGCGCCAAGGAGCGCGCCAAGGAGCAGGACCGGCGCGCCGAGGAGGCGGACCGGCGCGGGAAGGAGCACGACCGGCGGCTCCGGAAGCTGGACAACCTGTTCAACTCGCAGTGGGGCAAGCTCATCGAGGCGCTCGTGGACGGCGATCTGGTCCCGCTGCTCCGGGCGCGCGACATCAAGGTGACCCACACCTCGACGAACATGAAGCTGGAGTTCGAGGGCTACCGGCGCGAAGTGGACATCGTCGCGGTGGACGGCAGCGTGGTCGTGGCGGTCGAGGTCAAGACGACCCTGAAAGTCGCGGACGTGGACTATTTCCTCGAGATGCTGCCGCACTTCCAGGACCTGGCGCCGGAGTACCGGCACCACACGGTGTACGGGGCGGTGGCCTACCTGAAGGCGGACCAGTCCTCGGACGCGTACGCGCAGAAGAAGGGGCTGTTCGTGATTCGCGCGACCGGGAGCAGCGCGAGCATCACGAACCGCGCGGAGTTCCGCCCTCGGGCGTTCGGCTGAGCGCTCGGAACCTCGTGCGCTGACCCGCCCCGAGGCGGCTCCGGCGGGCTCGGTACGGGCTTTGCTTGCCGCTCCCGCGTACGCCCCGCACGGTCGGAGACAGGATCGGGAGGGGTACGGATTCGGAAGGGAGGACACATCATGACAACTCGGGGAATGCTCCAACGTACGCCTCAGGTCGCCCTCGTCGCCGCGCTGGGATGGTCCGCCGTCTCCTGTGTCCACGCCGTCGCGATCCGGCCGGCACCGTCCTACGAGGCCTACGCCTTCGATGCGGCGTTGCCGCTCGACGCCGCGCTCCATGTGGACGCCGACCGGCTCGTCCAGGATGCGCGGTTCCTGCCTTCCGCGGACTGCAGCGGGAACCGCTATCCGGTGGATGCGCGGGAGGCCCTCCGCGAATCGGTCATCGGAACTCTCGAACGGCTCGTGGAGCATGTGGAGCCGACGCCCGAGCCGATCGATCGCGCCGCCATGGAAGCGCGGGAACTCGACGCCGTCATCCTGGTCCGGGCGGACAGTTTCGGGATCGGACTGGACGGAGACACGTTGGCGGGCCTCGATGCGGTGGCCGAGCTGACGCTTGTCGTCTCGGTGTTCACCGGGGATGGGCTGCAGTTGCGGGACTCCGTGTACGGGAGCGGCGTCGGGACCGAGGGGGGCGGCCTTGTCGGGTGCGGTGAGGGGGCCGTTGCCGCGGGCGAGGCCGTGGAAACGGCGATCCACGCCGCCATGACCGAGCTGGGCGAACTCCTCGTCAACCATCCCACGCTGCGGACCGTCTCGACGCCGTAGCCTCGCGGCGGTCGCGGTCCGCGACCTCCGTCCGGCGGCCCGGTCGGAAGCACGGCGGTTCGCCGGACACGGCCCGTCGCGTCCGGAACCCGCTGCGGGCGTCGGCGCCCGGTCCGGAGATGCGGTGGAGGCCTCGGGGCCCGGCGCGAGTCCCGACGCTCTCCCCGGCCCCGGAATGATCCGCGCACAATAGGGATGTGCGCACCGCCTCTCGTTTCTTCGTCGTATTCCGCCGTCTTTCCCGCGCAGCCGCTGGCGGGGCCGCGGTTCTCGTTGCGTCCGGCGTCGCGGCGCAGCCGGAGGAGGACCGGCCGTGGGAGGATCCGGCGGTCTTCGAGATCGGTCGGGAACCGCCGCGCGCCTCGTTCCGGCGCTTCGCGACGCGGGAAGAGGCCCGCGCGAGGTTTCGGGACGCCCCCTCGCGCCGCCTGTCCCTGAACGGAACCTGGCGCTTTCACTGGGTCAAGCGCCCGGCGGACCGGCCCGAGGGCTTCGAAGCCCCCGGCTACGACGACTCCGGCTGGGACCGGATCCGGGTTCCGTCGAACTGGGAGCTGGAGGGTTACGGGCACCCGGTGTACCGGGACGAGTCCTACTCGTTTCCGGCGAATCCACCGTTCGCGCCGGAGGATGACAACCCGGTGGGTTCCTACCGCCGGTCCTTCGACCTGCCGGCCGCGTGGGACGGGATGGAGGTGTTCCTTCGGTTCGACGGGGTGTATTCGGCGTTCTTCGTGTGGCTGAACGGCGAGTTCATCGGCTACAGCGAGGGGAGCCGGACGCCGGCCGAGTTCCGGGTCACGGAAGCCGCCCGGACCGGCGACAACCGGCTCGCAGTGCAGGTCGTGCGCTGGAGTGACGGCAGCTACCTGGAGGGACAGGACTTCTGGCGGATCAGCGGGATCGACCGCGAGGTCTCGCTCCACGCGGCGCCGCCCACGCACATCGCCGATGCGTGGATCGCGAGCGACTACGACGCGGCGAGCGGAACCGGGTCGGCGGAGCTGACCGCCCGGCTGGCGAACCGGGGGCTCCCGGCGGCGGCCGCGAGGATCCTCGAGGTGGAGCTCCTCGATCCGTCGGGGGCTCCGGCGTGGGCGGCGCCGCGGCGGCTGGCGGCGACGGTCGAGCCGGGGGGCGAAGCCTCCATCAGAACCCGCATCGAAGTCGGAGACGCGCACGCGTGGACGGCCGAGACCCCGCATCTCTACCGGATCCTGCTGACGCTGCGGGGAGAGGACGCCTCCGTCGAGGCGATTTCCCTCCCCCTCGGGTTCCGCCGGGTGGAAGCGGTGGACGGCCAGCTCCTGGTGAACGGCCGGCCGGTGACGCTCTTCGGCGTGAACCGTCACGAGCACGATCCGGTGCGCGGGCACGTGCTGGACGAGGCCTCGATGCTCGAGGACATCCGGCTCATGAAGGCGCTGAACCTGAACGCGGTCCGCACCGCGCACTACCCGAACCTGCCGCGCTTCTACGAGTTGACCGACGAGTACGGGCTCTACGTCGTGGACGAGCCGAACCTCGAGTCGCACGGGATGGGCTTCCTGCCGGAGAACACGCTGGCCGCGAAGCCGGAGTGGCGGGAAGCCCATCTTGACCGGGTGCGGCGGATGGCGCTCCGCGACCGCAACCACCCTTCGATCATCGTCTGGTCCCTCGGGAACGAGGCGGGGGACGGCGAGAACTTCGACGCCGCCTCCGAATGGCTGCGCGAGACGGATCCGGGGCGGCCGATCCTCTACGAGCCGGCGCTGGAGCGCGACATCGTGGACATCGTCGCCCCCATGTACGTGCGCCCCTACTGGCTGGAGCACTACGCCGAGCGCGGAGACCGCCCCTTCCTGCTCGTCGAGTACGCCCACGCCATGGGGAACAGCGTGGGCAACCTGGCCGACTACTGGGAGGTCATCGAGTCGGATCCGAAGCTGATCGGCGGGTTCCTCTGGGACTGGGTGGACCAGGCGCTCCTCACCGCCGACGAGTCCGGGAGGCCTTTCTGGGCCTACGGCGGCGACTTCGGCCCCGCGGGGTTCCCGACCGACGGAAACTTCCTCGTGAACGGCCTGGTCTCGGCGGACCGGAAGCCTCACCCGCACGCCTTCGAGGTGAAGAAGGTGTACCAGCCGGTCCGCGCGCGCGCCGTGGACCTCGCGGCCGGCCGGATCGAAGTGGAGAACCGCCGCGCGTTCACCGATCTCTCCGATCTCGACGGCTCCTACCAGGTCACGGTGGATGGCGAGGTCGTGGCCTCGGGAGCGCTCCCGCCGCTGGCGGCGCCGCCGGGGGGACGGGAGACCGTGGAGATCCCCCTGCCTTCCGATCCGCCCGATCCCGCCCGCGAGCTGCTTCTCACCGTGCGCTTCGCGCTGCGCGACGCGACCGCGCTCCTGCCCGCCGGACACGAAGTGGCCTGGGATCAGTTCTCGCTGCGACCCCCGGCCCCCGTCGCGGCGGCTCCCACCGGCGCCCCGCTGGAGGTGAGCGAGACGGAGGACGAGATCACGGTCGCGGGGGACGGCTTCGCGGCGCGGTTCGACCGCGGGCTCGGAACCCTGGCCTCCCTCGAGGCGGGAGGCGTGGAACGAATCGCCATCGGGCCGCAGCCCAGTTTCTGGCGGGCTCCGACGGACAACGACTACGGCAACGGCTTCCCGGTGCGCTCGGGGGTCTGGCGGCTCGCGGGGCGGCCACCGAAGCGGGCGCTCGAGGCGATGGAGGTCGAACGGACGGCCGCCGCCGTCGTCGTGCGGAGCCGGTTCGCGCTGCGCTCCGTAGGGGCGCGCTACGAGATGGAGCACGAGATCTTCCCCGACGGGACCGTGGCGGTCTCGGCCCGGCTGAGCCGGGTGGACGAGGATCTGCCGGAGATTCCCCGTTTCGGGGTGCTGATGACCCTGCCGGGGACGCTGGACCAGGTCGTCTGGTACGGGCGGGGGCCGCGCGAGAACTACTGGGACCGGCGCACCGGCGCGGAGGTGGGACGCCATTCGCTCCCCGTGCGGGAGATGGCGCACGCCTACGTGCGGCCGCAGGAGACCGGGACGCGCACGGATACCCGGTGGGCGGCCGTCGTCGGCGACGACGGGGCTGGCGTCCTGGTGGTCGGCCTCCCCGCGGTCTCGTTTTCGGCGCTGCCCTACCGGGTGTCCGATCTCGACGGCGGCGAGACGAAGACCCGGCGGCACACCGTGGATCTGGTGCCGCGGAACGAGGTCACGCTCGCGGTGGATCACCGGCAGATGGGCGTCGGCGGGGACGATTCCTGGGGAGCGGTCCCGCACCGGGAGTACACCCTGTGGCCCCAGGATCTGGAGTACCGCTTCCTGCTTCGCGCGCTCGCTCCGGGAGAGGATCCGGCAGAGACGGCGCGCTCCATGGTCCCGGACGCGGAAGCGGCGGCCGCGATCGCGCGCCGGTCCCTCGCCCTCGATGACTTCGGCGAGCGCAATCTGGTCACCCACCGGGCGCGCGGAGTCGCGGTGACGGCGGAGCCACCGCAGAGTTCGCCGTACTCGGCGGCGGGAGACGCCGGGCTGACCGATGGCGTGCGGGGCTCGGTGGATCGCCGCGGCGGGCACTGGCAGGGCTACCGCAGCCGCGAGGTGACGCTGACGCTCGATCTCGGGACGCCGCAGCCGCTGCGGACCGTGAAGCTCTCCTTCCTGCAGCACCCCGGCTCCGGCGTGTACTGGCCGCGGGAGGTCGTGGCGGAGCTGCCCGGGGACGGCGGAATCTGGCGCGAAGTGGCTCGATCCGACGTTGCCCGGCCCGATCCATCCTCGGCGCCGGGCGCGGGCCGGCGGCGGGTCCGCCTGGAACTGTCCGCGGATGGCCCCCTGAGCAGCCGCCCGAACAGCCCCTCGGATGGCGAGGAGGACCTCGTCGGGCGCCGGCTCCGGCTGCGGATTCGCGCCCTCGGCCCGGTGCCGGCACCGTGGCCCACCGGGCCCGACGGCGCGCGCCGCGAAGGGATGCTCGGGTGGACCTACCTCGACGAGATCATCGTCCGCTGAGCCGGACCGGCGGGACTACCCGCCGAGGAGGCCGCGGGCGATCGTTCCCACGCCGAAGCCGAGGTAGTTGCCCACCGCGTAACCGGCGAGAGCCACCGCGATTCCGGGCAGCAGCTTGTCCCCGTAGCCGCGCGCCGAGGCGATCGCCACTGCGGAGGCGGCGCCTCCGATGTTCGCCTGCGACGCCACCGCGAGGGTGCCGAAGTCGAAGCGGAGCAGCCGCCCCACGCCGAAGATGACGAGGCCGTGGACGCCCACGGTGGTCAGGGCGTAGAGGAAGAGCGCCGGTCCGGCGGCGAGCATCTCGGAGACGAGCGATTGGGCGCCGTTCCCGGCGAGGAACAGGAGGATCAGCGCGTTGCCGAGGACCGGGGCGCCGCGGAGGCCGCGCACCCAGGGCGTGTGGCCGAGGATCAGGGCGATCGTGGTGAGCCAGAGGACGGACGGGATCGCCGGGACGAGCCCGCCGAGGAACTGCGCCGCGACCATGACGCCCAGCGTGATCGAGGCGAGGCCGAAGAAATCCATGACCCGCAGGCTCTCGCCGCTCTCCTTGAGGCGTCGCTCCAGCGTCATCGGCTGCTCGCCCGCGAGAGGCGTCGCGCCGACTGCATCACCGGGCTTCTTCGACAGGATGGCCGGGAGCGTGAGGCAGGCGGCCAGCCAGGCGACGGTCACGATCACGTCGGCGGCCACCGCGCCGGACATGACCGCCGGGTCGGTCGAGAACGCGCTGCCGAGGGCGTAGAAGTTGGCGCCGCCGCCGATGTAGGTGCCGGTGAACTGCCCCGAGAGCTTCCAGGCCTCGGGGCCCACCGCGCCGGACCAGAGGAGTGTGGCGGCGGCCACGCCGGTCATCGTCCCGATCGCTCCGATGCCGAACGCGCCGAGCATCCTGGAGCCCGCCTGCCGGATCGTCTTCAGATCCACTGCGAGGAGGATCAGCACGATGGCGGCGTTGACCCAGATCGTGCCGAGCTGGTTGTAGGCCTCCGCGTCGCCCGGCAGGATGCCGGAGTTCGAGAGCAGCATCCCGAACGTCAGGCAGAGCAGCCCGGCGCTCGCGGTCCGGAAGAAGCGGTAGCGGGACTCCAGCCAGACGGCGGAGAAGACGACCCCGGCGAGCGCGAGGAAGACGGCGAAGGGGTCGGTGATCACGGTCGGTTCAGGGTGGGCTCCTCGTCCCAGTTGCGCACCGGGTTCTCGAGGGTCCCGACGCCCTCGGCCCAGCAGGCGGCGGTGTCGCCCGGCTTCATGAAGATGGGCGGGGTGCGGGCGTAGCCGACGCCGTCGGGGGTGCCGGTCGCGATCACATCGCCGGGGCGGAGGATCAGGTTGTGGGAGGCGAACTGGATGAGCTCGTGGACCGTGTGCTCCATGAGGCTCGTGTTCGCGTCCTGCATGATCTCGCCCGAGAGGGTGAACCGGATGTCGAGGTCGTGCGGATCGCTGATGAACTCGGCAGGGGTGATGAAGGGACCGAGCGGAGCGAAGGTCTCGGTGCTCTTCCACACCAGCCAGTCCGACCCGTAGCGGTCATCCCCGCGTCCTTCCCGGTCGCCGACGTCGTTCATCATGGTGAAGCCGAAGACGTGGGCGCCGGCGTCGTCCCCGGAGACATCGCTCGCGGGGGCGCCGATCACGACCGCCAGTTCGCACTCCCAGTCCACCATCTCGCGGTCCGGCTTGATCAGGATCGGTTCGCCGTGGCCGATGGCGATGCTGCCCGGCTTCATGAACAGGTAGGGGTTCTGGCGGCGGTCGTCGGGCTCGCGCTGCCAGAAGTGGTCCATGGACGTCTGCGTGTCGTCCAGCGCGGAGGCGTCCGACATCGCCGCGGGGGCGCCGGTCGTCATCTCGACGCCGTGGGCGGGGTAGTTCAGCGCGGCGGCGAGGATCTTGCCGGGCCGGACCGGGGGGAAGAAGCGCAGTTCTTCCAGCGGGTGGATCCAGACCGGGCGCTCGGACTCGGGGAGGTCCAGGAGCGGCTCCACCTGTTCCGCGATGGCGTGGGCGCGGTCGCGCATTCCGAGCGACCAGCGGCCGGCGAGCTCGTTCATGTCCGCCGGCATCGGGAGCGTGACCCAGAGCCGGTTGCGGCGTTCGAGGGCGGCGTTCGCCCGGTTCAGCTCGACGGCGAAGGCGTCCCGCAGGACGATGCCGAGGAAGGCCTCGCCGCGGCGCTCGAACGAACCGAGCCGGAAGGGCGCGGCCGCGGAGGCCGTGTCCGGGAGCGCGAGCGGCGCGAGGAGGGCGAGCGCGAGGGCGGAGAGGGCAGCTTTCACGGCAGCGGAGTATTCCACCTCGCCGGCAAGCGGAGGCGCCCCTGCCGGGGCGCCGGCCCGTCGTCGCGCGGAGCGGATCGCAGGACTACGGCCTGAGCACCACGCGACTCCCGGTCACGGACTCCACCCGGGCGCGGGTGTACGCCAGCGGGAAGTACTGGTGCCGCACCCAGAGCTCGAAGAGATCGCGGTAGTGGGGGCTCATCGGATCGCCCGACTGCCCCGGCGTGCTCGTGGCCACCGAGTTGTCCCAGTTCGATGGATCGAGGATGACCCGGAAACTGCCGCCGGAGGTCTGGTTCTCCCCGCCGCCGGTGTTGTTCACGGTGGACTCGTAACCCCCGCGGGGCCAGGGACCGACCTCCAGCAGGGCGCGGGTCTCGTCATCCACGGCGTCCGCCAGGTAGTGCGTGATGTGGACATGCTTCATGGCGTCCTGGCCGTAGCGCCAGTTCGCGGGATCGGCGCCGAGCCGCGCCACGACATCGTCCACGCCGTTCGCGAACGCCTGGAGCAGCAGCTCGTCACGCCCCTCGATGGGGTCCTCGCCGAACCGGCCGTCCGGGGCGAGCAGGTGGTCCAGCATCCGCTTCTTGTTGACCCGTCGCAGGAGGTTCCGGGCCGCCTCCGGGATCAGCAGCTCGCCCATGGCGGCGGACACCCGGCGCTCGAAGTGCCAGTACACCGTGGCCGCCGCGGATTCCCTGTCGAGGACGAAGTCCCACTCGGCCAGGAGCCGGATCTCCGGGCTGTCCTCCGGCTCGGCGAGGAACAGCAGGGGCACCAGGTTCCTCGCGACGACGCTCAGCTCGTCGTGCTGCTGGGCCATCATGTCCTGGACGGTGAAGCGGACGCCGCTGCGCATCAGCTCGTCCACCCGCAGGCCGCGCATCTCGTCGCCCCAGGTGAAGTGGAGCGCCTCCGGGTGGGGGTAGTCGGAAGCCACCGCCGGGGCCATCAGGTTGTTCGCGGTCCCCCAGAAGCCCTTTTCCGGGTTCTTCACCGAAGGCAGCGCCTTGATCGGGAGGTAGCCGCTCCACTCGTAGCGCCCGTCCCCCGGCACCGGCACCAGGCCGCTCCAGTTCGCGTTCCGGATCGGGGAGACGCCGACCGCCTGGTAGCCGATGTTCCCGTGCACATCGCCCCAGATCATGTTCTCGGCCGGGATGCCGCTGTAGTTGCACGCCTCGACGAACTCCTCCCAGGTCTGCGCCTGGTTCATCCGCAGGCTGGCGAGGTAGGGCGAGTTCCCGATCTCGAGCCAGGCGGCGCGAAGCGCGTAGGCCTTGTGGTTCTCGTGGTCCTCGTGGAGCACGGGTCCGTGGCGGGTGTACTTGAGCGTCGCGGTGTGGTCGGGCTGCCCCCTGACCGGGATCGTCTCGGTCCGGGTCGTCATGGACTCCCACTCCCCGAGGTAGCGGTACTGGTTCGGGTCGTCGGGGTTCGTGTCGTAAACCATCAGGTCTTCGTTGTCCTGGCCGAACACGGTGAGCCCCCACCCGCCGGTTCCGTTGTGGCCGATCGAGATGCCGGGGAGCACCGGTTCCCCGCCCCCGATGACCGACCAGCCAGGCCCTTCGAGGTGCGCGAAGTAGCGCAGCGACGGGGCCACGATCGTCCGGTGGGGGTCGTTCACGATGAGCGGAAGCCCGGTCCAGGTGCGCTCGCCACCGACGACCCAGTTGTTCGAGCCGATGTGCTCGCCGGCGTCCACGAGCTGGAGCTCGCTCGGAAAGTCGTCCAGCAGGGCCAGCCGCTCGGCGTCGCGGTTCCGGTGTTCGGCGACGACATGCTCGGGTCGGAACCGGACCGGTCCCCGAAACGCGCGGTAGTAGTGGAGGATCTCGGGCCCGAGCAGCGAGCCGTCCACCGCCGGGTCGAGATCCAGCGCCGGCTGGCCCGGCCGGTACCAGTCGGTGTCCCGCAGGACCTCCGCGCCGACGGCGGCCACCGCCATCCCGAGGTTCAGCTCCTGGGTGACGTTCGACAGGAGTCCCTGGTGGCGGGAAATCACGACCTCCTCGGTCCACGGCTCGGGAAGGATGCCGAGCAGGCGGAACTCGAGGGGCAGGTTGTCCGGATCCTGGCGGGCCTCCGCGATCCGGGCGTTGATGCCCCGGACGAACGCCGGGATGATCGAGTCGCCTCGCGGGTGGTAGTGCCGCATCTCCTGCCCCATGTCCTTGCGGAACCGGTGGAGACGGACCCCGATGTCGCGGTCCAGTTCGGCGGGTCCGAGGATCTCCGCCAGGGTTCCGGTCGCCTGCCGTCGCCACATCTCGAACTGGAACAGCCGGGACTCCGCGGCCCGGTAGCCCTGGGCGAAGAAGAGGTCCTCCTCGGAGTCGGCGTAGATGTGATCGATGCCCCAGCGGTCCTGCAGGACTTCCACCGGCGCGGTCAGACCGCCGACCCGGCGGGTCTCGTCCTGGGCGGCGGCGGATGGCGCGAGGGCCGCGGCGGCGATGAGGAGGGCAAGGGACGGGGCGCGCACGGGGTTCTCCTTCCACCGCGGGTGGCGGCGCGGTGTCGTTCCGATGGTACCCGGGACAGGTCGCCCGAATCCGGGCGGGGAGAGGGACAGGGCGCTCCGGCCGGTCCCGGGCCTTGACAGGGCGCGCCGGCTGGCCCCGAAGCCTTGACAGGGCGCGCCGGAGCGCCCCGCGGCCTTGACAGCGCCCGGCCGATCCGTTGAAGGGGAGGGCAGATCGGATGAACCTCGATGCGCGCTCCCGGCTGCTCTCTCGTGAGATTCAGGCGGTCGCTTCCTGATCCGCGGGCCGGGGAGCGGCGCACCGCCTCCGCCGGATCGCGGATCCGGGTCGGCGCCGAAATCGCTCCTCCACCGCCTCGACGGCGATCCGCGACCCGAGGGCCGTTTCCCGGCGGGCGCCGGCGGCCCTGATACGGTGGCGGCGTCTCCGGGGTCGGCGACGCCGAAGCGGCTTCCCTCCCGGAGTTCGGGCTCCGACGGCGCGACGCGGCGGCGCCGACGACGACGACTTTGCCTTCCTCGCCCCGCAGCCTCCCGTCGCTCGGGACGCTCATGCTGGTCGGCATGGGCGCCGGCGCGATCGCGGGCGCATTCGTCGGGGAGGCGGCGACTTCGGTCGCGTTCGTGGGGGAGATCTTCATCCGGCTCCTGGTTCTGGCTGCGGTGCCCCTCATGTTCGCGAATCTGGTCGGGGCGCTCGCCGGATCCTCGCCTGCTGGCGGCGCTGGCCGTCTGCTGGCGGGCATCGGGGCCTTCTTCCTGCTCACGACGGTGGCGGCGCAGGTCGTATCGCTCGGCGCTGTGGGGATCCTTCGGCCCGGGGACGGCATGGCGGCGGCGCTCGCCTCGGCGGGCGAGCCGGTGGCGCTCCCGTCCAGCGGCGATTTCCTCGATGCGCTCATCCCGGACAGCGTCCTCGGAGTGTTCGTGGACGGGCGGGTCACCGGGATCGTCGTCCTCGGGCTCATGCTCGGGGCTGCGGCCCGGCGCCTCGAGCGCGCGCACCGGGAGGCCGTCGTCTCGGCCTTCGACGCCCTGACCGCGTGGCTGCGCATGCTGGTCCGGGGGATTCTCTGGACGGGCCCGGTCGGGGTCGCGGCGCTCGCGGCCGCCGCAGTCGGAGAGCACGGGGAGGCCGTCTTCGGGCCGCTCGGTCTCTACATCGGCGCCGTGTGGGCGGCGGATCTGGCGATGTTCGGCCTCTATCTCGGGGCGCTGCGGATCTTCGCCTCCGTTCCGGCGACCGGGTTCCTCCGCCGAACCGCAACCGTGTGGACCACGACGATCTCCACCTGCAGCAGTCTCGCGAGCCTGAGCGCCTCGCTGAACACTGCCGAGCGCATCGGGATTCCGCGCCGGGTCTATGCGCTGACGCTCCCCCTCGGCGCCCAGCTCAACAAGGACGGCAGCGCTGTGCTCCTCGCCGGCGCCGTGCTCTTCACCGCGCAGGCCGCCGGCGCTCCGCTAGGATGGGCTGACCTCGCCGCCGTCGTCCTGTTCGGCGCCCTGCTCTCCGCAGCGGCGCCGGGCGTTCCGAACGGCGGCATCGTCAACCAGCTCCTCCTCCTCACGATGTTCGGTCTGCCTCTCGAGCTCGGCGTGCTGGTGGCGGGCGTGTACCGACTCGTGGACATGCCGACGACGACCCTGAACATCATGGGGGATCTCGTGGGAACCCTCATCGTCGCCCGCGGCCACCGGGAGGTCGATTCGGCGGCCGCCGCCGGCTGAGCCGTGCCCGGTCTGGCGCCGGGGCCGTCCGTCTCGGAAGCGCGGGAGCTCTTCCCCGGCGCCTCCCTTCGGCCCTATCTGAACGTCGGGCAGCGCAGCCTCCTCGCGGCGCCGGTGCGCGCGGCCGTCCGGGGGTTTCTCGACCGCTGGGAGCGCGGAGAGCCCGACAAGGAGAGCCTGTTCCAGGCGCTTGAGCGGGCGCGGGTCCGGTTCGCCCGGCTCATCGGGGCGCACCCGGACGAGGTGGCCTGGATCAAGAACGTCACCGAGGGGTTCAACCTCTTCCTGAGCTCGCTCGAATGGCGTCCGGGTGACGAAGTCGTCCATTGCCCCGACCTCGAGCATCCGGCCAACCTGCTTCCCTGGCAGAACCTGGCCGCCCGGAGGGGCGTGAGGCTCGTGCCGGCGCCGGCGGACCGCGGCCGGCTCCCCTCCGGGCGGGTCGCCGAGGCGGTCGGGCCGCGCACCCGGGTCGTGACGGTCTCGACCGTCACCTTCGCTCCCGGGTTCGAGACGGATCTCGGGCCCCTGCGGGAGGCGTGTCGCGAACACGGCGCGCTCCTCCTGCTCGACGCGGCGCAGAGCGTGGGGACGCTGCGCGCCGACGTGAGGCGCATGGGGTGCGACATGCTCGCGGTGGCCACCCAGAAGGGGCTTCTCGCCACCTACGGGGCGGGGTTCCTGTTCGTCCGCCGGGAGCTGGCGGAGTCGTTGGTCCCCGCGGCGCTCGGGCGGTTCGGCGTGGTCGGCGAGGGGTCCGAGGAACAGGTTCCCGAGACCCACCTGCCGCACGGAGGCATCGCCTACGCGGCCGGCGCGCGCCGCTTCGAGCTGGGGAACTTCAACTACCTCGGCGCGGTGGCGGCGGAAGCCGGGCTGGAGATCCTGGAGCGCTTCGGGGCGGAGCCCGTGGACCGCCACAACCGGGCTCTGGCGGCGCGGCTGGCGGGAGGATTCCTCGAGCTGGGCCTTCCGGTTGCCGGGGGACCGCCGGGGCCGCACCTGGGCCACATCGTCTCCGTCGGCGAGGTGGGCGCCGGCGCCCACGACACGGTGGAGGATCCCCGGATGGAGTCCCTCCACCGGCGCCTGGCCGGCGCGCGCATCGAGCACAGCGTGCGGCGGGGGATCCTCCGGTTCGCCGTCCACCTCTACAACGACGAGTCCGATGTGGATCGGACGCTGGAGGAGACCGGGCGCTGGCTCCGGAGCCGCCCCGCCGGCTGACGGAAGCTCGGACGGAAGCCCTGACGGAAGGGGAGTCTCCTACAATCCGGCGAAAGTCTCGACCCCCGCTCCCGTGCCGGGGTTCCCGCCCAGCGCCAACAGGAGGAACTGCCATGCGCCGGACCGCTCTTGCGACTCTCGCCTGTCTCGTCGTGGCCACGCTCGCCGTCGGTCACCCCCACTTCAACAAGACCGTCAGCACCACGATCGGCGAGGTCGACGTCAGCGTGGCCTACAACTCGACCGACGCGAACATGGAGCATGTCGCCGCGGTGGAGCCGGGGACGTTCGTGAGCCCGCGCGGGCCGCGCCTGAACCTCTCCGCGGACGTGATGGCCGGGGACGTCAGCATCGCCGCCGGCGAGTACACGATCGGCGTGATCCAGGGCGATGACGGCTCGTGGACGATGGCTCTCCACGAGGGGCGGATCCCCAGGGGCGAGATGCCGGACATGGCCAAGGTCATGAAACTCGACTCGCGCTACTCGGAGGACATGGGGACCGCGGATCACATGCTGATCGACATCACGGCGGGCTCCGGCGATTTCGCCGGAAAGCCGGTTCTGACGATCCACTTCGGCGGGATGCACCTCCAGGCGGCTCTGGGATAGATCGAGGGCCCTGGCGCGCCGGGCCGGCTCTCTCCGCGTAGAAGCTCCGGTCCGGCGGGCGCGCTCCACGCAGGAGCTCCGGTCCTGCCGGGGCGCCGTGGCGAAACTCGCGCCGACGCCCCGGTCGCGGGTTTCTCGTCCCCGGCTTCCCTTCTGCGTCCGAGTGGTCGCAGTCGGCCGCAGCCGGTTCCGGGCGTCCGCATCGCCGGAGCGCCCATCCGCCGTTCAGCGACTTCCGGCGAACCGAAGCCGTCCGGAGGAATCCGGGCTCCCGGAGCGCTCCATCGGGAAGCCGGTCAGCGGGAGCAGAGCGCGCCGGCGGGGAGCGGGTCAGCAGAAGCAGAGCGCGCCGGCGGGGAGCGGGTCAGCAGGAGTAGAGGACGCAGGCGCCGACCAGCAGGCACAGGCCGAGAAAGCACCCGCAACCGAGGAACGAATTCCCCGCGCTGCGCGGCGTCGTCCGTCGCCGGCCGGTCCGCCAGGCGCCGCCGGTCTTGGAGACCGGCCCGCCGCGCTCCCGACCGGTCGCGAGGGCCACGGCGTCCGCCGGGCGCTCAGCGCAGGGCGATTCCGGTGAACTCGTGCTGGCTGATGGCCTCGCGGATCTCTTCGGGGGTGGCGCCTTCGTCCGTCATCTGCTCAGCCAGGAGGACCTCCTGGAGACAGGTGCTTCAAGTCGCGGCGTGGTCGTCCACATAGCAGTCGAGCAGGCTCCCGTGGTCCGTCTGGACGCCGTGGCAGCCGCACAGACAGGGAAGCTGCACCAGGATCTCGGGAATCTCCTTCGCGATCTGGTAGGCCTTCTGCAGCGTCTCGTTCGAGTAGGTGCTCGGCGGGAGCGTCACCGGGAACGGCCGGGCCTCTTCCGCCGAGTCGTAGTAGGGGAAGGGCTTCGCCGGCGCGGAAGGGGACTGGGCGGCGGCGACAGCGGCCGAGGCGGCGCTCTCCACGGTGTTGTCCCCGGAAACCGCCATGAAGAAGACGACGGCCCCCACGGCGAGAACTCCGATCGCGACGAACGGCAGCCACCCGAGCCGTCCGCCTCGCTCGAGGCCGGAAGGGCTGGCCGGTTCGGGCGGCGGGGGCGCGACGGGGCGGCGGGGCAGCTTGGATCGGGCGGAGGAGCGACGCTTCGGCATGATGAACCCCATATCCTAGCCAACCTCACACCCGATGGAAGAGAACCCGCCTCCCGGACCGGATCGGTCCCCCGTCGCCGGCTGGCTCGCCGGCGCCGCCGTGTTCCTCGGCGCCCTCCTGGTCTTCGTGGTCCAGCCGATGGTCGCGAAGCCGCTCCTCGCCTGGTACGGCGGCGCCCCCATGGTGTGGGCGGTGGCGCTGTTCTTCTTCCAGACCGCGCTGCTGCTCGGGTATCTGGGGGCTCATCTCCTCGTCACCCGGCTGCGGCCGGGAGCCCAGCGGATCGCGCACGCCGGGATCCTGCTCCTCGCGCTCGTCAGCCTGCCGCCTCTCGCCGACGCGGCGTGGGCGCCGGCGGGAGGCGAGGCGCCGGCGGGCCGGATCCTCCTGACGCTGCTGGCCTCGGTCGGCCTCCCCTTCGTCGTGGCGGCGGCGACGACGCCGCTCGTGTCGGCGTGGGTGGCGGCGTCCCGGCGCGCCGAGGGCGATCCCGGGGTCTATCGCCTCTACGCGCTCTCGAACGCCGGATCGCTGCTCGGCCTCGCGCTCTATCCGCTCGTGCTGGAGCCCTTTTCCGGCCTGGCGCAGCAGGGGCGGCTGTGGAGCGGGGTCTTCGTCCTGTGGCTGATCGCGTCGGTCGCCGCCGGGTGGTTCACGCTGGCGGGCGCCGATCGGTCGGCGACGCCCGCGCGCCGCGCGGGGAGCGGGTTCCACGGCGTCCCGGCGGGCCTCGCCGCGATGGGGTCTCTCGTGCTCGTCGCGGTCACGACCCACCTGACCCGGGACGTGGCCGCCTCGCCGTTTCTGTGGACGGTTCCGCTCGCCGTCTATCTGCTGACCTTCATCCTCGCGTTCCGGGGCGGCGTCCCCTACCCGCGGCGGCTCCTTCCGCCACTCGTCGTGGCCTCCTCGCTCGCGTGTCTGGCTGTCTGGTTCCAGGACATCACCTACGGCCTCGACCGGGCGCCGTTCGCTCACGCAGCGGCCGGCATGCTGTTCCTGTTCACCGCCGGCTGGGCGCTCCACGGCGAGATCGCCCGTCGGAAACCGGCGCCGTCGGGGCTCACCGGGTTCTATCTCTCGGTCACCGCCGGCGGCGCGGCGGGAGGGCTCGTGGCGTCCCTCGCGAGCCCGCTCGTGTTCCCGAACCTCTGGGAGTACCCGCTCGCGCTGGCTCTGGCGCCGGCGGCGGTCGCGTTCGCCCGGGGGCGGCCGCAGTTCGTGGCCCGGATCGTTCTCAGCGGAACGACGGGCCTCGCGATCGCGGTCACGGCCCTCGAGCACCAGCGGCCGCTCGTCTCCGGGCGCAACTTCTTCGGCGTCGTGCGGGTCATGGAGGCCTATCCCGACACGCCGGAGTGGCGGCGGGACATCTGGCACGGGGGCATCGGCCACGGAACCCAGTACCTCGCTCCGACCCGCCGCCGGGAACCCACGCTCTACTACTACGACGGCACCGGCATCGCGGCCGCCGTGACCCGACATCCGAAGCGCGCCGGCGGCTTTCCGATGCGGGTCGCCGTCGTGGGACTGGGGGCCGGATCCCTCGCCGTGTACGGCGAACGGGGCGACCTGTTCCGCTTCTACGAGATCGACCCCCAGGTGGAGGACCGCGCGCGCGACTACTTCACCTACCTGGAGGACACCCCGGCGAACGTCGAGGTCGTCCTCGGGGACGGCCGGCTGAGTCTCTCCCGCGAGGCGGAGCGGGAGGAGCCCGGATGGGACCTGCTCGTGCTCGACGCCTTCTCCGGCGACGCCATCCCGGTCCACCTGCTCACGGCGGAGGCGTTCGACCTCTACCGGCGGCGGCTGGCGCCCGGGGGCGTCCTCGCGGTCCACATCTCGAACCGTCATGTGGACCTCGCCCCGGTGGTGCGGGCCCACGCCCGCCGCCTCGATCTCATGTCGCTGCTGACCGTGAGCGAGCCGGATCAGGACCGTCTTCGCTACACCGCGACCTGGATCCTCCTGAGCGCGAACAGCGACTTCATCACGGACCCGGCCGTCCTCGGCCGCGCCGAGCCGTGGACGGGGGAGGCGGTGGAGCCCGGCCCCCGCCACCAGTGGACCGACGACTACTCGAATCTCCTCGGCGTTCTGCGCTGATCGGGCGTGGATCCGGCCGGCGAGCGCGCCGGGACGCGGAAACCCCTTACAATTGAGCGGCTTCGAGTTCTACCTGGAGGGATCCCCGTGAAAACAAGAGTTGCCGTCACCCTGCTTCTCGCGTCGCTCCTCGCGACCGTCGCGATCGCCCAGAACCGCGACCAGCCCGAGGGACAGTGGCGCTACCAGAGCGGGGACGCGTGGGGCACGCGCTACTCCCCGCTCGCCGATGTGAACGCCGGGAACTTCGAGGATCTCCAGGTGGCGTGGATCTGGCGGGGCGACAATTTCGGCCCCAAGGTCAGCTATCTCTCGAAGTCCACCCCCAGCTACATCGACGGGAAGCTGTTCACCGTCGTGGGCTATCGCCGCGCCGTGGTCGCCATGGATCCCGCGACCGGGGAGACGCTGTGGACCTACAGCGAGCCGCACACCAGGCGGTTCGAGGAATCCATGCGCTCCAGCTACGGCAAGGGCGTCGGCTACGCCCACCTGGACGGCCGGCTGGTGATCTACGTGATCAGCCCCGGGTTCTTCCTCCACGCGCTCGACGGGGAGACCGGTCGGCACATCGAGGGCTTCGGCAGCAAGGTGGACATCCCCGGTTTCCCCGAGACCGGCGTCGTGGACCTCCTGGCGGACATGGGGCACAACTACGACCCCTACGAGGGGCTGCCCCCGACGGTGGGCTACATCACGAGTTCCTCCCCGCCGATCGTCGTGAACGGAACCGTCGTGATCGGGAACTCCCACGCGCAGGGCTACCACCAGACCCGGATCGAGAACGTCCCCGGCGACATCCTCGCCTACGACGCCCGGACCGGCCAGCACAAGTGGAAGTTCCACGTGATCCCGCAGTCCGAGGACGAGTTCGGCATGGACACGTGGGAGAACGACGCCTGGCGGTGGACCGGTGATGTCTCCTCGTGGGCCCCGCTCTCGGCGGATCTCGACCGCGGCATCGTCTATATCCCGACGAACGCCCCGACGATCGACTTCTACGGCGGTTTCCGCCCGGGCGACAACCTGTTCGGGACCAGCGTGATCGCGCTGGATGCGGATACCGGCGAGCGCGTCTGGCACTTCCAGACCACGCACCACCCGATCTGGAACTACGACCTGCCGAACATTCCGATCCTCGCCGACGTGACCGTGAACGGCGAGAAAGTCCCGATGGCGATCCAGACCACGAAGCAGGGGCTCACCTTCGCCTTCAACCGGGAGACCGGCGAACCGGTGTGGCCCATCGAGGAGCGACCGGTCCCGGCTTCGATCGTGCCGGGCGAGAAGCTCGCCGAGACGCAGCCGTTCCCGACGGTGCCGCTGCCCACCGAGCCGCTCGACCTGAGCGACGAGCACCTGAACAACCTCACGCCGGAGATCCACGAGAAGGCGAAGGCCATCGTGAGCGAGTACCGGGTGGGCGGTCCCTACATGCCGCCGATCCCGAAGGGCTACGACGAGAACAGGGGCTGGATCGCCTGCGGCAGCACCTCCGGAGTGAACATCACCCACCCGGCCGCCATGGACCCCGAGACGGGCATCCTCTACCAGTCCTCCGGACCGAACTGCTCCGGTCGGATCGTCCAGCCGGGCGTGGACGCGGACCGGCCGGTCCACGAATGCACCTCGCCCACCGGCAAGTGCACCACGATCGGGGAGACGGTGTCGGACTGGGTGAACTACCGCACGATCGGCGTGCCGGGTCCCGACGGACTCCCGATCTACCGGCCGCCGTGGAGCCGCGTCACCGCGATCGACATGAACACCGGGGAGCACCTCTGGTGGGTGCCGGTCGGCGAGGCGAACGATCGCATCAGGAACAACCCGGCCCTCGCGGGCGTGGACCTCTCGATGACCGGCGGGCAGGGGCGCGCGATTCTCATGGTGAGCGGGGATCTCCTGCTCACGACGGAGGGCATGCGGGGAGCGCCCATCCTGAACGCCCACGACAAGCGGACCGGCGAGAAGGTCGGGAGCGTCGAGCTGCCTGCGCCGGGGATGTACGGGATGATGACCTACCGGCACGAGGGCCGGCAGTACATCCTCGTCCAGACCGGCGAACGCGGCGCCCTCCCCGAGTCCTACACCGCGCTCGCCCTCCCGAGCAACTAGCTGGAGCGGATTCCTCGCGCCCGGTTCGGGCGGTGATCCAGACCAGTGATGGATCGTCCGCTCGCCGCGCTCCGGGAGGCCGTCCCGAGACCAACGGGCTGACCGGATCTCTCGCTCCGGCGCGCCGCCCCGAACGGCGCGCCGGGGGGGCCCGGGCTCGGTCGCTGGGGTCCAGCGGATAAGCCGTCCGTCGTGACGGATGGACTTCTTTCGCACACATTATGGGATTACAGATAATCCCTGTGCGCATGATGTGAGAGTCCATGCTCTTCCTGACCTGAATCGCGTCGCCGAGTTGCGTCGTCTCGATGCCGCGCTCCAGCGCCCCGACGGGTTCGCCGCGATCTGGGGCCGCCGACGGGTCGGCAAGTCCCGGCTTCTCCTCGAGTGGTGCGCCTCCCGCGAAGGCCTCTACACCGTGGCGGATGGCTCCGCGGCGCCCGTCCAGCGCCGCTACCTCGCCGGCGAAGTGGCCCGGCGGTTTCCCGGGTTTTCGAGCGTGGAGTACCCGGACTGGAGCAGTCTTCTGGATCGTTTCCGCGCCGAAGCGGTGGCCTCCGGCTGGCGCGGCCCCTGGGTCGTGGACGAACTCCCGTACCTGATCGCGAGCGACCGTTCTCTTCCGAGCGCACTGTAGCGCTGGCTGGATGCCCCCGGACCGCGTCCCTGCCTGGTCGTGTGCGGCTGGAGCCTCCGCATGATGCAAGGAGCCGTCCTCGATGCCGCGGCGCCGCTCTACGGCCGGGCTTCCCAGGCGTTCGGCGTTCGCCCGCTGGCCCCCGGCCACATCCGGGATGTGCTGCCGGGAGCGTCACCATGGGACCGGGTCGCCTTCTACGCCGCCTGGGGCGGCATGCCGCGGTACTGGGAGCTCGCCGAGTCCCACGGCGTCCGCATCGAAGCCGCGGTGGACGATCTCGTCCTCGATCCGTCGGGACCGCTTCATCGCGAGCCGAATCGCCTTCTGCGGCAGGAAATCCCTCCCGCCACATCGCTGCGACCCGTCCTCGACGTCATCGGCGCCGGCGCCCATCGCCTGAGCGAGATCGCCGGGCGTCTGGGCCGGCCTGCCACCAGCCTCACCGGGCCCGTGGCCGCTCTCCAGGAGATGGAGATGGTGCGACGAGACACGCCGTTCGGCAGTCCGCCGCGCTCCGGGAAACGCAGCCTCTACTGCCTGGCCGATCCGTTCCTGAGGTTGTGGTTCCGGGTCGTCGCCCCCCGCCAGGCGGCGCTCGCCGCATCTCCGGCGGATACCCGCATCAGGTGGTGGCGTCGGGCCCGGCGGTCCCTCGAGGCCACGGCGTGGGAGGAACTGTGCCGGATGGCGGTTCCGCGGCTCCACCGCGCCTCGAGCCCGCTGGGCGAACTCGGCCCCTGGCGCCCTGCAGCGCGCTACTGGCGCGGCGCCGAATCCGGGCTGGACATCGTGGCGCTCTCGGTGCACGGTGAGCGACTGCTGATCGGGGAGGCGAAGTGGAGGCGCGGCCAGCGGCTTCGGTTTCATCCCCTCCCGGGGAGGGGACTGCCTCCGGGGCTCCAGGCGTGGATGCGAGCCCGGTCCCGACCGCCCGACCTGGTGCTCGCGCGGTTCGCGCCCGAGGAGACCGCCTCCTCCGAGGCGGACGGCGTCCTCACCGTGGGAGCGAAGACGGTGCTCGAGGCGCTGGCCTGACCGCGAGCCACCCCCCGGTCATGCGGGGCTCGCCGCCGGCAGGATCCGCGCCGGTCCCGAGGGGACCGCGGGGAAGGCGACCGCGTAGTCCCGCCGCAGGGAGTCGAGGAGGGCGGCGGCCCGGTCCGGGGTGGTGAGGACGACGGCCGATCCGCCGAGGCCGGCGCCAGTGAGGCGCGCTCCGAGCGCGCCTCGGTCGCGCGCCGTCCGGACCAGCCGATCGAGGGCTTCGGTGCTGACCTCGTAGTCGCGGCGAAGGGACTCGTGGGAGTCGTCGAGGAGCCCTCCCAGCGCTTCCGCGTCGCCCCGCCGAAGCGCCGAGGCCGCGCGCCCGACCCGCCGGGCCTCTTCGAGGATGTGGGTGGCGCGCCGGGCGAGCGGGGGAGGCAGCGAGCGAACCGCCCGGCGCAGCGCGGCGGCGGGATGGCGGGCGAGCAGTCCCGGGTAGCCGCCGGAGGGGCCGATCTCCCGCTCCAGACCCGCGAGCGCCTGCCGAGCCTCCTCGACGCGTCGGTCGAAGATGCGGCCGGCGGCGCCCCCCTTGTCGGCGGGAGACCCGGTGAACACCGCGAGAAAGGCGAACCGGTTCGGGTCCACCGGAACCGCCGTCCACGCCGGCGGGTCGAAGGCGAGCTGGAGCGCGCACCCGGCGCGCCCCCCGAGGGCGATGGACTGGTCCATGGCGCCGCCCTGGATGGCGACGCCGCGCTCGGCAACGGCGAGGTCGAGCGCGAGACGGCGCAGATCCTCCTCGTTGCGCTCGATGTCCCGGTTCACGGCCAGCAGCGCGCGGGCCGCCGCGACCACGAGCGCCGACGAGGACGAGAGCCCGCTGGCGGCGGGCAGGGTCGCCTCGAGGAAACCATCGAAGCCGTCGAAGCCGCGCCTCGGCCCCCTGCCGAGCCACCCTCCCGCGGCCAGGCCGGCGCCGGCGGCGTGGATGTAGCGTCCGAATCCCGGGGGCGGGTCTTCCGCAAGGCGGAAATCCGCGACTCCGGCCCCGGGAAGCGTGGTGAGGCACCGGACCCGGTCGTCGGATCGGGGCCGGAAGGCGAGGTAGAGGCCCTGTCGCAGCGCGAACGGGAGAACGGGCAGCCCGCAGTAGTCGAGGTGTTCGCCGATGATGTTGACCCGCCCCGGCGCGAACGAGACCCCGACGGGTCTCCGGGCGAACCGCTCCCGGAAGCGGCGGACGGCGGCTTCAGCCGGCACGGGCTGCGCGGGGGCGCGCAACCGGCGTGAACACCCCGTCGCGGAGCCGCAGGGCGCCCTTCGCGTTCACCGGCGTCCGGGGCCCCGGGACGAGGATGCCCGAGAGGTTCAGCGGGTCGGCGGGGCTGAGGAGGACTTCGGTCGGCGCCGCTTCCCGTCGGCGGAGGCGGCGCAGCGCCTCGACGGCGGCGGGGAGGGCGAACTGCTCCCCGGCGAAGGTCGAGACGAATCGGCCGCCGAGGACCTCGCCCCGCATCTCGAGGCGCCGCAGGACGAGCTGCAGGCGGCGCCACCGCCCCTGGAGGCGCTCCCGCTTCACCAGGTCGCGGAAGACGACGCCCCACCGCTCGAGGAGCTGGCGAGCCACGGCTTCGTCGCCGGCGTCCGGTTCGGGGGCGTCGGGGGCTGCGAGAAGCGCCCAGCGACCGGCGCCGTAGCGGGCGCGGGCCCGGCGGTAGCGTCCCGCCGCCGAGCGACGGCGCGGATTCATGAGCGCGCGGAGGTTGTCGAAGCCGTCGCTCGTCACCCGCCCGGCCGCGGCGAGCTCCCAGAGCGCCTCCTCGAGGGCCGAAGGCAGCAGCCGGGTCGCGCGCTGCAGCTCGAAGAAGAACTGCGCCCCGCCGGCCTCGAGTGCGGCGAGCGCGCCTCGGGCCGCGGACGAGAGCCCCGGGCCAGCCGAGGCGCCGGCATCGTTCGGTGGCTGCTCCAGCCAGACCCGGAGATCCCGTCGGAGGAGGAGGCTCACCGGGGCGACCCGGGTGAGACGCGCGCTCCCGGCGACCCCGGGGATCGGAGCGGAAACCCGGCCCCAGACGACCTCGCCGGCAAGGCAGTTCCGGTCGAGCCACTCGCGCCGGTAGCCCCGCACCCGGAGCGGGAGGATCGACTCTTCCCAGGCGGCGGCGGGAGCTTCGAGGCCCTGGAGCTGAGCGACGATGCCGAGGACGCCGCGGGGGCCGTGGAGCGCGGCTCCGGGCGCCGCGTGCTGCCACGCGGCCAGGAAGTCGAGGAAGCGGGCGGCGCTCACCGGCTCGGATCGGCGGCGGAGGCCGGCCAGGGTGAGCCGGTGGATCCGGGCGAGCACCCGGCGATGACACCACTCCGGCGCCTCTGCCCCGGGTCGGAACCGGCCCTGGAGCACCGTTCCTTCCGTCTCCAGTGCGGCGAGAGCTCCCTCGACGCGGGCCGTCGGGAGTCGGAGGCGCTCGGCGAGCGCGGAGGCGGTCCACGGGCCCGAGTGGTCGAGCAGCCCGCGCACGACCTCGCGAGTCGCGGCGGCCGGATCCGCCGGCGGAGGATGGGCGGACGGCGGAACCGCCCGATCGGGCCATCCGGCATCCGGCCACACGAGTCGGACGAGGGGGAGACGCTCCACGGCCGCGAGGAAGCGGACGCCGTCCACGCGGGCGGCCACCGCCCGACCGGCGCGCTCGAGTTCCGCGAACCGGTCGGCCCACTCCGGCCGCTGGGGCGCGGCGCCGAGGGTGAGCAGGCCGTCGTGCAGTTCGTCCGCATCCCGAACGACCGGCGCCGCCTCTTCCGTGGCGCGGGCGATTGCCGCCGGGTCGAGGACGGCCTGCGCGTCGAGCGACGGAGGCAGGGCGCTCCGCATCCGGACGGCGCGGGCGCGGCGCTCTTCCAGGGGAGCGGGGTCGAGGAACGCGAACGGGTTGGCGTTCAGGATCTCGGCGGCGAACGGGGAGGCTTCGGCCGTGTCCCGGGCGATGGTCCGGATCGCTCCAGCGCCGAGGCGGTCCAGGACGCGCTTCAGCCCCTCGAGGTCCAGCGCGTCGTGGAGGGCGTCCCGAAGCGCCTCTTCGACGAGCGGATGCTCCGGGATCCGGACCTCGCCGGCGAGGTTCTCGGCGCAGGCCGCCTGGTCGGGGAAGACGGCGGCGAGGAGGTCGTCGGAGAGCATCCGCTGGATCGGGGGCGGCACCCTCCGGCCTCCCCGCCGGCGGGGCACGGCAAGCGCGCGGGATGCGGTCCAGCGCCAACGGACGCCGAACAGCGGGACGCCGAGCACGGCCTGGCGGAGGACGGATTCGAGGCTCGGCGACTTCAGGAACCGAAAGACGGACTCGAGCGGGAAGGAATGGAGGTCGGTGAGCGAGATGACGATCCCGTCGTCGGTGGCGGCGGCCTGGAGTTCCACGTTGAACGCGCGGCAGAAGCGCTTTCGCAGCGCGAGTCCCCAGGCGCGGTTGATGCGGCTCCCGAACGGCGCGTGGAGGACGAGCTGCTGCCCGCCGGACTCGTCGAAGAAGCGCTCCGCGACGACCGTCGTCCGGGACGGCATGGCCCCGAGCGCCGCCCGTCCGGCGGCGAGATAGGAGACGAGCTGCTGCGCGCCGGACGAGTCCACCCCGATGGCTTCGAGCTCGCGGCGGGCTCCCGTCGGAGCCGCCCGGTCCACCGTCTCCCGGAGATCGGCGACCGCGGCGCTCAGTTCGTCCGTTCGTCCGGGCGCCTCGCCGCGCCAGAACGGGATCGTGGGCGGCGCCCCGCCGGCGTCCTCGACCCGCACCTGGCCCTGGGCGATGCGGCGGATCCTCCACGAGGTCGTGCCGAGCAGGAACACATCGCCACGCATGCTCTCGACCGCGAAGTCCTCGTCGAGCTGGCCCACGACGCGATCGTCGGGCTCGGCCACGACCTGGTACTGCGCGGTTTCCGGGATCGCTCCGCCGTTCGCGATGGCGGCGAGGCGCGCTCCCCGGCGGGGTCGGACGGTCTTCGCGATCGCGTCGAGATGGAGGTGGGCGCCGCGCCGGCCGCGGCTGGTCGCCACGCCCTCGGCGAGAGTCCGGATCACGTCGTCGAAGGCGCTCCGCGACAGGCGGCGGTAGGGGAACGCCCGGCGGGCGAAGCCGTGGAGCGCGTCGAGAGCGATGGGGGCTTCGTCATCGGCCGCCGCTTCGGCGACGAGCTGCTGGGCGAGGATGTCGAGAGGCGATTCCGGGATCCGCACGGCGTCGAGTTCGCCCGCACGCACGGATCGGACGAGCGCCGCGCACTCGACGAGGTCGTCCCGCGTCGTCGGGAACAGCCGGCCCTTCGGGGTCGCGCCGAGCCAGTGGCCGGAGCGGCCCACGCGCTGGAGGAGAACGGCGATGGACCGGGGCGTGCCGAGCTGGCACACGAGGTCCACCGATCCGATATCGAGCCCGAGTTCGAGCGATGCGGTCGCGACGACGGCGCGGAGCTCGCCGGCGGCGAGACGTCGCTCGGCGTCGAGACGGATCTCCTTCGCGACGCTGCCGTGGTGGGTCGCGAGGTCCTCCTTCGGGAGGCGTTCGGACAGCGCGTGGGTGAGCCGCTCCGCCATCCGCCGGGTGTTCACGAAGACGAGAGACGTCCGGTGTTCCCGGATGAGCGCGGCGATGCGGTCCTGGATGTCCTCCATTACCTCGTGCGTGGCCACGGCGCCCAGCTCGGTTCCGGGCGTCTCGACGGCGAGATCGAGGCGTCGGTCTGGATCCACTCGGAGGATCTCGGGCTCGGAGCGGGCGGCGCCGACGAGAAAGCGGGCGAGACGGGGCAGGGGGCGCGCCGTCGCCGAGAGGCCGATGCGCTGCAGGCGACGGCCCGCGGCCCGGTCGAGGCGCTCGAGGGAGAGAGCGAGGTGGCTGCCGCGCTTGTCCCGCGCGAGGGCGTGGATCTCGTCCACGATGACGGTGTCCGCGGTGGACAGCATCTCGCGGCCGAGTCGCGCGGTGAGCAGGAGGTAGAGCGACTCGGGCGTCGTGACCAGGATGTGCGGGGGTCGCCGGTGAGTCCGGGCGCGGACGTTCGGCGGGGTGTCGCCGTGCCGGAGGGCGGCGCGCACTTCGGAGATGGCGGGATCGTCCTTCCGCGCCGCGGTGAGGATGCCGGCGAGCGGCGCCTCCAGGTTGCGGTGGATGTCGGACGAGAGCGCCTTCAGCGGGGAGACGTAAACGACCCGGGTCCGATCTTCCAGCGTTCCGCCGCGCGCCTCCGCGAACAGGCGGTCGAGGGCGGCGAGGAAGGCTGCGAGCGTCTTGCCGGACCCGGTGGGCGCGGTCAGCAGAACGTCCCGGCCGGCGGCGATCGCCGGCCACGCCCGCTCCTGCGGCTCGGTGGGGGCCTCGAACCGCGAGGCGAACCAGGTCGAGATGGCGGGATCGAAGCGGGAAAGGGACACGGGCAGGTCTGAGCCGGGAGAGCGAAGACTATGGCGGCCGGCCTCTGGACCGGTTCGCGGCGCGGCGGGAGGATGGGCGGCGAGAAGGGCTGCCTGACCGGGAGGAAGGGCGGCGCGGCAGGGAGAATGTGGGCGCGGGCGAACTCCGGCGGCGGAGAGAGCGCCGGTCCGGTCGCGGCGGGTCAGGTCACTGCGGCCCGTCGTCGGTGGCGCTCCTCGCGGAACTCCCCGCTCGCGAGCACATCCCGGAGCGCCTCCACCGCGTCCCAGAGGTCCACGTAGCGCACCGTGAGCGGCGCGAATCCGAACCGGAGCAGGTCAGGCTCGCGGAAATCCCCGATCACGCCGCGGGCGATCAGGGCCTGCATCACCGCGAACCCGTCCCCGTGCCGCAGCGACACCTGGCTGCCCCGCGCGGCGGCGCGTCGCGGACTCGCCACCGAGACGCCGAAACCGGAGAGCCTCTGGTCCACCAGCCGGATGAAGAGGTCGCCGAGCGCCTCCCCCTTCCTCCGGAGAGCCCCGAGATCCAGGCTCTCGAAGACCCGCAGACCCTCCTCGAGCGCCGCCATCGAGAGCACCGGCGGTGTCCCGGTCACGAACCGCCGCATCCCGGCGCCGGGTCGGTAGCCGGTCTCGAACCGGAACGGCTCGGCGTGGCCCATCCATCCGGCGAGCCCGGGCCGGAGCTCCTCCTGCCGTTCGCGAACCACGGCGAGGAACCCGGGCGCCCCCGGTCCGCCGTTCAGGTACTTGTAGCCGCAGCCGACGGCGAACTCCACGCCGTCGGCTCGCAGGTCGAGCGCGAAGGCGCCGGCGCTGTGGCTGAGATCCCACACGACCGGGACGCCGTGATCCCGCGCCGCCCGCGTCACCCGCCGCAGATCGCGCTTCCGTCCGGTCCGGAAGTCCACCTGCGTGAGCGTCGCCACCGCCACATCGGGTCCGAGGGATCCGAGGAACTCCTCCGCCCCGACGAGCCGCAGCTCGGGCCCCTCCCCGGAGGCGAGGTCGCGGAGCATCCCGACGAGCCCCTCGGCGATGTAGAGGTCGGTCGGGAAGTTGGAGCGCTCGGCGAGCACGACCCGTCGGTCCGCCGCCCTTCGGAGGAGCGCCGAGAGGAGCTTGAACAGGTTCAGCGAGACCGAGTCGGCCGCCACGACTTCGTCGGACGCGAGCCCCAGCAGCGGCGCGATGCGAGCCCCCACGCGCTCGGGGAGTCGGAACCAGCCGCGGCGGTTCCAGGCGCGGATGAGGTCGCCGCCCCATTCCACCGCGACGACCTCGCCGATCCGGCCGGACATCGCCTTCGATGCGGGACCCAGCGAATTGCCATCGAGATAGAGGACGCCTTCGGGGAGCGCGAACCGCTCCCGGACCGCAGCGAGCGGATCCTGCCGGTCCAGCTCGTGGAGCCGCGGTCGCGTCAGCATCGCCGCCGTCCCGCGCTCCTCGGGACGGGCCAGCGACACGAATGGGACAGGGGCCGCCCGGGCGCCGGGCCCGCGGTGGAGCCCCTACTCCTGGCGCTCGTAGCCGGGGATGGCGCGCCGGTGCTTCATCATCTCCTCGTCGTAGTACCGGCGATAGAGGAGGTCCCAGGCTTCGGTTCCCTGCTGGATGGTCCGGCTCTGGGAGTCGATCTTGCGCCGCACGACCTGGTCGATGCGCTCGTCGTCCTCGAGCTCGGAGTGGATGATGCGGACGACCTTGCGCCGGATGTCCACATCGTCGGCGAAGAACTCGACCGTATCGTCCCCCTGCAGGAGGCGGAGAACCCGGGTGGCGAGATCGTTGATCTTGGCGTTGGTCAGTCGCATGGGGGCTACAGGACCAGGTTCCGCTCGCGGGCCATCCGCTTCTTGACCAGCTTGAACGCCTCCCGGTACTCGATGCCGTCGGTGCGGATCTTCTCGCTGTACTGATCGAGGATCTGTCGGACCTCCTCGTTCAGCTCGTCCTCCTTCTGCAGCTCCATGGTGATGAGGTCCACGATCCGGTCCATGAGATCGTTGGGATCGTCCGGATCGATGAAACCGGAGACTTGGAGGTCATCGGTGATCCGGTAGCCGAGGAACTGAATCTGGCTCTTGGTGAGTCGCATTACGGGCGACCCGTGACCTTACCACATCAGGCCCCCCAGGCGCCACCGCGATTCCCGTCGCGACTCCCCGCCCTTCGTGGTCCGGCGGAAGCCCCGGAGCGCGGCCGCCGGCGCGGACTGATAGAATCCGCTCCCGCTGCGGAACAACGGGGTCGTAGTTCAGTCGGTCCAGAACGCCGGCCTGTCACGCCGGAGGTCGCGGGTTCGAGTCCCGTCGGCCCCGCCAGAGCCGCAGCGACCCAAGGCTCCGCGCCCGCTGCGTGGAGCGACCCCGGAGCGATCGAAGAATCCTTCCGGTCCCTGCCGATGCCTGCGAGGAGTGTCATGAACATCACGATCACCTACTGCGTGGTTTGAAACTACCTGCCGAAGGCTGCCGGTCTGGCAGCCGCCATTCGCGAGGATCGCGGCGTAGAAGCCGTGTTGATCGAGGGTGACAAGGGCGTGTTCGACGTCGTGGTGGATGGCGACCTGATCTGGTCGAAGCACGAGACCGGGCGCTTCCCCGAGCTGGACGAGATCCTGAGCCGCCTCCCGGTCCACGCCTGAGCGAGGTCGCCGCCTCCGCTCTCGTCCCGCCCTCTCGGGACGACGGTCCCGCCGCCCCGGGCGGCGCCCCGCAGCCACTCCTGCGGGGGTGAGGCTCCGACCGCGGGACCGCCGACGGGTCGGATTCCACCGGTTTCCGGCGCCTCTTCGAGCCGGTCGCCGGCCCGGATTCCTGCTGCTCCGGATTCGGCGCGCCATTGTTCGCGCGGGGCTGGCGTACGTGCGGAGCTGGCGTACGTCTGGGGCCTGGGTGGACGCGCGGAGCCGGGACAGGAGAGTGCGCTCCATCCGACCCCGGTCCGGGCCGCCGTGCCGGCCCGATCCCGATCCGAGTCCGGACATCCCGGCGCAGCGAGGCGCTCCCCGGCGCGCCGGCTCACTGATGGAGCCAGCGCCGGGTCATGGGGGAGAGGAGTTCACGGCGCCGGCGGCTGTCACCGCCGGCCCGGAACGGACCCGTTCGTGCCGCGCGGTGCGGCGGCTGCGACCAGCCAGCTCGTGGCAGTCGGCCGCCGGGCCGCGCTCCCGGCTCTACGGGGTCACGCTCCCTCCCCAACTGTAGTTGAGGCGCGTGTAGTAGTAGGCGCCGTTGAATCCGAACGGGGAGAACTGCCCGTACTGGTTGCCCACCGTGAACGCCCCGAAGCGATTGACTTCCGGATAGGCGTTCAGGACGTTCTCACCGCCGACGGCCACCGAAATGCCGCCGGGAAGGGGGATGCCGAGCTCCACATCCACCAGGGCCTTTCCGGAGTACGCCGGATACAGCCAGGGGGCGGCCACTTCGTCCAGGTCAGCCGCGTTGCGCCCGTCCTCGCTGTCCCAGTACTCGCCGAAGTAGCTCAGGCGGCCCATCACATTCCACCGCCCGGCGTCGTGCGTGGCGCTCACGGCCGCGCGGCTGTTGGGCAGGCCGCGCTCCAGAGTCGTGATTCGGAACTCGTCGATGACCGAAGTATCGAGATCCCGGAGCTGGGTGTCGGTGTAGTTGTAGATGGCGTGGAGCGTTGTCTCGCCGAGCTCGAGGGTCGCGATCAGGTCCACGCCGCGCGTCAACGTGGAGAAGTCGTTCAGGAAGAACCGGAAGACCGGGAAGTTCCGGGCCTCGGGGATTCCCTCCGCGAGCAGGGTCAGGATCTCCGCCTCGGACAGGCTGATCTCCTGGGAGAGAGCGAGCCGGTCGGTCACGAGAATGTGGAAGTAGTCGGCGGTGAGGCTGAACGGTCCCTCGGCGAACACGGCTCCGGCGCTGAAGTTCCGGGACTTTTCCGGTTGGAGCTGCCCGCCTCCCCGAGCCTGAGCCACGGCGGAAGTCGCCGGCACCACGCCGTTGTTCGTCAGCTCTCCTCCGATGAACGCGGTTGTCACGTTGAAGGTGTGCTGTTGTCCGGGAGTCGGCGCCCGGAATCCGGTGCTCGCGGCGCCGCGCAACGACAGCGAGTCGGTCAGGGAGAAGCGCCCCGAAATCTTTCCGTTCGTCGTCGTTCCAAAGTCCTCGTAGTCCTCCACGCGGACGGCCGCACCGAAGTTCCATTGACCGCCGGGGTCGTCGAACTCGACATCTCCGTATGCCGCGATGTTGCTTCGGCTCCATTCGCCTGCGGTCGTATCGGCGCGGTAGCCATTGAAACCGTTGGAGCCCGAACTGAAGCCCTGGACGGCGTAAGGGCCGATCCTCCACGAGGCGTCGTCACCGGCGCCGATCGTGAACTGTTCCCTGCGCCATTCCGTGCCCGCCGCCAGATTCACGACATCCGTGAGCGGGTACGAGACGTCGAGGTTGAGGTTGACGTCGTCCTGCCGATAGCTGCCGGGATTGAAGGAAGTGGGCGTGTCGAAGCCGAGGGATGCGTTGACCGTGTCGAAAATGAACTGGTCCACGTCACTCGTGCCGATGTTGACGCTCGCGTCCCAGACGAACCCGTTGCTCGCGAAGCCGCGAAGCCCGGTCACGACCGAGTAGTCCACGAGGTCGCCCCCGAACTGCGGTGTGAAGCCGCCCGGAAACCTGCTGTAGAGAGTGAAGCAGTTCGGGTTGGCCTCGACGGCCGCCAGTGCGGCGGGGTCGGGCTGGTCGCCCACGACCGGAATCACCGGACACTGCCCCGCGCCTTCGATGCCGGTCTCGGCCCAGACCCGATCGCCGACGAGCAGCGTGGGGAGCCCGTCCACCTCGGGGCCTCGGAAGACGCCGCCCCGGGTGTGCGGATTCCGGAAATAGAATCCGCCGGTCACCTTGCGCTGGGCGTAGTTGGAATGGCCGTAGAGCTGGAGCCCGTTTCCGAAGAGATAACCATAGTTCCCGAAGAGCTTCAGATCGCCCTCGATCAGGGGGGAGCCCCATACCTGCGCGGGGTTGCGGATGTTGGAGTTCCCGGCGTTGATGATGGCCTGCGCATCCTCGCGCTGGATGCTCCGGTTCGTCGGGTTGGCGTTTCCGAACTCGCCGCTGACGTTGAGGAATCCGTTCGAGCCGAGAGGCAGTCCGATGTTCCCGGCGACCGAGACGGCCTCTCCACGGCCGCCGATTCCGTTGCAGGAGTGCTGGATGTCGCCGACGACGGACGATCCGCATGTGGATGGGTCACCCGGGTTGGCCTCACCGAAGGCCCCGAACCGGACTTCGAGGCTGCCGCCATCACGGGCGTCCTTCAGCTCGAAATTCATGACCCCCGCGATGGCGTCCGAAGCGTACTGGGCGGCGGCGCCGTCCCGCAGGACTTCGGCCTGCCGAATCGCGATCGAGGGGATGACGGAGACATCCGGTCCCTGCGATCCGTCCGCGATCCCGTTGCCGAGCCAGGTGATGACCGCTGCCCGGTGCCGGCGCTTGCCGTTCACCAGGATCAGGGTGTGGTCGGGGGCCAGGTTCCGCAGGTTCGCCGGGCGCACGATCGTGGCGGCGTCGCTGATGGGCTGGATGTTGATGTTGAACGACGGAACGACGCTCCGCAACTGGTTGGCGAGGTCGGCGCTCCCCTGGCTGACGAAGTCGTCGGCCCGGATGACGTCCACTGGCACCGCCGACTCGGTCACCGATCGCGGTTGGGCGCGCGATCCGACGACGACCACTCGCTCCTCGAGCGAGAGCGTCAATGTGACATCCACCGCCGTGGCCTCGTCCGCTCTGACCTCGACCGACTGGATGTCGGTGAGGAAACCGGGCAGGCTGAACGTCAGCTCCCAGGATCCCGGAGCCAATCCGTCGAGGTTGAACAGCCCCGTTCCACCCGAGAACGCCACCTGGACGATCCCGTCCTGGTCGCGCGCCTCGACGGTCACGCCGGGAAGGACCAGTCCCGTGGCGTCGCGCACGGTGCCCGAGACGCTTCCGGTTTCCTGGGCCTGCGCTGCAAAGGACAGCGACAGGCTCACGGCGAGGGCGGCCGGGACGGCCGCCAATCCTCCGAGATGATGCATGAGAACCTCCTCCATCATGGACTGCGCCAGCGGCGTGGCTCGACCGCATCTGCGGACAACCACGTCCGCTGACGCTCATCCGGTACCCGGAAACCTGCTGCGCCGCCGGCGCGCGATCAAGGGCGTGTACGGGCTCGTGTCGGATGAACGGGAGGGGGCGCGGGACGCGGAGACCGGGTTTCGGCGGAGGTCGCGGTGATCGAGTCGGCGGACGCCTGCTCGTCCACCGACCCGACGTCTCGGGTCAGGTGCTCAGAAGTCGAAGAGGCGGGTGTACTTGACGACGAACGAGCGCCCCATGACCGTCGGCACCAGCATGTCGGTCGCGTCGTCGAACCGGTCGAAGTTCGCCGTGTTCCGAAGGTCGTTGTACACGAGGAACAGCCCGGTGCCGCTGCGGTCGAGGAGCACGAGGCGGATGTTCGAAGAGACCGACGAGGTCTGCGAGTTGTACTGGATCAACGCCTCGAGCCGCCGCAGTGGGGTGAACGAGTAGTTCACCCGGACCGGAACCAGGTCGGTCACGAAGTCGCCACCCGGGAGCTCCACGCTGTTCCGGTTGAATCCGACGCTGGCCTGGAAGCGGGCGCCCACGCGGCCGTTCAGACTGACGTCGCATCCGCGGCGAGTTCCGTCGTAGAATCCGCCTGCCCGACAATAGATGGTGGGGTAGAGCCGCGCACTCGCGTTGCCGATGTAGTTTGCGGACCAGAGCGCCCACTCGTATTTCCCCGGCGGGATGATCACGCTCTTTCCGTCCGCACCGGCAAAGACGGTGAAGTCGTCGAGGGGTGTGTCCCTCTCGATGTCCACCCACCACCCGAACCGTCCGCCGGCATTCGGCTGGAACTCGACCGGGTGGATGTGGGCGCGGCCGGACTGGACCTCGCCGTCGAAACCGTCGTAGCGGTTCCAGGTGATGTGGGGCGAGAAGCGTCGGACCCAGTCCCTCATCCAGGCCACCTGTGTCGGCTGCCAGTTCAGGTAGTAGCGCCACTGGTACTTGCGATAACCGACCCGAGGGACGAATCCGACGTCGGCGCGGACATCCTCGCCGACCTGGGTGTAGCCAATGTGGCCCTGGTGGATCGGGTGGGAGTAGTTCAGGAACGCCCGGCCGGCGACCGCTCCCCCCTCGCCGGTCGCTTCCATCCCGCCGGTCTCGGTCCCGGCGAGGAAGGCGAAGAAACGGGTGTTGTCGCTGAGCTGGATCGCGGCGTCGGCGCCGAAGGCGCGGTTGTGGTCGTCGTTCCCCGCCCACTCCCCGGTTCCCTGACGGTTCACGAGCATCCCGCCGAAGTTGGACCGCCCCACCTCCCGCTGGACCCGGGCCACCGTGTAGTTGTTCCCCGCCAGCGCCAGCGCGCCCGTCGCCGGGTTGAACGACGCCTCGGTCTGCATGTTCATCACGCCGACGTTGTAGGCGCCCACCTTGCCGCTCAACCGGGCGCCGCCGACGATCCCCACCGGTTGTCCGGCGTGGAGTCCGATCCGACGGCTGAAGAAGAGATCCACTTCCTGGGGCGCTCCGAACTGGAAGGTGGCGGCGTTTTCGAGGAAGAACGGCCGCTTTTCCGGGAAGAAGAGCGGGAAGCGGGTCAGGTTGATCTGCTGGTCGTCGGCCTCCACCTGGGCGAAGTCGGTGTTTGCCGTGAAGTCCACCGTCAGATTCGGCGTGACGCCCCATTTGACATCGAGCCCGATGTCGAATCCCTGCGTTTCCCGGGAGGATTCGGCGACCGCGAGGGGGTTCCGGTGGGCGTCCCCGAGCGCGAACGGCGTGACCTTCACATCCCGACGGCCCGGAAGGTCGAGCCCGGAGATCTTGCGCGCCAGCGAGACCCGGTAGATGTTGTAGCCGCGGGGGATGGGCGCGAGGAACGACTGCTCGTTCTTGCGGCGGACGTTCCGCATCACGTTCAGACCCCAGGTCCGGTTTTCGCCCGGTTCGTAGCGCAGCGTCCGCAGCGGGATGGCGAACTCGCTCTCCCAGCCGCGGTCGGTCCGCTGCGAGCGCACGGTCCAGTCTCCATCCCAGTTCGCGTTGAACCCGGTCACGCCGCCGCGTTGCGATCCCCGCTGCCCCGGACGGGGGTTGTAGCCGCCGGTAACGCCCTCGCCCGCCACCTGACCGTCGTACTCGATGCCCTCGGGAGTGGTGCCGAACAGGAATGCATTCTGGCTGTCGTTGAAAGTGTCGAAGACGATCTGCACCGAATCCGACTCGTTCAGGTCCCCGTCCCGCCGGCTCTCGGACACGAGCACTTCCGCGGGCTCGGAATCGAACGCGATGATCCCGACATAGAGCGTCGTGGTCGAAAGCAGCAGCCGGACTTCGGTGCGCTCCGAGGCAGGCTCGCCGTTGTCGGGCTCCTGCTGCGTGAAACCGGTGAACGGCTCCACCGAGTCCCACTGTTCATCGGTGACCAGCCCGTCCACGATCGGGCCCTCGTCGCCTTCGAGCGTTCGCACCTCGGCTTCGGGGGCCGCGGCGGCCGGCGCCGCGAAGCACAGCAGGGAAGAAATGAGAGCGTTTCGGCCTGCCGCGAGCGCAGGGGGGCGGAAGGGGATGTTTCGGCGCATGACGCTGCGTATCCTACGGCCCGCCATGAGTCTCTCCACTCCTCTGCCCAACTACATCGGAGGCCGGTTCGTCGCCGCCGCCGGCGACGCTTCCGCCGCCGTCGTGAACCCTGCCACCGGCAGCGAGTTGTCCCGCATCCCGCTCTCGGGCGCCGAGGAGGTCAGCCTCGCGGTCGCGAGCGCGAGCGATGCGTTCCGCGCGTGGAGGGAGACCCCGCCGACGGACCGCATCCAGCCGCTGTTCCGGCTCAAGGCGCTTCTGGAGCGGGACTTCGAGGAGCTTGCCCGGAGCGTGACCCTCGAGGCGGGCAAGACCCTGGCCGAGGCGCGAGGCGAAGTCCGCCGCGCGATCGAGAACGTCGAGGTCGCCTGTGGCATCCCTTCGCTGATGCAGGGGCGGGTGCTCGAGGACATCGCCCGCGGGATCGACGAGTTCATGATCCGCCAGCCGCTCGGCGTCGTGGCCGTGATCGCGCCGTTCAACTTCCCGGCGATGATCCCGTTCTGGTTTCTGCCGTATGCGCTCGCGTGCGGGAATGCGGTCGTGGTGAAGCCGTCGGACAAGACGCCGCTCACCGTCCACCGGGTCATCGCGCTGCTCGAGGAAGCGGGTTTCCCGCCAGGCGTCGTCCAGGTCGTCCACGGCGGACGGGACGCCGTCGAGGCGCTCCTCGACCACCCCGATGTTGCGGCGGTCAGCTTTGTCGGGTCTAGCCCGGTGGCCCGAGCCGTCTATCGGCGAGCAGCCGCGAAAGGGAAGCGGGTCCAGTGCCAGGGAGGCGCCAAGAACCCGGTCGTCGTGCTGCCCGACGCCGACATGACGGCAGCCGCCGCCACCGTGGCCGAGTCGGCGTTCGGCTGCGCCGGGCAGCGCTGTCTGGCCGCCTCGCTCGCGGTGACGGTCGGCGGGGCAGGGGACGCCTTCGCCGAGGCGGTGGCGGCGGAAGCGGCGGGCCGGGTCGTGGGGTCGGGACTCGACGAGTCGGTCGAGATGGGTCCGGTGATCCGTGACGAGAGCCGGCGGCGGATCGAAGGGCTGATCGCGCAGGCGGTCGAGATCGAGGACGCCCGCCCGGTCGTGGATGGGCGCGGACTCTCGGTTGCCGGTCATGAGGACGGTTACTTCGTGGGGCCGACGGTGCTGGATCGGCTTCCGGCCGAGGGGGAGATCGCCCGCACCGAGATCTTCGGGCCGGTGCTCGGGCTCATTCGGGTGGAGACCGTGGAGCATGCGCTCGCCTTCGTGAACTCCGGCGAGTACGGGAACATGGCCTGCATCTTCACGAACGACGGTCCGTCGGCGCGCCGGTTTCGGCGGGACGCGCTCACCGGCAACATCGGCGTGAACGTGGGAGTGGCCGCCCCGATGGCGTTTTTCCCGTTCAGCGGCTGGCGCGGCAGCTTCTTCGGCGACCTGCACGCGCAGGGCGCGCACGCGGTGGAGTTCTACACGCAGACCAAGGTGGTCGTGGAGCGTTGGCCGCGCGACGCTTCGCGCCGGTTCTGACGGAATCCGTGGAGCCGTCGGGCCCGGTCCCGGCGGGACGGGTCGCGAGCCCGTCGTGGCGGCGGCTCCTGCGCCGGGGCTGGCAGCCGCTGCTGTGGGTCGTCTTCGTTCTGGCGGCCGTCGGGATGCCGGTCCTGCTGGGGGTGGGCGATCCGGCGGGCGCCGAACTGCCCGCCTGGATCCCGCGGGGTCCGTTCGGGCTGATCGCGGTCCACGCCGGACTCGTCGCGTTCGCGGCGCCGAACACGATCTTCTGCCTCGCGGCGGGGGCGCTCTTCGGCTTCGGATGGGGAGCGATCATCGCCTCGGTGGGGACCGGACTCGGTTCGCTGACGGCGTTCCTCGCGGCGCGACTCGTCCTCGGGCGGCTCTCGGCGAAGTTCCTGCGGCGGTTCCCTCGAACGGAAAGGCTCTTCCGCGTCTTCGGCGGCGGAGGCGTCCGCATCGTGCTGCTCACCCGGCTCTCGCCGCTGATCCCGTTCGCGGCGCAGAACTACGGCTGGGCGCTGACCCCGGTCCGGTTTCGGACGTACGCCGCCGGATCGCTGCTCGCCGCGCCGGTCGGAGCGACGCTGTTCGCCCACCTCGGGGCGGCGGGCTCCGCCGGGGTGGCGCTCGCTTCGGGTCGGTGGTCCGGGACCGCCGCGGTCACGGTCCTGGGCGCGGTCGCGACGTTGCTGCTCGTCCGCTGGATCAGCCGCGCGGCCAGCGCCGCCCTCGACGGCGAACTCGGGGCGGGCGAACGTTGAGCGTCTTCGGCATCGGCGCTCGTCGCGGGCCTTCCGGCCCGGACGCCCGCCGCATCGGGGATGCGGGGCCGCGTGCGGCCCGCACAGTGGATCCGCCGGGTTCCTCAGTTCGTGAGCGCCCACGCACGCTGCCAGCCCACCATGAGCTGCCAGGTACGGGGCATCTGCGGACCGTTGAGATCCTGGTGGAGGGGCACGCCGAGCTCGAAGGCGAGCCGGTGCTCGCGGATCGCGCCGCTCTGCCCGGCGAGGTTCACGCCGACGAGGCCGGTGACCCGCGTCCCACCGTAGTTCGCGGGATCGGCCGTGGGCACGGGTCCCATGATCATGCCGTCCCGGCCGGAGATGGCGCCCATGGAGTCGAACTGGACCCGGGCCGTGAGAGCCACGGCGGGCGCGGGCTGGAGCATGGCCCAGGCGGTGGCGAGCACCTCGTTGCCGAGCGCGTAGCCCTCGGAGTTTTCTCCGAAGCGCACCTTGCCGCGGACCTGACCGCCGATGCTGGTTCGACCGCGCTTCGTCTGGACCACGAGCCCCGGCTGGAAGTCGAAGGTTCCGGAGCCGAGCTGCATCGCGTAGGGCAGGCGGATTTCCCGGGTCATGCCGTTCGGGAGCAGGGCTTCGCCGGTCTCGTCGAGCGAACCGGTCGGGAGACCGACGCCGGCGAGGAGATGGGCGCGCACCGGGCCGTCGGAGAGGCCGATCATCGCCGCCACGCTGCTGTCCGCCAGGCCGGAGGTTCCCGTGTCGAAGCTCCCGATCGAGGCGCCCATCAGGTTGTGGGTTTCGAGCGTCATGTCCCGGCGCATCAACATGCCCATCGCCATGAGCGTCACCCGGTCGTGGACTCCGAGCATGGCGCCGAGCATGTGCATCTGCATCGGCATCTCGCGCGGGAGGATGCGCATCCTGGGGGGCTGGCCGGGGTTGCCGAAGAACGGGTTGTCCACGGCGAGGGTGTCCACGTCCGAGAGTTCCGTGGAGTTGTCCCGGAGGCCGCTCATCGCCATCGGGGCGAAGCGGTAGGAGAACATGAACTCGCCGCGGGCGTGCATGTGATCGGCCATGACCCCGATCGGGGCGTGGCCGTCGGCGTCATAGGGGTTTTCCTGGTCGTCGGCGACGGGCTCGGGGCGCCGGGGATCCCGGGCGCCCGACTCGGCGCCGGCGAGGGGAGCTGCGCCGAGAAGGACGAGGAGGAGCGAGAGGGGAAGGAGGGCGCGTCGGAGGCGCCGGGAGGAGGGGCTGGACATGGAGAAGAGATCCTGGACGGAAGGGAGGCGGAGCTGCCGCACCCGGAGGGGGCCGGGGGCAGGACTCCTGAAACGGAACCGAACCCGGACAGCCGCAGACGGATCGGATCCCGCGCGGGATCGGGTTCGAGAGGTCTCTTCTCAGGCGGGCGGGCCGCGGGGGGGAGCGCCCGGACAGACTCGGCACGGGAGGATCGGGACCGCCGCAAGCGACGGTCGCGCGCCCACCCGGTCCGGGACACGGGGCGACTCCGTCGAGACGGGAAGTTCGCCGGACGCGGCTGGTCCGCAACAGCACTCGGTGACGCATTCCGGACAGTCGGCGGCGCAGTCCATCCCCAGCATGTGGGGGGTGGCGAAGACCTGGGCGCCGGAGAATGCAACGAGGATCGCGAGGACGGCGACGATGCGGAGCGGGATCTTCACGGGTGCGAGTCCGCTTGGCACGGTACCACATCATCCGGGCGCCGCGGATCGTCGGCAGGGGTCGCCGAGGGCTCCGGCTCGAGGCCTGCGGGCGTCGGCGTTCCTCGACGGGCCGGTCGAGCTGGAGGATCGGGTGAGCCAGCCGGCGCTTCCCGGACCCGGACCCGTGATTCCGGACCGGCCGGGCCCGATCCGTGCGACCGGTGCGACCGTTGATCCCGGATGCAGGCTTCGGGGCGACCACGGATGCGCCAACGCGACATCACGCTCTACCGGAGCCCGGCGCGCTCGTCGCCGGAGTCCCGAGGCTCCCCGGCGCGACGATCAGGAGACCGCGTCGCGCAGCGTCGAGGACGCGAAGGCGGGCGGGATCGGACGCCCGAAGCGCATGGCGGGGTTCCAGGGCTCCTGCTCCCGCTCGGGCGTTCGAGGAACCTCGCCTCAGCGGCTTGCGATGTCGTACGCCAGCAGCACGTCCTGATCCCGCAGGTAGAGGAGCCCGTTCGAGACGACCGGGTGGGTCCAGGTGTTGCGCCGCGAACGGTCCTCCCGGGGAAACGCGAAGCGTCCCCGCTCCTCGTAGCCGCCGCGGGACGGTGCAAGGAGAACGGCTTCGCCGCGCTCGGTGAAGACGTAGATCCGCTCGTCGGCGAACGTGAGCGATCCCTTGCGGACGCCTCGGTCCCGCCAGAAGAGAGCGCCGGTCTCGATGTCGAGTGCGCTGAAGACGGATCCCGAGAAGCCGTAGAGAACGCCGTCGTGGAGGATCGGGCTGGCGTGGTGCGCCCGGAGATTGCGGGTGAACCAGAGCTCGGTCGCCATCACGCCGCCCTCATCGTCGGCCCTCAGCTCGACGAGGGCGCCGCCGGTGCCGTAGTCCGAGCTCAGGAAGACGCGGGCGGCGCCCGGAGGCGCCGGGACCACGACGGGAGTGGCGATGTTCGCGGTGCGGTTCGAGGCGCCTTCGTAGCTCCAGAGCAGGGCGCCGTCCGCCGGGCGGACTCCCACGGCGCGCTCCCCGCTGAAGAAGACCACGTGGGAAGCGCCCGGAAGGTCCACGACCACCGGCGAGGCGTAGCCGGCCTCGTCCCCGGCGGTGGTCCACAGCGGCTCGCCGCTCTCCCGATCGAACGCGGCGAAGCCGGCGCTGCGGCCACCGGGAGAGACGAGCACCCGGTCTTCGACCACGAGCGGGGACTCGCTGATGCCCCAGGAGATGTTTCGCCCGCCGAGCTCGCCGATCAGATCCACGGTCCACGCCGTCTGCCCGGTCCCGGCGTCGAGCGAAGAGAGACGGCCGCTGGCGCCGAGGACGACGACCTGCCCGTCCACGACGGTGGGCGCCGACCGCGGGCCATCGCCTCGTCCGTCCCGGTACCCGGCGCCGTGCGGCGTGGACCAGCGCAGGGCGCCGGATCGCGCGTCGAGGGCGAAGACCCACTCCCGGCCCGAGACCATGCCGAGCGTGAACGCCCGGCCCTCCGTGATGGACACCGTGGAGTAGCCGGCGCCGAGTCCGTCGGCGCGAAACGCGAGATCGGGACCCTCGTCCGGCCACGCGGAGAGCAGGCCGGTCTCGAGCGAGACCCCGTCGCGATTCGGACCGCGCCACTGCGGCCAGTCCTCGGCGCCCGAGGCGCCGGCCGTGATCGAGAGGAGGGTGGCCGCGAGGACAGGACGATTCATCGGTTCCCCTCCGCGAGCGCCCGGCGCGCCGGAGGCAGCGCGGCGTCCCGCAGGGCGCCCACGAGCTCCGCCAGGCGCTCGCCGGCGGCGGCGCGATCGAGATTCCCGGGCGCGATGCGGTCCGGCCCCGGAATCTCCACCATGAAGACGTACACCAGGGCATCGCCGGAAGGCGTTCCCGCGGGCTGGTAGTAGCCCGACAGGACGCGGGTCAGCGGATCGGAGTTCAGCGAGCCGCCCTTGAAGTGGTGGGCGCCGTGCTCGGTTTCCTCGAGGAACAGGACGTCGCGAATCTCCTCGTGGAGCGAGGGCGAGATCCCGGGCAGATCGCCCCGGGCGATGGCGGCGAGGACGGCGGCCAGCGAGGCGGCGGTCGCCGTGTTGTCGCCGGTCACGTCGCGGGCGGCCAGCATGTAGCGGCGGGAATGGATGCCGCCGAAGCCCGGGTGGCGGGCGTGGATCTTCGCCGTCAGCCCTTCCGGGCCGCCGAGGGACGCGGTCGTCAGGTTCGCGGCGGCGTTGTACACCGCGTTCGAGACGCCGGTCCCGCGAATCATGTGGAACCCGACGGTCCGGGTCGGGGCCGTGGTCAGCGCCGCCTCGATCTCGGCCCGGGTCTCGGCGTCGAAGTGGGCGATCGCGGGGTGGCTCGGGTTGCCGACCACGGCGGCCGCGTCCGGCGTGGCTTCGTCGAGCGCGTCGCTGCGGGCAGCGAAGAGTTCCACCAGGTACGAGGTCTTGATCGAACTCGCGGCGGGGCGGGGAACGTCAGCGGCTTCGGCGTGGAGCGGAACGCCGTCGCTCTCCGAGAGGTCGGCGGGACCGATCCAGGCGCTGAAGCCGAGCCCGTCGAAGTCGGTCGTCGAAACCGAGGCGAGAGCGGACGGGATGTCGAAGCCCGCTGTCGTCGGGGCCTCCGCCGGACCCGAACCCGAGCCGCAGCCGAAGAGGAGCGACGCGGCCCCGGTGAGGAGAAGTCGTCCAGGCATGGGCCGGAGTTTACGAACTCGCGGCCCTCCGGGTCCTCGGTTCGCGACCGGCGTCAGGCCTCGCGTCCGTCGTTCGGGTCGAGAGCGCCGGAGTCGCGAGCCCGGACGAGCGCCGTGGTGATGCGATCGAAGGCGCTTTCGAGGCCCCGGAGGCGCCGCCGCAGATCGGCGACATCGCGGAGGAGGTTCCCGATTGCGCGCCGCAGGCACACGTGGGAGGCGAGGATCACGAGAAGGATGGCGAGCGTCGGAATCAGGATATCGAGGACTGGTGTCATCGTCGCGGCGCTGGCGGGAGGCAGGGGTTCGGGTCAGTCGTTGCGGCCGCGCGCCCGATTCGGTGCGGGCGAGCTCGCGGCGGGGACGAGCGCCTCCAGGAACCCCTCGACGCGCGCCATCCGCTCGCGCAACCCGGCGATATCGCGGTGGATGCCGGCGATGTCTCGCCGCATGTTTCGCCGCAGGAACACATGGGAGGCGAGGATGGCGAGGACGATCGAGACCGTCGGAATCAGGACTTCGAGCGGCGGAGTCATGGGCTCCATCCTGGCGCGCCGGGGACGGCCTTCGCCTTCGGTTGCCTCAGTCGCGCTGTCCGGGGCTCCGGTTCGGCGTGGAGGGGACGAGAGCCTCGAGGAAGCCCTCGACGCGCGCCATCCGCTCGCGCAGTCCGGCGATGTCGCGATGGATGCCCGCGATGTCGCGATGGAGGCCGGCGACATCTCGTCGCATGTCCCGCCGCAGGGACACATGGGAGGCGATGATCGCGAGGACGATGGAGATCGTCGGGATCAGGACTTCGAGCGGCGGAGTCATGGGCTCCAGTCTAGTGCGCGCCACGGACGGCCGCCGCCCCGGGCCGCCTCAGTCGCGCTGTCCGGAGCTCCGGTTCGGCGTGGAGGGGACGAGAGCCCTCAGGAAACCCTCGACGCGCGCCATCCGTTCGCGCAGCCCGGCGATGTCGCGATGGAGGCCGGCGACGTTTCGCCGCATGTTTCGCCGCAGGGACACATGGGAGGCGAGGATCGCGAGGACGATGGAGGTCGTCGGGATCAGGACTTCGAGCGGCGGAGCCATGGTTTCCGCGCCAGCGCGCCGGTCCGAGGCCGCCGGGAATGCGAAGGGCGCCGGCGCCCGAGAGCGCCGGCGCCCGAACGGGGGCGGAACGGGACTAGTAGTCCATGCCCCCCATGTCACCGGCGCCCGGAGGGCCTCCGGCGCCCGCCTTGTCGTCCTTCTCCGGGATCTCGGTGACGAGAGCCTCGGTCGTGAGCAGCAGGCTCGCGATGGACGCGGCGTTCTGGAGGCCGAAGCGGACGACCTTGGTCGGGTCGATGACCCCGGCGTCCACCAGGTCGGTGTACTCGTCGGTCGCGGCGTTGAAGCCGATGTTGCCTTCGAGCTCCTTCACCCGGTTCACGATGATGGCGCCTTCGTGGCCGGCGTTCTGGGCGATCCAGCGCAGGGGCTCCTCGATGGCGCGGGCCACGATCTTGACCCCGACCTGCTCGTCATGGCTCAGGCTGTCGTCGCTGGCGAGGGCGTCCAGGACATGACCGGCCCGGATCGTGGCGATGCCGCCGCCGGGCACGATGCCTTCCTCGGCCGCAGCCTTGGTGGCGTGCATCGCATCCTCGACTCGGGCCTTCTTTTCCTTCATCTCGGTCTCGGTGGCGGCGCCGACCTTGATCAGCGCCACGCCGCCCACGAGCTTGGCCAGCCGCTCCTGCAGCTTCTCGCGGTCGTAGTCCGAAGTGGTGTCCTCGATCTGCGCCCGAATCTGCTGGATCCGGCCCTCGATCGCCGCGGCCGTGCCGGCCCCGTCCACGATCGTGGTCTCTTCCTTGGAGATGATGACCTTCTTGGCCCGGCCGAGATCGGGCATCTGCAGGTTCTCGAGCTTGATGCCGAGATCCTCGAACAGCGCCCGCCCGCCGGTCAGGATCGCGATGTCCTCCATCATGGCCTTGCGCCGGTCCCCGAATCCGGGAGCCTTGACCGCCGCCGCCTTCAGGGTGCCGCGCAGCTTGTTCACGACCAGCGTCGCGAGCGCCTCGCCCTCCACATCCTCGGCGATCACGAGGAGCGGCCGGCCCGCCTGGGCGACCTTCTCGAGCACCGGGAGCATGTCCTTCATGCTGGAGATCTTCTTCTCGTGGACCAGCACCAGGCAGTCCTCGAGGACGGCCTCCATGCGCTCCGAGTCGGTCACGAAGTACGGCGAGAGGTAACCGCGGTCGAACTGCATGCCCTCCACGACGTCGAGCTCGGTGTTCAGGGTCCGGCTCTCCTCGACCTGGATCACGCCGTCCTTGCCGACCTTCTCCATCGCCTGGGCGATGATGCCGCCGATCTCGCTGTCGCCGTTCGCGGAGATCGAGCCGACCTGCGCGATCATCTCGCCGCTCACGTCCTTGGACCGGCCCTGGATGTCGCCGACCACCGCGGCGACGGCCTTGTCGATCCCGCGCTTGAGCTCCATCGGGTTCGAGCCGGCGGTGACGTTCCGCAGCCCCTCCCGGAAGATGGACTGAGCCAGCACGGTGGCTGTCGTCGTGCCGTCGCCGGCCACGTCGGAAGTCTTGGAGGCGACCTCGCGCACCATCTTGGCGCCGAGGTTCTCCACGGGGTCCTCGAGGTCCACTTCCTTGGCGACGGTGACGCCGTCCTTGGTGACGACCGGGGAGCCGAATTTCTTCTCGAGGACGACGTTGCGCCCCTTCGGTCCGAGGGTGACCCGGACGGCCGCGGCGAGTTTCGAGACGCCGCGGAGGATCGCCTGCCGGGCCTCCTCGTTGTAAACGATGTTCTTGGCCATTCGATGGTTCTCCTTTCCGGGGGCGCGCCTACTCGACGATGCCCAGGATCTCGTCCTCGCGGACGATGAGGTAGTCCTCGCCGTCGAGCTTCACTTCGGAGCCCGAGTACTTGCCGATGAGGACGGTCTGTCCGACTTCGACCTCGGGGGCCTGCCGCGAGCCGTCCTTGAGGACCTTGCCAGCGCCCAGAGCCACGACCTCGGCGGTCATCGGCTTCTCCTTGGCGGTGTCGGGGATGATGATGGAGCCGATCCGCTCCTCCTCCGCTTCGAGACGACGGAGGACGACGTTCTCCCTCAGGGGCTTGATGTTCATCAGGACCTGTCTCCTCTGGGGTTCGCGCGCCCGCCAGGCGGCCACGCGGGGGGTAGGTGGGCGGCCCGGAAACCGGGCCGGTCCGGTCCCGCGCGCGGCGGCTGCCCCGGACGATGGGAAAGATAGGCGCGGAGTGCCCGTTTGTCAAGGGCTCTTTAGCCGTTCGATACCAGATAAATCTGAGTGCGTTTCTGTCTGATTCCAGATCCGGCGCGGACAGTGGACGGTGTCCCCCGACCCGGGTGAGCGCGGCGGGCCGGGCGACGAGGTCAATCCACGCCGAGGTGGTGGAGGACGAAGGCCCAGCGGTCCGCCTCCAGTGCGACCCGCATCGAGACCGGCATCCCGCCTCCGTGCCCGGCGCTCTTCTGGACGCGGAGGAGGACCGGCGCCTCTCCCCCGCCGTGGACCTCCTGCAGGCGGGCCGCGTACTTGAAGGAGTGTCCCGGCGCCACCCGGTCGTCGTGGTCGGCGGTCGTCACGAGCGTCGGCGGAAAGTCCTCCGTCGGCGCGATGTTGTGGTACGGCGAGTAGGCGCGGAGCACCGGGAACATCTCGGGATCGTCCGGACTGCCGTAGTCGGAAACCCAGGCCCACCCGATCGTGAACCGGTGGAATCGGAGCATGTCCATGACCCCGACCGCCGGAAGCGCCGCCCCGAACAGCTCCGGCCGCTGGTTCAGCACGGCGCCGACGAGCAGGCCTCCGTTCGAGCCTCCGGCGATGGCGAGCCGCGACGGACGGGTCACCGAGTCGTGGATCAGGAACTCGGCGGCGGCGATGAAGTCGTCGAACACGTTCTGCTTGTTCTCCAGCATTCCGGCCTCATGCCACGCCTCCCCGTACTCCCCCCCGCCGCGCAGGTTGACCTGGGCATGGACGCCTCCCCGCTCGAGGAAGGCGAGGGTCCACGGGCTGAATCCGGGGCGCAGACTGATGTTGAACCCGCCGTATCCGTAGAGCAGAACCGGGTTGTCGCCGTCCCGTCGGAGGTCTCTCCGGTGGGTCAGGAACATGGGCACTTCGGTTCCGTCGCTCGAGGAGAAGAAGACCTGGGTGGTTTCAAAGGCGTCGAAGTCGAAATCGAAGTCGGGCGCCCAATGCGGCCGGGTCTCGCCGGAAGCGAGCTCGTAGCGGAACACCGAGGGCGGGATCAGGAACGAGGAAAACGAGAAGTGGACGACCTCATCCTCGCGGCCGCCGGAGAGCTGCCCCACGGACCCGATGCCGGGAAGGGGGATATCGCGCTCGAAGGCGCCGTCGAGGGTGTGCGCGGCGAGTCGGCTCTTCGCGTCCTCGAGATAGCCGAGAATCAGCCGATCCCCCACGATCCGGGCGCTCTCGAGCGTCTGCTCCGCCTCCGGGACGATCTCCAGCCAGTTCCCGGGAGCGGGGCGGGTGACGTTCACCGCCACGACCCGGTAGCGGGGGGCGTCGTGGTCGGTCAGGAAGTAGAAGCGGGTTCCGTCGTTGCCGAGGAACTGCCAGGAGGCGTCGTTCCCGTCGAGCAGCGGGGTTGCCTCGCCGCCGAGAGACGGGGCTTCGGGGTCGCCGAGGTCCACGACGTGGATGCGGTTCTCGTCACTCGTCCCCTCGCGAATGCTGACCACGAGGAAGCGCCCGTCGTCCGAGACCTCGGCGCCGAAGAGCCAGTCCGGTTCCTCGGGCCGGGCGAGCACGAGCGTGTCGGAGTCCTGGGGCGTCCCCAGCCGGTGATACCAGATCGTCTGGTTGCGGTTCACTCCGCCCTGGGCGGCGTCCGGGTCGGGCTCGGGGTAGCGGCTGTAGAAGAAGCCGCCGTTGTCATGGGTCCAGGCCGCCCCGGAGAACTTGATCCAGCGGAGGTGGTCGTCGCGCTTCTCCCCCGACTCGACCTCCACGACATGGAACTCCTGCCAGTCGGAGCCAGCCTCTCCGAGGGCGTAGGCCATGAGCGCTCCGTCCTTCGTGAAGGAGGTCACCCCCAGGCTGACGGTTCCGTCGTCGGAGAGCCCGTTCGGATCGAGAAGCACCTCCCACTCGTCCTCCGGAGTTCCCGGGCCGGGAGTGCGGTAGAGGACATCCTGGTCCTGGAGGCCGTCGTTCGCCCGGATGAACCAGTGGGGTCCGAACCGGAACGGGGCGCTGCGGCGGGCGTAGTCCTGGAGCTCGGTCAGCCGGGCTTCGAGCGCATCGCGTCCCGGCAAGGAGTTCAGATAATCGAACGTGACCTCGTTCTGGGCGTCCACCCACGCGAGAACCTCGGGATCGTTGTCGTCTTCGAGCCAGCGGTAGGGATCCTCGACCTCCACGCCGTGGAGCATTTCGACGACCTCCTCCTCGTTCGTCTCGGGGTAGTCGAGCCCGCCCCCGCATCCGACGAGGATCACCAGGGCAAGCGATGCGGGCGGGGGCGGGATTCTCATGGCTGTCTCCAGAAACGGCGGGCGATGCTGACGAAGCATGTCCGATGCTCCGCCTGGCGCCTCTGCCGGGTTCGGAGAGGCGCGCTCCGGCGGCGCCCGCGCCGGAGCGGGGCTGCCGACCCCGTCGGTGCGGAAGTCATCCGGTTCGCGGCTCGTCCCGTTGGGCCATCTTTCCCGTCGAAGCGGACCAGAATAGTCCACAATGGACTAGAGTTGTCTGATGCGCACGCCGAGAGCCCGCTCGACGGATTCCACATCCTACGACTTCACCCGGTGCGAGACCTCGTGGACGGTTGCCGAAGCCAAGGCTCGCCTGTCCGAAGTGTTGCGTCGCGCCAGCGAGGAGGGGCCCCAGCAGATCGGCAAGCAGCGACCGGTCGTTGTTGTTCCGATGGAGGAATGGAGGGCGCGAGCCGCGCGGGAGATGGGTCTCGGCGCGTGGCTGGTGGCCAACGCTCCGCGGTGCTGCGACGACTTCGAGCTGCCGAGTCGGGTTGATGGAGGACGGGAGATTCCCTTCGCCGATTCGCTGGAGGAAGAGTGACCGCGTCGCGGTCCTCGAGTGTCCTCCTGGACACGAACGTCGTTTCCGAGATGGCGCGACCGGCGCCGGATCCTGGCGTTCGCGCGTTCCTGGAAGCCGTGTCGCGTGAGACATGCCTGCCGGTCGTTGTGCTTCATGAGCTCGACTACGGCATCCGCCGGTTGCCTCCGGGCGGCCGGCGCGACCGGCTGACCCGGTTCGTTCGGGAAACCGAGGCGTACTTTCAGGATCGAATCCTGGATCTCACGGCGCGGAGGGCGCGGGAAGCCGCAAGGATTCGAGTCGAAGCCGAGCGGGCGGGCCGTACGCTCCCGCTGGCGGACGCGCTGATCGCCGGGACGGCTCGCGCGGAAGAAATCCCGCTCGCCACCCGGAACGTCCGCCACTTCGCTGGATTCGGGATCGAGCTGATCGACCCCTGGATGGCTTCCGGGCCGATGTGAACGGTACGGCCGAAGCGCGCCGCGACCGGCTGGATTCCTCCTGGTGACTCCTGGCGCGCCGGAGACGCGGAACCGACGCCGGACCCACGGTCGTCGGTCATGGTCCCGGCGACTCCCTCGCCTCAGCCGGATGCCACGGGGCCGATGACGCGGCCCCGGACCCGGACTGCCCGGGGATGGGGAATTCGGGCTACCGTCCCGGCAGGGACGACGGCGGGTCGTCGCCGTCCCAGAAACGCTCGGGAGCGGGGCGCTCCACCGGCCAGATCTGCGACATGTCGGAGGCGTCGTAGAGGTTGCCTCCGAGCATCACGTAGCGGACCGTGTTCGTGTTGCGGATGTCCGCGAGCGGGTCGGCGTCGAGGATCTGGAGGTCGGCGAGCTTCCCGGCGGTGAGCGTTCCCAGATCCTCGGCGAGGCCGATCGCTTCCGCTCCATAGAGCGTGGCCGCGATGAGCGCTTCGTGCTCAGTGAGCCCGCCGGACTGGAGCGCCCACAGCTCCCAGTGGGCGCCGAGTCCCTGGAGCTGGCCGTGGCTCCCCAGCGCGCAGCGGCCTCCCGCCCGGATCACCCGGGTGCAGCCCTCGGCGATTCCCTCGTGAACGTACTCCTCGGGCAGGAACCACTGCCCGCGCCGCCGGACCATGTTGTCCAGGATGGCGGCCGGGATGAACCGGGCCAGCTTCTCGTCGGAGACGACGTCGGTGTTCTGGAAGAAGTAGTTCTCGCTCCACGGACCGCCGTAGGCGACCAGGATCGTGGGCGTGTAGTAGGTGTCGGTGCGGGCCACGTACTGCGCCACATCGTCGTGGATCGGGATGATGGGGAGGCTGTGTTCGTGGCCGGAGTAGCCATCGGCCATCTGGGTCAGGTTCAGCTTGAGATCGAGCGCGCCCTCGGTCGTCGGGGTCAGCTCGTGCTTCGCCGACGCCATCGCCACCCACTGCCGCACGATGCGGTCGCCGACGATGTACTGCTTGATCGTCATCGCGTCGTAGCCGGTCCGGCCGTAGCGCTTCAGGAAGAGGTCGGCGGCTTCCTCGTCGTACACGCCCGAGCGCGAGAAGATCCCCGGGCCGGTGGCGTAGATCCGGGGGGCGAGGATCCGGCCGGTCTCCTGCAGATCGCGGTAGGCGAAGACATCGGCGGTGGAGGTCTGCGGATCCCGGGTCGTCGTGACTCCGTAGGCGAGGTTCGCGAGGTGCTGGAACACCTGCCGCTGGTGAACCCCTCGAGGCGCCCACATGTGGGCGTGGGCGTCCACGTAGCCGGGCATCACCGTCCTGCCCGAGACATCCATCACCCGGGCGCCCTCGGGCGCCTCGAGGCCGACTCCGACGGCGGCGATCCGGTGCCCCTCGACGAGGACATCGCCTCCCCGGAGGATCTCCTCGCCGTCCATGGTGAGGATCTGCGCGGCGTTCCGGAGCAGGATGGAGCCTTCGGGCAGCGCCCGCGGTTCGGTCACGACCGCCTCGAACACTGCGGGCTCGCCGGCGTCCTCGTCGCCGGCGGAAGTGGCGTCCTTCCGGTACACCCGGTTGCCGAGCGACCAGACGAGGCCCGAGCCGTCCGACGTCCAGCTCAGGAAGTCCCCGCCCTCCGGGGCCACCTCGCGCACCGGGACCGGCGTGTCGCCACCGCCCACGCGGACCTCGAGGGTTCGGTTGCCCGCACGCGGCACGGGAACGACGAAGTGCCGGTTCTGCAGCTCGAACAGGGCGCTTCCCCCGTCGGGGGAGAGCACGATCTGGCTGGCGGGGGGCGGGTTCCGTCCGGCGCCGCGGCCGGTGATCTTCAGGTGGCTCCGCCGGTCCGCGCCGTCGAGCCGGAAGGAGACGAGCCCCTCGCTCCCCACCGTCAGGAACACCCGCTCCGGATCGTCGGTGAAGTGCGGGAAGCGGCCGTTCTCCGATGGCCCGATCACTTCCGCGTCCCCGCCGGCCGCGGGGACGAGCAGGAGCTCGCTCAGTTCGGCGGGGCGCATCCCGCCGATCTCGCCGCGGGGGGCGTCCGGGCCGTAGAGGTCGGAGGCCCCCTCCATCTCCCGCAGGAACGAGTAGAGGTGTTCCCTGACCGGAGCCCGACGGAGCGCGATGCGGTCTCCCGACGGATGCCAGGCGGGCTCGGCGTAGAACGCGGGTTCCGTCGTGAGCGTGGTCCCGGTCCCGCCGCCCGCGGCGACCGACTTCAGATGGCCGCCGGCGCTCGACCAGGTCACGTACGCGATCCTCGATCCGTCCGGCGACCACGCCGGCATGAACTCGTCCTCGTCGGAATCGGTGAGTCGGCGCGGCGTCCCGCCGGGGAGGTCCATCCGGTAGAGACGGCTGAACGCCGAGAAGACCAGGGCGCTCCCGTCCGGGGAGATCCGGGGCCAGCGGATGATGCGCGCGGTGACCTCCGGGCCGTCATCCACCCGGCGGGGGTAGTAGAGCCGGGGCGCGACCTCGGCTTCGATCTGCGCCTCGAACGGGATTTCGGTCATCGCCCCGGTATCGAAGGCGATGCTGCGGATGCCCCCGTCCACGGTGGCGATGAGGGCGCTGCCGTCGGGGACGAAGGCGTAGCCCGGCATCGTGTCGCGGCTGGCGCGCGATTCCTGGTCGTCCCGAGTGACGCCGGTGGCGAGCCAGCGCTCCTCGCCGGTGGTCAGGTCACGCGCCCGGAGCGCCGTCCCGGTCCGGTGCCGGGTGGCGTACACGAGATGGCGTCCGTCAGGACTCAGCAGCGGACGCATGGCGCTTCCCGGAGCGCTCGTGATCGTGGTTTCCTCGCCGGACTCGCGATCGAAGCGCACGATCTGCCAGATCGGGAACTGCGCGTTGTAGTTGAAGGTCCCGCGGCGCTCGGAGAAGTAGATGTGGCGGCCGTCGGGGGAGGCGACCGCGCCGAGCCGGTTCGGCGGCTGCGGCCCGCCGGGGGCCGCTTCCGGGGGCGGCTCGCCGAGCCGCACGCCGGAGCCGCCGTCGCGGTGGACGAGGAACACGCCCGCCGTCCGGTCGGGCGGGCGCGACCGGGAGACGAGGACGTACTCGCCGTCCGGGGTCCAGCTCGGGGAGACCATGAGCTGCGGGCGATCCCGGGTCGGTCCGTCCTTCGTGAGCGCCCGCGGTTCGCTGCCGTCCGCGTTCGCGACCCAGAGGTTCTCGACGCCGCTGCGGTCGCTCAGGAAGGCGATCCCGGCGCCGTCCGGCGACCACACCGGCTGGCTCTCGAACGAGATGCCGCCGACGATGCGGGTTGCGGTCCCGCCTTCGATGGGCAGGGTGTAGAGGTCGCCCAGCAGATCGAAGACCAGGGTCCGACCGTCCGGTGACACGTCGAGGGACATCCAGGTTCCTTCGGTGACCGCGAAGGACAGGGTCTCGGAGGGCTGGAGCGGCAGCCCCTCCTCCTCGTTTCCGGCCGCGTCCTCGGCGTCCTGGGCGAGCGTCCCGTGGGCGAGCGGAACCGAGATCCCCAGCATGAGCAGCAGGCGAAATGTCATGGGCGCCTCCCCGGAAGCACGGAAACCGAAGCGGCGATTGTAGGAGGCCGGAGCCAGTCCTCCGGACCGGTCGTCGTCAGGCGATCTTCGAGGATCGCCCCGCGCGGAGCGAGCGGAGACGCCAGATGCCTGCGAGCGCGCTCCCGACCAGCGAGTGCATCAGGCTGGACAGCGCGCTCGGAACCGCGACGAGCGGGCTGGAGAAGTTCTGCCGGGCAAGGACGACGCCCAGCCCCGAGTTCTGCATCCCGACCTCGATCGCCACTGTGCGCGCCGTCCGCTCGCCGCGACCGAAGAGGCGGCTCAGCGCGTAACCGAGGCCGAACCCGCCGGCGTGGAGCCAGAACACGGCGAGCAGCAGCGCGCCCCCCGACTCGAGGATCGCGCTCCGGCTGGCCCCGATGATCGAGGCCACGATGAGCGTGATCAGGGCCACGGACACGAACGGCCCGAACGGCTCGACCGCGTTCGTGAGGCGGCGGAACGAGCGCTTCAGGAACAGCCCGGCGAGGATCGGGAACACGACGACCTGGAAGGTGCTCAGGAGCAGCCCCGCCGCCGGAACCTCGATGCGGCTCCCGGCGAGCCAGGCGGTGAGCAGCGGCGTCATCGCGACCGAGACCGCCGTGGACACCGCGGTCATGGAGACGGACGCCGGGACGTCCGCGAGCGAGAGATACGAGATCACGTTGGAGGCCACACCGCCGGGGCAGCACGAGACCAGGATGAGCCCCACCGCGAACTCGGTCGGGAGCCCCATCGCCGCGGCCACCGCGTATCCGGTCGCGGGCATCACCCCGAACTGGAGCACGACCCCGAGTCCGATCGGCAGCGGGCGGCGGAGCACCCGGCGGAAGTCCTCGACCTCGAGCGTCAGCCCCATCCCCAGCATGATGACTCCGAGGCCGATCGGGATGAGCGGGCCGCTGAACCAGGTGAACCACCCGGGCCGGGCCAGGGCGAGAACGCTGGCTGCGAGCACCCACGCCGGGAATCCCAGCGTCCCGCCGTTCAGGAACCGATGCACGATCCTCCGGGGGCCGGCGGGGGGCGCCCGCTCACCGGTCCGCCGAGGGGGAACGGTCCTCCCGCGGGACGAGCCTCACGGCCCACAGGCCGCTGTTGAAGTCGGAGAAGAAGATGACGCCCTTGTGCGGTTGCGGCCCCCAGACGAAGGGGGCGTTCGGGATGAAGCCCTGGGGGTCATCGGAGTAGAACTTCGCCACTTCCCGGCCCTGCCGGTAGAGATCGCCGACCAGCTCCCCGGAAACGTCCACGACCCGGAGCCCGCCGTTGAAGTAGGCGACGTACATGAGGTCCTCGTCGTAGTCGATCCAGAGGTTGTGCGGCCCGGCCTCGGGGACGCGGTACCGGGCGATCTCGACCGGCCGCTCCGGGTCGTCGAACTCGTTGATGTGGATGAATCCCATGGCGCGGGAAGGCATCCGCTCCTCCCACGAGATGATCGGCCCCGGGATCCGCGGGTTCACCGGGTGGGACTCGTCGCCGGTGACCACGTAGAACCGGTCCGCGGAACGGCTCCGGAACGGCCACACCGCGTGGTTCCAGCCGGTGAGCTGGTAGAGCCGTCCCATCTCCACCGGGTTCCGGGGCGAGCCACCCATCCCGCCGCCCCCGACATCCACCACGACGAGGCCGTCGGTGTTCCCGGCCTGGAATGCGATGCCGTCGTGAACCCACACATCGTGAACGCTGCGCCCGGGGCGGGGATCCTCGAAGCGGGCGACCCGGAACGGGTTCGCGGGATCCTCGGCGTTCACGACATCCCAGCGGCTGCCGTTGTTGATCGCGTAGATGTGCCCCTCGTGGAAGAACACGTTGTGGACGCCCCCGGTCATCTCGTCATCGAAACGGGACAGGATCTCCGGATTCCGCGGATCGGAGACGTCGAGAATCACGAAGCCGTTTCGCCGGTTCGAGGCGCCTTCGCGGGTGATGACCGCCGTCCGTCCGTCCGCCGACACCTTGACGTCGTTCACGGTGCGGGCGTCCACCTGGACCTCGGCGATCCGCCGCATGTCGGTCGGGTCGGTCACGTCGAAGAAGAGGGCGTGGCCGTCCGCGTTCCAGGTGCCGAGCGCGGCGTAGTCGCGGCCATCCACCCCTTCCCAGATCCAGAGATCCGAGGTGGCGCGGTCACGGACCGGGGCGTGCCCCACGAACTCGATGGCCATCCCCACGTCGCGCGGAACCACGGTGAGCGCCATCTCCGCGCGCGACGGCCCCGACGCCGCCGAGACCACATACAGACCGGGCTGCTCGGCGACGAAACGCCCGTCGGAGAGGATCTGCGCCGGCGCGCCGGCCCCCACCGTGTCGAATCGGCTGGGGTCCGGGTGGGATTCGAGGGAGAAGCGCACCGGGGCGTCCGCGACGGCCCCGCCGGAGGCGTCGGCCGCGGCGGGGGAGAAGCGAACCACGTCCCCGGTGCGCACCGGTCCGGAGAGCGGTGCTCCGGCGAGAGTGGCGGCGAGCTCGAGCGATCGCACCGGGTTGTCCGTGATTTCGACCTGCGCTTCGGTGACGAGTTCCCCGAGGCGGGCCGTGAGCGTGACGGCGCCCGGGGCGAGCGCGCGCAGGACCCCCGCGGCCTCGGCGAGGTAGGTGGGCGGCCGCGGCCGGTCGTAGAACGGGTGGGCGTGGTACGTCCCCTCGAACAGCGGTCCGAACCCGGTCACTGCCGCGCTTCCCGGCGGCGAGATCGCGAGCTCCGGACGGACGTCGCGCGGTTCGGCCCCGGTGTCCTCGGCGAGGACGCGGATCGGGACGCTCGCGCCGACCCGGATCCGGTCCGGAAGGCCCTCGAAGCGGAGCGACGCGAGCTCCGAGGGCAGGACGCGCACCGGGATCTCCACCCGGAGGCCGGGGTCGTCGGCCCGGGTGAATCCGGGGGTCGTTCCCGCCGTGGGCGCGAGCGCCACCAGCGTGTGGTCCCCCGCCCGGTGCGCGGTCACGATCCCGGTATGGGAAACGCTCACGTCCGTCGGATCGAGCGAGAAGAAGAGCACCCGGGATCCCGAGTCCCCTCCGCTCAGGGTGGCGGCGATCGTCGCCGTCTGCCCCACGCGCATCTCCAGCGACTCGGGCGCCACCGTCAGCTCGCGCTCCTGCCCGGCGCCCGGGAGCGGCGCCACGAGCCCGACGAGGGACAGTGCGGCGCCAGCAGAGATGAGACGATGCAGACGAGAACCGGAGCGCGAGGACATGCCCCTATCTCATCACAACCGGCGGCCGCGGCTCGTTCCCCGGACGCCGGTCCCGCCTCCGGCCACGGGAACGCCCAGTCGGCCCTCCCGGGCCACGGGAGCGCCCAGTCGGCCCTCCCCGGCCAGGAGAACGCGCCGCCGGCCCTCCCCGGCGGGGCCTGCCCCCCGAGGGAGGCCGGGTGGAGCGCGAACCCGCGGCGAGTTCAGCCCGATGCTTCAGCCCGATGCCGCGATCCGTTCCTTGAGCGTTCGCACCGCGCGCAGGATGTCGGCGCCCGAGGCGAAATCCCGGGGGCGGAACCGGCTGTCCGATTCGGAGAGCAGGTCCAGTTCCACCGCGACCGCGATCGGATCCCGCTGCCGGTGTCCCGCGGGGACATCTTCGAGCTCCACCGCCCGCGCCCCCGCGAGAGCAGCCCGGTGACGCGCGGGGTGGAGCGCCGCCAGCGCCGCGGCGAGCGATTCGGCGAGCTCCGCCCGGGTCACGTAGTCGCGGGGCTTGAAGGTGTTGTCGGGGAAGATGCGCATGTACCCCGCTCCCACGGCCGCGAGGATCTGATCCGCCGCCCAGCTTCGCTCCAGGTCCACCGCGATCACGATCCCGGGATCGCCGTTCGCTCCCGCCGCGCCGCCGGCCTCCGGGATCCCGAGCTCGAGCGCGAGAACGGCGGCGAGCTGCTCGCGGGTGCCCCGCTCGGTCTCCCGGATGCGATCGAACCGCTCGGTGAGGCGGACGTAGGCGAGCCGGTCGGCGAACTCCAGCGCGCTCGCCGCCAGGTCCGGATGTTCCGGCAGCGCCGGGTGCTCCCGGACCTGGTCCAGCCGGACCAGGCTGTCGGCGAGGCGTCCGGAGTCGGCGAGGAGTCGGGCGGCGGCGATCGAGGCGGCGAGGGCGTCGCGCGCCGCCGCGCCCGGGTCGTCGGACACGTCCTCGAACCAGTCGAGCGCCTGCTCGCGGTTCCCGGCCGCGGCCGCCGCTTCGGCGGCCTCGAACACCAGGTCGCTGGAACCGGGGAGGACCTCGAGCGCCGCGCGGTAGCGGGCGACCAC
>JAJEAO010000079.1 GCA_022822745.1 Acidobacteriota bacterium
GCGCGCGGCGGCGATCCTGGCGCCGCTCGTGGGGGGCGTCGGCGCGGCGCCCCGGCTCATCCTGACCCGGCGGGCGGCGGCGCTTCGGAGGCAGCCCGGTGACATCGCGTTCCCCGGCGGGATGGTGGAGCCCGGCGAGACCGGAGCAGCGGCGGCGCTTCGGGAATCGAGCGAGGAGATCGGACTCGACCCCGGGAGGGTTCGCCTGCTGGGAAGGCTCGACGAGCGTCCGACCTACCACGGATTCCGGCTGAGCCCGTTCGTGGGCTGGATCCGGGAGACGCCGGAGCGGCCCCTGGTTCTCCGGGCCGGCCCGGAGGTGGACCTGGTGTTCGCGGTCCCGTGGGACGAGCTGGCGAGCGGCCGGATCGAGGAGACCGAGGTCCAGCCCCGCCGGGTGCGCGCGGACGGAACGATCGTGGGTCCGCGGGTCCTCTGGCGCTACCGGTGGCGGGGCCACGACATCTGGGGACTCACGGCGCGGGTGATTCGGGACCTGCTCGACGTGGCGGGCTGATCGGCGCCCGGCAGGTTCGGGGATCCCGGTCCTCGAAGCCGGCGAACACCGGATGGCGAAGGTGACCCGCCGGGGTCAGCTCCAGGTACTCCACCCGGACCACGAGGAGCGGCCGCACGAAGCGGATCACCCCGTCCGGCGGCGAGGCCGGGAATCCCGGCGGCTGCGGCGCCTCGTAGGCGGCGAGGACATCGCGAAGCCGGGAGCGGGTGGCGTCGTCGAGTCCGCTTCCCACATTCCCGAGCCAGACCGGGCCCGAACTCCCCCACGCTCCCACGACCAGCGAACGGACCGCTCCGCCTTCCCGCCGGTGGAGCGTCCCGAAGACGACGCCGGAGAGCTCCCGCCGCAGCTTGACCTTGAGCCAGGCGTCGGAGCGCTCGCCGATGCGGTAGGGGCTGTCGAGACGCTTCGCCACCATGCCTTCGAGGCCCCGCTCCCGCATCGCCCCGAAGAAGCGCTCGCCGGCGCCCACGACCATGGGGTTCGCGAACAGGGTTCCGCCCCGGCCCGGGAGAAGGAGGTCGAGCCGCGACCGCCGCTCGGCGAGCGGTCTGCCGACGAGGGGATCGCCGTCCCGGCAGAGGAGATCGAAGGCCACGAACCACGCGGGCGCCTTCTCCCGGCCTCGACGGATGGCGGCGGCGCCCCGCAGCCGGTTCCTCTCCATGACCAGCGGGAAGCTGGCCCGGTCGCCGTCGAGCACCACGATCTCGCCGTCGAGGATCCCGGATCCCGGCAAGATCCCGAGCGCTTCCGCCACTTCCGGGAACTGCGGCGTCTGGTCGCGCCGGCTCCGGGCCTGGAGGTGGACCCGGGGACCGAAGAAGGCGATGGAGCGAAGCCCGTCCCACTTGGCGTCGAACAGGTGGCGCGGGGAGTCGAACGCGGCGGTTCCGGTTTCCGCGAGCATGGGCGGGAGCCCGTTCTCCAGCCATTCGGCCGGAAAGGGCGGCGTCGGACTCAGTGGGGACGCGACTCCGCGGCCGGCTCGACGATCTCGCCCTCGATGCGGGCCAGGCTCGACTTCAGCGCATCCATCAGGTTGATCACGCGCCGCGGCTCGACCGCCGGCGGCGTCACGAGTTCCTCGCCCCGGCTCTTCGCTTCCACGACTTCGAGGAACCGCTTGCGGTAGCCGTCCTCGAAGGCGCCGAGGTCGAGCGGCTTCGCGTAGGCGTCGAGGAGCTGGCGGGCCATGGCGGACTCCGCCGGACCCGGCGCCCTCGGCTCGGGGAGGTCGTCAATGTCGCTCACCCGCCTCACTTCGTCGCGGTAGTGCAGGTAGGACATGATGAACACCTGGTCGTGGGGCCGGATGGCGACCACTTTCTCCTTGCCGTGGAGGACGACCTGGGCGATCGCGATGCGGTTCGCCGTCTTCATCGCCGCGAGGAGCGTGTGGAACGGTCCGGCGGCCACCTCTCCGCCCGGCGCCAGGTAGTAGGAGCCGTGGTAGTAGAGGGGGTTGATCTCCGATTCCTCGACGAACTGCACGATGTCGAGGGTGCGGTGCGAGGGGAGCTGGAGCCGCTGCAGGTCGTCCGGACGCATGAGCACGTACTGCCCCTTGCCGTACTGGTAGCCCTTGACGATCTCGGCGCGCTCCACGGCCCGGTCGCAGGTCGGACAGCGCCGCTGCTGCCGGATCCTCGACCGGCACTCCTCGTGGAGCTGGTTCATGGACACGGATCGGACCCGCGCCGCCGGGTAGGCGCGGACCGGAACGAGCACGAGGGCGAGCTTGAGGTTTCCCTGCCAGGTGGGTCGCATGCGAAGCCGAAAGCCGCCGGAACGGCGACCGTACAGCGTAGCAGTCCGGGGCGGGGAAGGGAGTCTGCCGCGGGGCCGGGTTTCGGGGGCGGGGTGGGGTAGAATCCGGCCCGAAGTTCCCCGGAACGGTGCTTCGCCCGGGTGTCCGTTCCCGAGGCCGAATGTCTCGGACCGCGACGGGAGATCTCCGGGCCGACGTTCCTCCGGGCGAGTCTCGGGGCCACGCCGTTTTCTCGCGAGACGCGCCGCGCCGCGGCCCGTTCGCGATCCCGACCGGCGCCGCGCCGTCACTCCAGAATCACCGATGTCCAACAGTTCGGCGCTCGCCGAAGCCGCATCTCCGGAAGTCCGGGAACGCCCGATCGTCAATGACCTGACGATCCAGGTCGCCACGGTCAACGGTTCGGGAAGCCAGTCCTCCAACCTCGTCCTTCTCCGTTCGCTCTTCCGGATGGGGATTCCGGTGGGAGGCAAGAATCTCTTCCCCTCGAACATCGCCGGCCTGCCGACGTGGTTCACGATTCGCGCGAACCGGGACGGGTGGGTGGCGCGCCGGCGGCGCGTGGACTATCTCGTCGCCCTGAACCCGCAGACGGCGGCCCGCGACGTTCGCGGCCTCGAGCCGGGGGCGGTCGTCGTGTACCAGGCCGGGATGCGCCTCGAGCGGCAGCGGGATGACCTGGTCTTCTATCCGGCGCCCCTGCAGGATCTCGCGGGCGAGATCACCCGGGAGGTGCGTCTCCGGAAGCTCCTCGCCAACATGGTCTATGTGGGGGTTCTCGGCGAGCTGCTGTCCATCGCTCCGGAGGCCGTGGACGCCTCGATCGCCGCGCAGTTCCGCGGCAAGAAGACCGCCATCGCGCTGAACCATCGCGCCGTGCGCATCGGGGCCCGCTACGTGCGCGAGAACCTCCGGAAGCGCGATCCCCACACCGTCGCCCCGATGGACCGCAACGAGGGGAAGATCCTCATCGACGGCAACGCCGCCGCCGCCCTCGGCGCCATGTTCGGCGGGGCCAGCGTGGCGACCTGGTATCCGATCACGCCTTCCTCGAGTCTGGTGGAGCAGCTCGAGAAGTTCCTTCGCCGCCACCGCCGCGAGGAGGACGGGAAATCCACGTTCGCCGTCGTGCAGGCCGAGGACGAGCTCGCGGCCGTCGGGATGGCGCTCGCCGCCGGATGGGCGGGCGCGCGGGCCATGACCGCGACATCGGGTCCCGGGATCTCGCTCATGTCCGAGTTCGTCGGGCTGGGCTACTACGCGGAAATCCCCGCGGTGATCTGGAACATCCAGCGGGTCGGCCCCTCCACCGGGCTTCCCACGCGGACCGCGCAGGGGGATGTCCTGTCCACCTACGCGCTCTCCCACGGCGACACCCGGCACGTCTGTCTCCTCCCCGCCTCGACCGCCGAGTGCTTCGAGTTCGGCTGGCGGGCGTTCGACTACGCCGAGCGGCTGCAGACCCCGGTGTTCGTGCTGTCCGATCTGGATCTGGGGATGAACATCTGGGCGACCGATCCCTTTCAGTATCCGGACCGTCCCATGGACCGGGGCAAGGTGCTGACAGCGGAGGATCTGCGGCGGACGGGCTCCTTCCAGCGCTACGCCGATGTGGACGGGGACGGGATCCCGTGGCGCACGCTCCCGGGCACGGACCATCCGGCGGCCGCCTACTTCACCCGGGGCAGCGGCCACGACGAGAGCGCCGAGTACACCGAGAGCGAGGAGGCGTACGTCCGGGTCATGGAGCGGCTCGCCCGGAAGTTCGAGACCGCCCGCTCGATCCTGCCCGAGCCGGTGATCCACGCCGCCGATCCTCCGAGCGAGATCGGCATCATCGGCTTCGGGACCTCGGACCCCGCCATCGAGGAGGCCCGGGTCACGCTCCGCGAGCAGGCCGGGATCGAGGTGGACTACCTCCGGTTGCGGGCCCTCCCGCTGTCCCCCCGGGTGCTCGATTTCGTCGCCGGCCGTCGCACCGTGGTCGTCATGGATCAGAATCGGGATGCGCAGTTGCTGCAGCTCCTGCGAGCCGAGTTCGGGGACCGTCTGCCGGCGGGAGTCCTGAAGAGTCTTCGGCACTTCAACGGGCTTCCGCTCGACGCTCGAACGGTCAGCGACTTCATCGCGGCGATGGATCTCGGCGTCGGCGCCTGAGCGGGCCGAAGGGAGAGGAGAGATGCGCAAGCGAACCGCCAGGGTCCGCCGCCGACCGCGGGCGAACCGGCTCGGCCTGAGCGCCCGCGACTACCGCGGCAAGCCTTCCACCCTGTGCAAGGGGTGCGGCCACGACGCGATCTCGAGTCAGCTCATCCGCGCGTTCTTCGAGTCGGACATCCGTCCGCACCAGGTCGCCAAACTGTCCGGTATCGGGTGCTCGTCCAAGACGCCGGCCTACTTCCTCGGGCAGAGCCACGGGTTCAACTCGGTCCACGGCCGCATGCCCTCCGTCGCCACCGGCGCCATGCTCGCGAACCGGAAACTGATCGCGGTCGGCGTCTCCGGAGACGGCGACACCGCCTCGATCGGCATCGGGCAGTTCGTCCATCTCGTCCGCCGCAACGTCCCCCTGATCTACATCGTCGAGAACAACGGCGTGTACGGGCTGACCAAGGGGCAGTTCTCCGCGACCGCCGACGAGAATGCGAAGCTCCGCTCCGGCGAAGTGAACCGCCTCCCGAACATCGACCTCTGCGGGATGGCGGTGGAACTCGGCGCCACCTACGTGGCGCGCTCCTTCGCGGGCGACCCGAAGCAGCTCGTCGCGCTCCTGCGCGGCGCCCTCGCCCACAGCGGGACAGCCGTCCTCGACATCCTGAGTCCGTGCGTGACCTTCAACAACCACCCCGGCTCCACGAAGAGCTACACCTGGGGGAAGGACAACGAGGAACCGATCCACCTCCTGGACTTCGTGCCCGAGTTCGAGCAGATCGAAGTGGAGTACGAGGAAGGCCAGTCCCGCGACGTGCAGCTCCATGATGGTTCCTGGATTCGGCTCCGGAAGCTGGACCAGGACTACGACCCCACGAACCGGCGGGCCGCCCGGGAGCTGATGCTGGACGCCCAGGAGAACAACCGCTTCCTGACCGGGCTGCTCTACGTGGATCCCGACAAGCCGACGTTCCTCGACACGCTCGAGATGACGGACACGCCACTCGCCCACCTCGAGGAGAGTCGTCTGCGGCCCCCGCCGGAGGCGCTCGACAGAATCGTCGCTTCCTACCAGTAGCTGACCCGGTCCGATCCGAAGCGCCTCGAATCGCTCTCCGAAGACTTCTCCCGGCGATCTCCCGTCCGCCGGAGATCCGGGAACCGCGCCGGACGGACGGGCGGCGCGTGTCCGCTGACCAGCGACTCCCGAGGCCTCGAGGGTCTCCTCGAGGGTCTCGTCGAGGGTCTCAAGGATGTCCGATGCGACGGACGCCATCGGCTCGGGCGGGCGCGACCAGCCGGGGAGTCCGGGAAATCCGGGTCCGGGCGAGCCGGCGGTATCTTCCGCAGGAGTCGGCCGGGGATTCGCTCCGGCCCCGGAGAGTCGCCATGTCCCCTGTCCATTCCCTCGGTCGCTCGCTCCGGCTCACCGCCGGAGTCGTCCCCGTCCTCCTCGTCGCCGCCATCGCTGCCGGGCAGGGGCGGAACTTCGGCATCAGCGACGCCCTCGCCGTCGCGTCGGTCTTCGATCCCCGGATTTCTCCCGATGGCGAGCAGGTGGCCTACGTGGTCTCCCGGATCTCGCTCGAAGCGAACGAATCCGCGAGCCGGATCCACGTCGTTCCGTTCGCCGGCGGCGACGCTCGCCCGCTGACGCGCGAGGGCCGTTCCGCTTCGCACCCGCGCTACGCGCCCGACGGCTCGCAGCTCGCGTTCCTGGCTTCTGGCGAGAACGACCGGACGCAGATCTGGCTGCTTCCGCTCGGAGGCGGAGAGGCGCGCGAGCTGAGCGCGCTCCCGGGCGGCGTCTCCTCGTTCGTGTGGGCGCCGGACGCCAGCGCCTTCGCCGTCGTCTCCCGCGATCCCGACCCGGACGCCGGCGACGAGGACGCCGAGCCGAAGCCGATCGTCGTGGACCGGCTCCAGTTCAAGCGGGACGGCATGGGGTATCTGGACGACCGCCGCAGCCGGATCTGGCGGGTGGACGCCGCCACCGGAGACCATCGGCAGCTCACATTCGGCCCCTTCGACTCCCGGTCCCCCGCCTTCTCGCCGGACTCCTCCGAAATCGCCTTCACGAGCGTCCGTCCAGAAGACGGGAGCGACCCGGACGCCACCGACAACTCGGACATCTTCGTGGTCCCGGTGGACGCCGACGCCTCCACCGAGCCGGTGCGGCTGACCTCGAACCCGGGGCCGGACCGCTCCCCGGTGTTCAGTCCCGACGGACGGTGGCTCCTCCACACCGGCAACCGCAAGCCGGAGCTCATCTGGTACGCCACCGAGCGGCTGTTCGCGATGGACCGGACGACGGACGAAGTCGTCGTGGTCGCCGCCGGTCTGGATCGCAACCTCGGTTCCCCCCGCTTCGGGGCCGGCTCGGACCGGGTGTTTGCGCTCCTCGAGGACGAGGGGAACCGGCACCTGGCTGCGTTCGGGATCGCCGAGGACGCGGTTGCGGACCGCGTCGTCGCCGGGGAGCGGGCGCTCCGACAGGTCTCGGTGGCGGGGGACCGGGCCGTCTTCACGGCGGCGACGCCCGACCGTCCCGCCGAAGTCTTCGCCTGGGACGGGAGCGGCGAGCCCCGCCGGCTCACCGGAGAGAACGACGCGCTGCTGGCCGAAGTCCGGCTGGGCGAGGTCGAGCGGATCACCTTTCCCAGTTCCGACGGGACCGAGGTACAGGGGTTCGTGACGAAGCCGCCGGACTTCCAGCCCGGACGTCGTTACCCCACGATCCTCTGGATCCACGGCGGGCCGGTGTCGCAGTTCTCCACGGCGTTCCAGAGCACGTGGCAACTGTTCGCCGCGCGCGGCTACGTGGTCGTCGCGGCCAACCCCCGCGGCTCTTCGGGGAGGGGTGAGGACTTCTCGGCGGCGATCTGGGCGGACTGGGGGAACCTCGACTACGAGGACGTGAATGCGGCGGTGGACCATGTGATCGCTCTCGGGTACGCCGATCCGGATCGGCTCGGCGTCGGCGGGTGGAGCTACGGCGGCATCCTGACGAACTACGTGATCACGAAGACAACCCGGTTCCACGCGGCAATCTCCGGGTCCAGCGAAACGAGTTACCGCGCGGCCTACGGGAATGACCACTACCAGCTCGAGTGGGAGCTCGAGCTCGGACTGCCGTGGGAGAACCCGGATCTCTACGAGCGGCTCTCCCCCATCGCCCGCGTCCACCACGTGACCACGCCCACGCTCGTGCTCTGCGGCGAGAAGGACTGGAATGTCCCGCTGAGCCAGTCGGAGAACCTCTACCAGAGCCTCCGGCGTCTCGGCGTGCCCACGCAGCTCGTCATCTACCCGGGCCAGAGCCACGGCATCCGTCTGCCCAGCTTCCAGAAGGATCGCTACGAGCGCTACCTCGCCTGGTTCGACCGGTTCCTCCAGCCGGACTCATCCACCGACGCGCCCGACTGATCGTCGGCGCGGGCGACCGCCGAGCCGGAGCTCGCCCGGCCCGCTCAGGCGGCGGGCTCGCGTGTCTTCGGGCGGGTCGAGGTGAAGAACGAGAACGCGCCTTCGAGCCGGGCGACGCGCTCGGCGAGAGCGTGGAGGTCTCTCCGGACACCGACGATTTCCTGCCGGAGGGCGGCTCGTTCGGCGGCCGCGGCGGCGAAGCCCTGTCGGACCTCCTCCTGGAGGCCAGCGAACTCCTCTCGAGTCTCCTGCTGGAAGCCAGTGAAGTCCTCTCGAGTCTCCTGCTGGAAGCCAGTGAACTCCTCTCGAATCTCCTGCTTGAAGCCAGTGAAGTCCTCTCGAATCTCCTGCTTGAAGCCAGTGAAGTCCTCTCGAATCTCCTGCTTGAAGCTGGCGACTTCCTCCCTGACGCCGGTGATCTCCTGCCGGAGGGACCCGATGATCCGGAACAGGAGGGCGGCGAGGCTGATACCGATCACGGCGAGACCGGTCCCGACGCTCAGGATCGCGGTGGTTTCTGCGCTCATGGGCCGAGTCTAGCGCGCCGCGGCGGCCGAAGGCTCGCGCGTCATGCGGCGGGCTCGCGGGTCTTCGGGCGGGTCGAGGGGAAGAACGAGAACGCGCCCTCGAGCCGGGCGACGCGCTCGGCGAAAGCGTGGAGGTCTCTCCGGACACCGACGATTTCCTGCCGGAGGGCGGCTTTCTCGGCGGCCGCTGCCGCGAAGCCCTGCCGGACCTCCTCCTGGAGGCCAGCGAACTCCTCTCGAATCTCCTGCTTGAAGCCAGCGAACTCCTCTCGAATCTCCTGCTTGAAGCCAGTGAAGTCCTCTCGAATCTCCTGCTTGAAGCCAGTGAAGTCCTCTCGAATCTCCTGCCTGGAACTGGCGACTTCCTCCCTGACGCCGGTGATCTCCTGCCGGAGGGATCCGATACCCCGGAACAGGAGGGCGGCGAGGCTGATGCCGATCACGGCGAGACCGATCCCGACGCTCAGGATCGCGGTGGTTTCCGCGTTCACGGGGTCGAGGGTGGCGCGCCCGGGGCCGAGTCAGAAGCGGTAGCGAAGCTGGCCGATGATCTGGCGCTTCAGGATGTCGCCGAAGATGTGCTGCTGGATACTCTCGTTGAAGAGATTGGTCACTTTGACCAGCGCCGTGACGGCGCCACCGTCCCACTTTATCCCAGCGCTGCCGTTCACCATTGTGTAGCCATCCGAGTACCCGTGATACTCCGGCGTGAGCACGTCCGACCAGAACGCGGCGCTCGCGCCGCTCACCGACACGTTCCCGAGAAATCGTGGACCGTCCAGGGAAACGCCGACGTTGAGCCGGTGAGCCGGAGGCAGACTGAGTTCCGTGGACGGGTAGGGGATGTCCGCCTCCAAGATCTCCGGCTCGCCCTGCCAAGAGTAATTGACCCAAGCGAACGCCGACCGCGAGATACGCTGATCCACCCAAAACTCGGTACCCACTTGCCGCGTTGGTCCCAGGTTGGCGTACGTAAGTGCCGTCCGAGGCAGAGAGGCGCCGAACAGCGCCATGAGCGGCAGGGTCTGTGGTGGGAGCAGCCACCCGGGCGGCGGGTTCGCCGCCGTGTAGGGGTCGGCGGTCGGGGCCAGTTCCACGAGGCTGATACCGTCATCCTGGCGGTTGAAGTAGACGGCGGCCCCGACCGTCGTTCCGCGCCCGACGGTTCCCGTGTAGCGCACCTCGTAAGCGGTCAGTGATTCCTCTCTGATTCCGGTACGCGGTTTGTCGCCGATAGACACGTCGCTGCCCGCCGCGCGGACAACCAGCGGAAACGGCTGGCCGACGGTCTGGTCGAGTTGGTGCTCCAGTTGCTGCAGGGCCGTCTGGGCCGCAGCCGGAGCCAGATCAGTCGGGAGCAGGAAGGAAAGGAAGGGTCGAAACGCTTCCAGCTCGCTCAAGTCAATCGGCTGGACGACGCTCATGTCCAGGAAGTTGTTGATCATCGACGGGGACCGGAACGCCCGGTTGTAGGAGAACGTCACGGTCTGGTTGGTACCGGCGTTCATCATGAACGACAGGCGCGGTGAGAAGACCGGCTTGGCCAGATTGCCGAACTTGTCGATCCTTCCGCCCAATACGAG
>JAJEAO010000007.1 GCA_022822745.1 Acidobacteriota bacterium
TGTTCGGCGAGGCGGAGGGTTCCGGGGATCTGCTCCATCGGACGGAGTGGACGCAGCCGGCGCTCTTCGCGCTGTCGGCGGGTCTGACGGAACTCTGGCGGAGCGTGGGGGTGACTCCGGCGGCGGTGCTGGGTCACAGCGTGGGAGAGATCTCCGCGGCGTGGGCGGCGGGGGCGATCGGACTGGAAGAGGGTCTCGTGTTCGCGGCGCGGCGGGGGGCGCTGATGGGATCGCTTCCCTCGGGGGGCGGGATGGCGGCGGTGTTCGCGCCGGTGGCGGAAGTCGAGCCGGAGATCGCGGAAACGAACGCGCGGGCGAAGGGCGCGGGGGTGAACGGCGCTGGCTTGTCGCTCGCGGCGGAGAACAGGACGCACTGCGTGGTGAGCGGCCCGTCGCGGCTGGTCGCCTCGCTCGCCCGGCGTCTCGGGAAGCGGGGGGTCCGGACGGCGGACCTCGAGACGAGCCACGCCTTCCACAGCGAACTCCTGGATCCGGTGCTCGGGGAGCTGGAGGAGGCGGCGGAGTCGCTTCGCTGGAGTGCTCCGGAAGTGCCGCTGGTGAGCAACCTGACGGGCTGTCCGGTCGGCGCGCAGGAGCTGCGGGACGGGCGGTACTGGCGCCGGCAGGCGAGGGAGCGGGTGCGGTTCGCGGCGGGCGTGGGCGCGCTCCGGGAGCTCGGAGTGGGAGTGCTCCTGGAGGTGGGCCCTCGTGCGGTTCTGGGTCCGATGGCGGCGCTTGCCTGGCCGACGGGGTCGGACGCGGATCGGGGTCCCGCGGTCGTGACGAGCCTCGGGCGGGAGACCGGCTTTCCGGAGGGGGTGTCGGAGGCGTACGAGGCGGGGCTCCCGGTGTCGTTCGGGGGTCTCTTCACCGGGGAGCGGCGGCGCCGGGTATCGCTCCCGACCTACCCCTTCCAGCGGGAGCGCCACTGGATGCCGGCGCGCCCGCGCCGCCGACCGCACCCGGGACGTCCGCTCCTCGGGTCGCGGCGCGTGTCGGCCAGCGGCGAGATCACCTTCGAGGCGGAGCTTGCGGCTTCGGAGCCGGCGTGGCTGGCCGACCACCGGGTGTTCGGCCAGGTGGTCGCGCCGGCCGCGTTCTTCGCGGCGCAGGCGGCTTCCGCGCTCGGGACATCGAACGGCGCGGCGCCGATCCAGGTGTACGAGGCGCGGGTCGAGCGCCCGCTCGTGTTTCCCGAAGGCGGCGAGGGCGGCCGGCTCGTGCAGTTCCTGCTCGGTCGGCCCGAGGACTCCGGTCGGCGCTCCTGGGAGGTGCACAGCCGCGAACCGGACGAGGAATCCTGGGTGCGCCACGCGGCCGGGCTGCTGGCGTCGTCCGCCGAACCGAACGGGGAGGCGGCGCTCCCGGACTTCCGGCATCTCGAACCCCTGCGGACCCCGCGCGCCGCGCTGGAGCCCGCGGATCTCTACCGGCGCATCGTCTCCACGGGCGTCGAGCTGGGGCCGATGTTCCGCTGCGTGAGCCGGATCTGGTCGGGGTCGGGGGAGGCGCTCGGGGAAATCGCCCTGCCCGGTGGACGGGCAGCCGTCGGCGCCGCCATCCATCCGCCGCTCCTGGACGCCTGCTTCCAGACCCTCGCCGCGGTCGGAGACCTTCAGCCCGGGAACGGAGGGGGCGCCTGGGTGCCGGTGGGCTGGGATTCGCTCTGGCTCGCGGGGCCGGCGCCCGACCGGTTCTTCTGCCACGCGCGCGTCCCCGACGCCGGCGGAGAAACCGCCATCGCCCGGCGCGTGGACCTCGCCCTCTACCGGCCGGATGGCGAAGCGCTCGGCGGCGTTCGCGGCCTGCGGCTTCGGCGGGTCACCGACGCGACCCTGCTGCGGGGCGCGGACGATGTGGAGGATCTGCTCTACGAAGTGGCGTGGCGGGACTCCGGCGCCGAGGGATCAGGCAGCCTGCGATCCGCCGCCTTCCTGCGGACGCCGTCAGCCACCGCGGGCCCAGTCACGGAGCCCTCCGAGCCTGGCCCACCGGACGCCGCGGCTCTCGACCGGGATCTCGAAACGCTGGCGCGGGCGTACGCGGTCGCGGCGCTCGGCGACCTCGGCTGGGAGGGCGATGGATCCGATCCGGCCGACTTCGAGGCGTTGCGCCGCCGTCTGAAGGTCACTGCGGACCATCGCGGGCTGCTGGCCCGGCTCGTGGAGATCGCGCGGGACGGCAGGAGCCAGACGAAAGCGGCCCCGGCAGCAGCAGGCCTGAGGGAAGCCGTTCCCGCCGCGCCGGGCCTCACGGAAGCCGCTCCCGCCGCGCCGGGCCTCACGGAAGCCACCCCCACTGGGGCGGACCTGGCCTCGGACCCGGCGGCGCTGGCCAGGAGCCTCGCCGCCCGGCAGCCGGCGGGTGGCGTGGAGCTGGGCCTGCTGCGTCGGTGCGGAGAAGCGCTCCCCGATGTGCTGCGCGGGCGGGCCGAGGGGCCGGATCTGCTGTTCGGAGAAGACCCGAGCCCGGCCGATCTCGCGCTTGATGCGCCCGTTTCCCGGCTCGCGAACCGGGTGGCGACGGCCGCCGTCGCCGAGGCGCTGTCCGGCCTGCCGAAGGACCGCGCGCTGCGGGTGCTGGAGGTGGGGACGGGAACGGGCGGGGTTCCCGGCGCCGTGCTCGAAGCGCTGCCCCCGGGGCGGACGGAGGTCGTCTGGGCGGATGCGACCCCGGACTTCTTCGCCGCCGCCGAGGAGCGTTTTTCCGGATCGGGCGCCGGGGCCACCGCGAGCAAGTCGGGACGATTTCGACGGCTCTCCTGCCGCGTGCTGGACATCGAGCGGGACCCGGTCGAACAGGGTTTCCACGACCACGGCGCGGACCTCGTGCTGGCGGCGAACGGGCTGCACGCGACGCGCGACATCGGGAAGGCGCTCGTTCACTGCCGGCAGCTTCTCGCGCCGGCGGGACTCCTGGTCGTGATGGAGAGGACGGCGCCGCGGGCCTGGCTGGACCTGACTCTCGGTCTCCTGCCGGGGTGGTGGCGCTTCGATGACGCCTACCGGACGGATCACGCGCTCGTCGGGCCGGATGTCTGGCGGCGGGCGCTCGCCGAGGCCGGGTTCGACGCCGTGGAGGTCGTGGGTTCGGGCCCCGTCGCGGTCATCGTCGGGCGCGCGCCGGAAGCCCCCGCGCCCAGGCCCGGCCTCTGGGTCGTGTGGCCCGCCGGCGATCCCGAGGCGACAGCCCTCGGAAAGACTCTGGAGGCGCAGGGACAGCGAGTTCTCGAACCCGCGGGGATCGCCGCCTCCCGGCGGCAGTCCTGGCGGGAGTTCTTCGCCTCCCTGGACCCGGACCTGCCGCTTCGGGGGGTGGCGCATCTCGCGGGCGTCGCGGAGGCCCTCGACCCGCCCGCGGCGGTGGAACGGCTCGGATCGAGCGCGCTGGCGCTCGTGCAAGGACTCCAGGACGCGCGAGTCTCGCCGAAGGCCGGTGTGTGGTTCGTGACCCGCGGGGGCCAGAGGCTCGGCTCGGAGCGCGACAGACAGAGTCCCGACTCGGAGCGCGAGAGACAGCAGCTCGCCGGGTCCTTCCTGTGGGGGTTCGGCCGCTCGGCGACATGGGAGCTCGGTGGGATCCCCGTCCGGCTTCTGGATCTCGATCCCCGGCAACCGATTTCGGCGCCGGCGCTCGCGGGCGAACTGCTCCATCCCGACGCCGAGACCGAGGTCGCCCACCGCGCGGGGCGCCGTCTCGTGTCCCGGCTCACCCGGCTGCAGCACCCCGCCGACGCCTCGCGCCCGCCGCCCGCCCGCCGGATCCGACCGGACCGCAGCGTCCTGGTGACCGGGGGACTGCGCGGGATCGGACTCCGGGTGGCGCGCTGGCTGCTCGACGCCGGGGCCGGAGCGATCGTTCTGAACGGAAGGCGGAAGCCGGACCGTCGAACGGAGGAGGAGATCGGGCGGCTTCGGGACCGCGGCGCGCAGATCCGGGTGGAGATCGCCGACGTCGCCGACGGGGAGGCGGTGGCCCGCCTCGTCGCGCGGGTGGGCGCCCCGTCGGGAACTCCGCCGCTCGGCGGCGTGATCCACAGCGCCGGGGTTCTCTCGGACGCGGCGCTCGCCTGGCAGGACTGGCCGGGCTTCGAGCGGGTGCTGCGACCGAAGGTGATCGGCGCCTGGAACCTCCACCAGGCGACCCTGGGATCGGACCTCGATCTGTTCGTCGTGTTCTCGAGCTTCGCCGGGCTGTCGGGAAGCGCGGGACAGGCGAACCACGCGGCCGCCAACGCGTTCCTCGACCGGCTGGCGCTCCACCGGCGGGCGCTCGGCCTGCCGGGCCAGGCGATTCAGTGGGGGGCGTGGTCCGACGTCGGAGCGGCGGCGGAGCGTCGGGAGGTCATCGAGAGCCGGCTCGCCGCAGCGGGCGTCGGATGGATCACCCCCGGCCAGGGGATCCGCGCCCTGGACCGCCTCGTGCGCGAGGACGCGCCGTCCGCCGCAGTGACCGCGATGGACTGGGAAACCGGCGGGATGGATTCGCGCTCCCTTCCGAGGCTCTTCGCGGAGTTCATCGGCGAGGCAGGCAGGCCGCCAGAGGATGCTCCAGCCGGGGACCTCCTGGCGCGGGTGCGCGACGCGGCTCCGGCGGAGCGGCAGGGGATCCTGCTGGCATTCGTCCGGGAGACTGCGGCCTCCGTGCTGCGGCTTGCGGAGCCGCCGCCGGCGCGGACAGGATTCTTCGATCTGGGGATGGACAGCCTGATGGCGGTCGAGCTGCGAAACCGGCTGAACCGGGCGCTCCGCGGCGTGTACATCGCGCCGGCCTCGGTGGTGTTCGACCACCCGAGCGCGGAGCGGATGGCTCGGCATCTTCGCGATGCGGTGAGCGCTCCACTCGGCGAAGCGGCGCCGGTGGGCGAGAACGCGGCCGGCGATCCGCCGGGGCGGGAGGCGGAAGAAGAACTGGACGGCCTCCTCACCGAGATTCGGGAGGCCCTGGGAGACGATGATGGCTGACGCGGCCGTTCCGGCGTCGCTCGCCCGGCGACTCCTCGACGAAGTCCGCTCCCGGCGGGAGGAGGCCGCCCGCATCCGGTCTCCGATCGCGATCACGGGGATGGCCTGCCGGTTCCCGGGCGCCGACAGTCCCGCCGCGTTCTGGCGCAGCCTCGCGGCCGGGGCCGACGCGGTGACCCGCGGGCGCCCCGGGGCTCCCGCCGGGGAGGCGCCCTGGGGATCGTACGTATCCGGCCTGGACCGCTTCGACGCCCGCTTCTTCGGGATCTCCCCGGTCGAGGCCGAGCTGCTGGACCCGCAGCAGCGGCTGCTGCTCGAGGTGAGCCGGGAGGCGATCGAGGACGCGGGAGTGGACCCCGGGAGCCTCGCCGGCAGCCGCACCGGGGTCTTCGCCGGGATCATGTCGAACGACTACGCCGGGCTCGTCCCCCGACCCGAGGGCGATCCGGTCCGGGGCTTCCACTACGCCACCGGGAACAACCGATCGATCGCCATCGGCCGGGTCGCGTTCGTCCTGGGCCTCGAAGGACCGGCGGTTGCCGTGGACACGGCGTGTTCGTCGTCGCTGGTGGCCATGCACCAGGCCGCCGTCGCCCTCCAGCGCAGCGAGGTGGACCTCGCCCTCTGCGGCGGCGTGCACGCCGTGCTGCTCCCCCGGGTCACGCTGCTGCTGCAGGAAGCCGGAATGGTCGCCCCCGACGGCCGCTGCCGGACCTTCGATGCGGCGGCGAACGGCTTCGGCCGGGGCGAGGGGTGCGGGATGCTCGTCATGAAGCGCCTCGCCGACGCCGAACGCGGCGGCGACCGGATTCTCGGGGTGCTGCGCGGCTCGGCAGTGAACCACGACGGAGCGAGCGCGGGACTCACGGTTCCGAACGGGAGCGCCCAGGAACGCGTCATCGCGGAAGCGCTCGACCGCGCCGGGTTCGACCCCGCGACGGTGGACTACCTCGAAGCCCACGGCACCGGGACCGAGCTGGGCGACCCGATCGAGCTGCGCGCGGCCGCCGCCGCCTATGGCCGGGGGCGCGCCCCGGATCGCCCGCTGCTGATCGGGTCGGTGAAGACGAACATCGGCCACCTGGAGTCGGCGGCGGGCGTCGCCGGCGCGATCAAGGTGCTCCTCGCGCTGAACGCGGACGTCATCCCGCCGCATCTCCATTTCGATCAGCCGAGTCCGCGCGTGGACTGGGACCGGCTGCCTCTCCGGGTGACGAGCGAAACGACCTCCTGGCCCCCGGTCGAGGACCGTCCCCGCCGCGCCGCGGTGAGTTCCTTCAGTCTCTCCGGCACGAATGCCCACGTGGTGATCGAGGGGCCGCGGCGGGATGCGGAAGCGCGCCGGGCGCTCGTGGCGGTCCCGGCCATTCTCCCGGCGGCGGCGCCGGATCGGCCGGATCCCGGCAGCGGAGGACGCTTCGCGGAACGAGGCCGTCGCGTGCTGCCGCTCTCCGGCAAGAGTCCGCAGGCGCTCGCGGATCTCGCCGGACGCTACCTGGACTGGATCGCCGAACGGGAAGCGGACCTGTCGCCGGAGGAACTCGCCGACGCGGCCTGGGTCGCCGGCGTCGGCCGGAGTCATTTCGAGTCGCGGGCCGGGATCCCGTTCCGGAGTCTCCCGGACCTCCGGGAAGGGCTCTCGGAGATTGCCGCGGGCGGCGCGACGCCCGCCGCCGCGCCGCCGGGCAAGGTGGCGTTCCTGTTCACCGGCCAGGGAAGCCAGTGGTCGGGGATGGGCCGGGATCTGTATCGGTCGGAGCCGGTGTTCCGGGAAGTGCTGGACCGCTGCGAGGCCGCATTCCGCGAGGAACGGGGACGGTCGCTCCTCCCGGTGATGTTCGGGGAGGCGGAGGGTTCCGGGGATCCGCTCGACCGGACGGAGTGGACGCAGCCTGCTCTCTACGCCCTGTCGTGCGCCCTCGCGGCCCTGTGGTCGAGCGTGGGAATCCGCCCGGACGTCGTGCTGGGGCACAGCGTCGGGGAGCTGGCGGCGGCGCAGGCCGCCGGTGTGTTCGGGCTCGAGGCCGGCATGCGATTCGCCGCCCGGCGCGGCGCCCTCATGGGAGGGCTTCCCGCCGGCGGCGCGATGACAGCGGTGTTCGCGCCGGCGGGCGCGGTGGAGTCGGAGCTTCGGAAGACGAACGCTTCGGAGGCGGGCGCCGGAGTGGAGCTGGCGGCGGAGAACGGCTTCCACCAGGTCGTCAGCGGGGCTGTGGAGCTCGTCGCCGCCTTCGAGGCCCGCTGCGCGCGGCGGGGCCTCCGGACCGAGCGGCTGCGGACGAGCCACGCCTTCCACAGCGAGCTCATGGATCCGGTGCTGGCCGATGTCGCGGCCGCCGCCGCGGACCTCCGCGCGGGCGCCCCGTCCATCGCGCTCGTGAGCAACGTGACCGGACGCCCGGTGCGGACGGACGAGGCGCTCGACGCGGCCTACTGGCGGCTGCAGGCGCGGGCGCCGGTGGCCTTCGCGGCGGGCGTTCGTTCCCTCGCCGAGCTGGGCGTGGGGGTCCTGGTGGAGGTGGGCCCGCGAGCGGTTCTGGGGCCGCTGGCGGCGCTTTCGTGGCCGGCGGAAGCCGGCGGGCGCAGGGGTTCGGATGGGGGGCCGTCGGTCGTGGCGGAACGCGACTTCGCGAGGGCGGTGTCCGTGGCGTACGAGGCGGGGCTCCCAGTGTCGTTCGGGGGCCTCTTCGCCGGGGAGCGTCGGCGACGGATGTCGCTCCCGACCTATCCGTTCCAGCGGGAGCGGTACTGGGCGGCTGCGCCGGTGGAGCCGGGGGAAAGCGCGGAGCGCGCTTCGGACGAACTCGGGGATCTGCTCTACGAGGTGCGCTGGCATGAGGCGGCCCGTGTGGAGGGCCACCCGGGAGCTGTGGCTTCGGCCGGAGAGGCGGCGTCCGCCCGCTGGCTCCTGGCGGCGTCGGAGGGGTCGCTGCCGCTCGCGCGGCGGCTGGCGCGGTCGCTCGCGGAGCGGGGTCAGGAGGCGGTGATCGCGGGGGCGGGCGATCAGGGGCTGGATCCGTTCGAGCGGGAGTCGTGGCGCGGTCTGCTGGCGCCGCTCGACGGGGAGACGCCGCTGCGCGGGGTGGTGCATCTGGCGACGGCGGGTGGAGGGATGGGGGTTTCGGCGGCGGCGCTTCAGGAAGAGCTGAAGGCGTCGGCGGCCCGGGCGCTGGCGCTCGTGCAGGGGCTGGAGGATGCGGGCCTCGCTCCGGGGTTGTGGTTCGTGACGCGGGGAGGCCAGGTGCTCGGAGAGGGGCGCGGGGGGGCGCTTTCGGGGGCCTCGCTCTGGGGACTCGGCCGGGTGCTGGCGCGGGAGCATCCGCACTTCGGGATTCGTCTCGTGGACCTCGACCCGGAGGAGTCCGACCCGTCGGCGGCGCTGGCGGCGGAGTTGTCGTCTCCGGACGGCGAGACGCAGGTGGCGGTGCGGGAGGGGCGCCGGTGGGCGCCGCGGCTGGAGCGGCTGGCTGCGCCGGTTTCCGGGTCGGAGTCGGCTCGGGTCCGGGAGGACCGGACGTACCTGGTGACGGGTGGTCTGGGGGGCCTCGGACTGGAGGTGGCGGCCTGGCTGTCGGAGCGGGGCGCGGGCGCCGTGGTTCTGAACGGCCGCCGGGCGCCGGGGAAGGCGGCGGCGCGCCGGATCGAGGAGCTGCGGGCCTCGGGGCTCGAGGTTCGGGTGGAACGGGGGGACGTTGCGGACCCGTCGGCGGCGCGCCGGCTGGTGTCGCGTTCGGGGGGCGGCGAGACGGGGTTGCCGGAACTGGGCGGCGTGTTCCATTGCGCGGGAGTGTTCCGGGACGGGGCGCTGACGAACCACGACTGGCCGTGGTTCGAGGAGATCCTGCGGCCGAAGGTCCTGGGGTCGTGGAACCTGCACCGGGAGACGCGGCGTCGGGAACTGGATCTGTTCGTCCTGTTCTCGAGTGTGGTCGGCGTGATCGGGAACGCGGGTCAGGCAGCCTATGCGTCGGCGAACGCGTTCCTGGACCAGTTGGCGTTGCGCCGGCGGGGTCTGGGGCTCGCGGGGCAGTCGGTCGCGTGGGGCCCGTGGGCGGAGGTTGCGGCGGCCGCGGCGTATCGGGAGGAACTGGGAGGGGCGCTGGAGGCGATCGGACTGGGCTGGCTCGCGCCGGAGTCGGGTTTCGCGGCGCTCTCCCGGTTGCTGGAGGCCGACATCGGACTGGCGGCGGTGGCGCCGATGGACTGGGAGAAGTTCACGGACGCGGTGGATGCCCCCCAGCCGCTGGTGGAGGGTCTCCGTCCGGTGGGGGCCCGCCGCGGCGGGGGCCGGGAGCGGCGGACCGGGGAGCTGGTGGCGCGGCTTCAGGAGGCGCCGGCGTCGGAGCGCGGGGAGTGGCTGTTCCGGTTCGTGCGGGAGGCGGTGCGCTCGGTGCTGCGGCTGCGGGAGGCGCCCCCGGCGGGGGTGGGGTTCTTCGATCTGGGCATGGACAGCGTGACGGCGGTGGAGCTCCGGAACCGACTGAACGCGGAGCTCGGGGGAGCGGCGGTCATTCCGGACACGGTGGCGTTCGACCACCCGACGGTGGAGGCGCTCGCCCGGCGTCTGGCGGAGGCGCTGGGCTGGGAGGAGGCGGCGTCGCCGGCGCTGGCGGCGTCAGGGTCGGAGTCCTCGGAGGACCGGATCGCGGTCGTGGGGCTTTCGTGCCGCTTTCCGGGAGGGGAGAGTCCGGCGGCGTTCTGGTCGCAGCTCGCGGCGGGCGAGGACGCGGTGCGGCGGGGGCGGCCGGACGATCTGATGCTGCGGATTCCGGGGACGAAGGCAGATCCCTGGGGGGCGTACGTGGAGGGCCTCGACCGTTTCGACGCGGGGTTCTTCCGGATTGCGCCGGTGGAGGCGGAGTTCATGGACCCGCAGCATCGGCTGCTGCTGGAGACGAGCTGGGAGGCGCTCGAGGACGCGGGGTTCGATCCGGCGGGTCTGAAGGGGAGCCGGGGCGGGGTGTACATGGGGATCGGATCGAACGATTACCAGCGTCTGGTGGCGGATGCGGAGATCAGCCTCTACGGCGCGACGGGGACGAGCTCTTCGACCGCGATCGGGCGGGTGGCGTTCGTGCTGGGGCTCGAGGGGCCGGCGCTGGCGGTGGACACCGCGTGTTCGTCGTCCCTGGTGGCGATCCACCAGGCGGTGTCGGGTCTCCAGCGGAGAGAGGCGGACTTCGCGCTCGCGGGAGGGGTGAACGCGCTCCTCGTGACGGGCGCGGAAGAGGCGCTGGGCGCCTCGGGCGTGCTGTCGGCCGACGGGCGGTGCAAGACGTTCGATGCGCGGGCGGACGGCTACGTGCGGGGCGAGGGCTGCGGGGTCGTCGTGCTGAAGCGCCTCGCCGATGCGGAGCGGGACGGGGACCGCATCCTGGGGGTGATCCGGGGCTCGGCGGTGAACCAGGACGGGGCGAGCGCGGGGTTGACGGTGCCGAACGGCCCGGCGCAGGAGCGGGTGATCCGGGAGGCGCTGG
>JAJEAO010000026.1 GCA_022822745.1 Acidobacteriota bacterium
ACCCCCGTCCTGTGGGGGGGGGCGCCCGGGGGGGGGGGGGGGCCGGCGGTTGTTGCCGCCCCCCCCCGCCACTGGCGAGGTGCATCCCGGTTGTTCGCCCGTTCCCGAGTCTGGGTGAGCGTGACGCCGTTCCTGGCCGCCGGCCACCTCAAGAAGGGAGTCGGGTACCCCGGAGAGGTGCGGCGGCTGTTGCGCCGACGGAGGCTGCTCTCCGACGATCTCGCAGCGAGAGTCCAGGTGCAGGAGATCCAGACGATTTCAGTTTCGGGATCTCCTCGAAGGGCCGCGCACTTTCATCGGTTTCGCAGCAGGGGGCGCGAGCGCCAGCCTGATCGCCATGGCGCATTGCTCCGTCTGGAGTTCCCGGCGCCGATAACCGGTCCACTGGCGCTGGGCTTCGGCTCGCACTTCGGGCTCGGGCTGTTCCGCGCCGGAGCGGAGCATCGAGCGCGGCCCGCCGGATCGCAGCACCGCGTGGGTCCGGAATGAGCCGTCGAATCTACGTGGACACCTCGGTGATCGGCGGCTGCCTTGATGTGGAGTTCCGCACGGCGTCGCGGCGCCTGATTGGACGACTTCCGGAGGGGAGAGGCGATGTGGTGCTGTCGGATCTGACGGAGAGAGATTCGATCCGCCCCACCGGCCGTACGGGCCATCGCGCGGGCGGTCCCGAGCGATCCCATGGAACAGGTCCGACTGACCGATGCGGCAATCGAACTGGCCGAGAAGTACAGCGCTGCGGGAGCCACTGGCGCAGCGCATCGGATTGATGCCCAGCACATCGCCGTCGCGACGGTCAGCCATGTGGACGCTTTGGTGAGCTGGGACTTCCGGCACAGCGTGAACGAGCGGCGGATCAGAACCTACAACGCTGTCAATCTACGTTGTGGATACGGAGCGATCGAGATCCAGGCCCGCAGCGAGGTCATCATTCATGGAAGAGCAGACGAAACCGTTTGATGCTGTGCGCATGATGCGCGAGATCAGGGATGCTCTCAGCGAGGAGATTCGCGGGATGTCCACCGCGGAGCAACTGGCTCTGCTGCGGGAGAGCAGCCGGACCGCCGAGGCGCACGCATCGGTGACCGCCAAGCCTCGGACTGGCGGAGAGCGGGGTGCGTCATCCGCCCGCTCGACGCGCTGAGGGCCGATCCAGACATGCGGCCGCAACCGACAGGAACGCCTCTGTGGTCCCCGCAGTGGTCACCATGAGGCGCCGAGCCTCAGCATCCGGCCGGCCTTGATCATGAGGGCAGTGGTCGGGGTTCGGGGCAGACCTCCGGAACGGGGAGGAGGGGCTCATCAATCTGACGCGCAGGCTGCGCCGATCCTTACGCAGTCCCCGACGCTGTTTTCTCCCTTGCTCACACGCCGAGTGAAACATCTTCTGATGGCAGTGCTCTCGTTGCGCACTCGAATGCGCCGATGGACCGCGAGGGCTCCGGTGCGAACAGGATCCCCGGGAGCGCTCGCAGAGGGCGCAAGTCACAGGTTTTCAAGGAGTTGCTCGCCTGATCGGGGGGCAAGGCACAGCGATGGGCGGCGGTCTTGCCGCTCGTGGAGGGGACCTCTCGCGACACCTAGGGCAAGACCAGAACCTGCAAGGAGTTACGCTCTGGGCCCCCTTTCTCCGGGGCAACCGCCCCGGCCTCATTGAAGCGACCTGTTGATGAGTCGGACGCGCCGGGATGTGGCCCCTTTCTCCGGGGCAACCGCCCCGGCCTCATTGAAGCACGCTCTGGGGCCGGGAGGATCCGAGCAGCGGAGGCACCTTTCTCCGGGGCAACCGCCCCGGCCTCATTGAAGCCCGCGGACCGGCCTCCGGACCCGGCAGGGCGCCGAGCCTTTCTCCGGGGCAACCGCCCCGGCCTCATTGAAGCGTGTACCGGACCCAATCCGCCACGATGTCGCCCATCCTTTCTCCGGGGCAACCGCCCCGGCCTCATTGAAGCGAGGAAACCGAGGGCCACGCCGAGGGCCGTCAGAAGACTCTCTCCGGGGCAATCGCCCCGGCCTCATTGCTGGAGGAGCTGGGTGTCGAGCGCCACGAGCTGAAGACGGACCTGGAGGATTTCCGGATGCGGCCTTTCCGCGCAGGAGCGTGGATGTCCGAAACCGACGCCGAGTAGGATCGCTGCGGATCACCGGTCGCCGCAGCGCCGGGGTCCGAGGCCCGGGAGGCGACTTGCACTCGTTCGACGACGACGATCTTCGCGCCTATGCCGGGCGGGACTGGGGGGCGCCGGCGCGGTTGGCGCGTCGGGAGCGGGCCCGGCTCCCGATCGAGCAGAAGCTGAGGCTCGCGGAGGATCTCTGGAAAGCCGCCCGGGAGGCTCGGCCGGGGTGGCCGGACGAGGCGACCCGGCGCGCGGATCTCGCGGCGCACCGGCGGCTCCGCGCGCTGCTCGACCGGGCTCCCGATGTCGGCCGTCGCTGAGGCGCTCGCCGGACTGGCGCGCGTCCTCGACCGCCGGCAGCTCCGCTGGTTCGTCTTCGGAGCTCAGGCGGTCGCGGTCCGCGGCGCTCCCCGCGCCACCCAGGATCTCGACGTGACCGTGGAGCTGGAACGGTCCCGGGTACGAGAGCTTTGCGAGGCGCTGGCGGGGGAGGGTTTCCGGGAGCGGTATCCCGAATCCGCCGATGCGCTTCTGAAGGAGGCGGGCGTCCTCCCGCTGCGGCACCCCTCGGGCATGGAAGTGGACATCGTGCTCGCCGGGTCCGGATTCGAGGCGCTGGCCCTCGGCCGCGCCACGAGGGTGGCCTTCGGATCCGTGGAGGTTCCTGTCGCTCACGCCACCGACCTGGTCGTCATGAAGGTGCTCGCTGGCCGGGGCAAGGACCTGGAGGATGTGCGCTCGCTGCTCGCCGGGAACGAGGTGGATCGGGATGAGGCGCGCGACCTCCTCGCCCGGTTCGAGCGCGCGCTGGGGCGATCCGACCTCCTTCCGCTCCTGGAGGCGGCGCTGGCGGCGGTCGAAGGCGGCTGACCCCGGCTCCCGCTCCGGACTCGGGCGTTTCAACGCGCAGATTCAAGATTCGATCTTGAATCCGCCGGTTGCTCGCGACACCCTTGGAGCCGTGATCGAACGCGACCTGGAGCCCGCCCTCCTGCGCGCCGCGACGCGGGCCCCGGTGGTGACGCTCACCGGACCGCGGCAGAGCGGCAAGACGACGCTCGTCCGGGCGCTGTTCGCCGATCGCCCCTACGTCTCGCTGGAGGCCCCCGATGTCCGCGCCTTCGCCCACGAGGACCCCCGCCGATTCCTCGCGCAGTTCCCCGCCGGCGCGGTGCTCGACGAGATCCAGCGCGCTCCTGACCTGCCGTCCTGGCTCCAGGGAATCGTGGACGAGGATCCCGCGCACGGCCGCTGGATCCTCACCGGATCGCGCAACTTCGCCGTCCGGGAAGGGATCAGCCAGTCGCTCGCCGGGCGAACCGAGATTCTGGAGCTCCTGCCCCTGACCTGGACCGAGATCCAGCGGTTTCCCGACCCGCCGGGCACGCTGGAGGAGGCGCTCTTCACCGGGGGGTTCCCGCGCATCTTCGACCGCGGCATCCCTCCGGCGCCGTGGCTCGGCGCCTACGTCAGCACGTATCTCGAACGGGATGTCCGCCAGGTGCTGCGCGTCGGCGATCTGGTGACCTTCCAGCGGTTCGTGGAGCTCTGCGCCGGGCGCACGGGGCAGCTCCTGAACATGTCCTCGCTCGCAGCCGATTGTGGCATCTCGCAGCCGACCGTCCGGGCGTGGTTGTCGGTGCTCGAAGCCAGCTACCTCGTGTTCCGGCTGCCGCCGTTTCGGGCCAACCTGCGCAAGCGGCTCACGAAAGCGCCCAAGCTGGTGTTTGCCGACGCTGGACTCGCCTGCTGGCTGCTCGGGTTCCGCGAACCGGAGCAGTTGCGTTCCCACCCTCTCCGGGGAGCGCTGTTCGAGACCTGGGTCGTGTCCGAGGTCCGGAAGCTGCTCGCCCACCGGGGATCCGACCGGAACCCGCCCCGCCTTTCCTTCTACCGCGACCGGAGCGGCGTCGAGGCGGACCTCGTCATCGAGCGGCCGGACCGAATCACGCTGGCGGAGTGCAAGTCGGCCGCGACTCCGTCGTCGGCTCTCTTCGCCGGCGTCCGACGGGTCGCCCGGCACTTCGCTCCGCTCCGCCGCCGGGTGGATGTTGCGGTGGCCTATGGCGGCGACACGGCGCAGGACCGCTCCGCCGGCCGCCTCATCCCGTGGCGTCGCCTGCCGGAGGTCATGTTCTCCCGGGAGGCGCCGTAGTCGCGGCGAGGCCGATCGTGGAATCGCCCCCTTGTCAGAGCAACCCCTCGGAAGACGCCCGGGTGAGACCAACGGCCTCCACGCGTTTGTGCAGCGGGAAGCGAACGTCACCGGGGAACACGACGACTGCCCGGTCGAGCCGCAGGTCGGCGAGCGCCGAATGGAGCGAGCGCGTCATCTTCGGAGCGCTGGTCCGCTTGAACTCGAAGCCCAGCCGCCGGCTCCCGTCGAAGACCAGCAGATCGATCTCGGCTCCCCGGTGCGTCGCCCAGTAGTAGCAGTCTCTCCAGTCGGCGGAGAGGATGCGCACCGTCTCGTTCATGGCGAAGCCCTCCCACGAAGCGCCGCACCGGGGATGCCCGAGCAGTTCGAAGCCGGACTTCACGCCGAGCAGTGTGTGCAGCAGGCCCGAGTCGCTCAGGTACACCTTCGGCGCCTTCACCTGGCGCTTCTTCAGGTTCTCGAACCACGGCCGAAGGACGCGCACTACGAGAGCGTCGGTAAACGTGTCGAGGTAGGCATTCACGGTCGGCGCGCTGATCCCGAGGGAACGCGACAGCTCGGCCGCGTTCCAGCGGTTGCCGTGGATGTGAGCGACCATCGTCCAGAAGCGCCGCATCGCGGACGCCCGAACCCGGATGCCGAGCTGCGGCAGGTCGCGCTCCAGGAAGGTTCGGACGAAGGCGGCCCGCCAGACCACGCTCTCGGCATCGTCCGGGGCGAGGAAGGAGCGGGGAAACCCGCCCCGGAGCCACAAGCGATCCGTGGAGGCGGCGCCGGTCTCGTCGAGGGCAAGAGGAGTCAGCTCGTGGTAGGCGATTCGGCCGGCGAGCGATTCGGCCGATTGCCGCAGGAGGTCCGGCCCCGCGCTGCCGAGCACCAGGAACCGGGCGGGAGGCCCCGGTCGATCCACGAGGACGCGCAGCAGACGGAAGAGATCCGGGAGACGCTGGACTTCGTCGATGACGACCAGTCCCTCCAGGCTCTCGAGGGCCAGTTTGGGATCGGCGAGCCGGGCTTCGTCCGTGGGATCCTCGAGATCGAAGAAGGTGACCGGATCCCGATGGCCGGCCACGAGGCTCCGGGCCAGCGTCGTCTTTCCGACCTGGCGCGCGCCCACCAGACCCACGACCGGGAACTGGCGCAGCAACCGACGCAGGTGCGCCTCATGGCGCGGCCGAGGGATCATGAGGGGAGTCTAAACAGGAAAATCAAAGATCACATCTCGGTTTTTCCCGCGCCTGCGGGATCGAACCCGCCAGCAGCCGGGCCGTGGTCGTGTCCGGGGGCATTCCCGGACGGGATCGCATGGCCGGTCGCGTGATCGGATGGCCGAGGTCGTCATTCGGGCGATCGCGCCACTGCGGTCCCCGACGCTCCCGGCGTCCCGCACCATCCTCTGCGCGAGTTCGAGGAGTGACGCGGCGGTCGTCTTCGAGCGACACTCCCCTCTCTCGGCGCGAGTACGCTCGGGGTCCAGCGAGTCTCCAGGCACAGTGACTGTTCCGCTCATTTCCGACGCTCAGATCCGCCAATGGCGTGAGATGCCGAAACGCATCATCAATCCCCAGGCTCGCTGGACGCCGAAGCCCGCTGTGTGCCCCGTGCACCGTCAGAGGACCTTTGCGGCGCGCGGCGGGGAGGACCAGGAATTGGAGTTCGAGATCTATCGGCGGCAGCACCTCCGCGACCGGACCCACTTTTCCGCCGGGATTCTGGTCAGGCTTCCCGATGGGTCTGGCCTCACGCTGGCGCGCTACAACGGTTCGTCGCACGAGCACGGCGAGATCTCCTGGCGGGAGCACATCCACCGCGCAACCGAGAGAGCGATCCGGGAGGACCGCAAGCCTGAGTACTACGCCGACGCGACCGACCGCTACTGGACGGCCGAAGGCGCCTTGGCCTGTCTGCTGGACGACTTCAGCATCGTGACGAAACGGCTGGCCAAGCACGACCAGCGGAGGCTGCTCTGATGTCTCTGGACGCGGCCGCTCTCGCGCGGAGACTGTGCAAGCAGCTCTGCCGGGACGTGGCGGTGGTCGAGCGTCCCGACGGGGTCCTGATGCTCCGTACCGGCTTCGAGTTCCCGGACGGAGATCGCTTCCCGATCCGGATCGAGGAGACCGGCCCTGGCGGTGTCCGGCTGACCGACTACGGGCACACGATCATGCATCTCAGCTACGACCACGATGTGGACGCCATCCTGAAGGGGGCTCGGGGCGTCCTGCTGGACCAGATCGTGCGCGAGGGCGGCGTGGAACGCGACGGCGCGGTCTTCTACTTCGACACGCCGATCTCGCGTCTCTCGGAGGCCGTCTTCCAGTTCGGGCAGGTGCTCACGCGCATCCACGACCTGGGCCTGCTCTCGAGGTCTTCGGGGCGTTCATCCTTCTACGAGGATCTCGGCGCGGCGCTGCGCGAAGCGGTAGCGGACGATGAGCGCGTCGAGCGGGACTACACACCGACCGGTCTCGGGAATGGAAGTGCTTACTCGGTGGACTTCTGCATCCGGTGCGAGTCCGGACGTCCGCTCTTTCTCTACGGAGTCCCGAATCGCGACAAGGCGCGCCTGACGACGATCACGCTGTCGTGGTTTCACATGCAGAAGTTGACCTTCGATTCCCTGCTCGTCTTCCGTGACATCAAGGCGATCCCTCCCCTCGATCTGGAGCGACTGGCCAACGTGGGTGGGGAGATGCTCGGATCCCTCGCCGCCAAGGAGGACTTCTACCGGAAGATCCACCAGCGGATCGGGTAGGCGCGTTCCCGCGGCGGCGATGTCACTCCGACGCGCCCCGACTACGGGATGCGCCAGCGCGTGAGGCGGGTTTCGTCCTTGATCAGGAGGCCGTCCGCGAGCGGGGCCGGATGCGCCCAGGTGGGGCTGCCCGCGACCGAATAGACGCGGAGCGGCGCGAACGACTCGGCGGCGGGGTCGAGAACGAACAGTTCGGCGCCGTCGGTGAGCGCGATGACGGTGTCTCCGAAGGCGAGCAGCGAGGCATTTTCACCGGCGCGCGGCGGGCCGCGCCAGCGACTCTCGCCGGTCGTCGGGTCGAGGCTCACGAACTGCCCGCTGTTGCGCTCCGAAAATCCGAGGATTCGTCCCCCGGCGAGGACGGGGCTGCTCATGTAGAACGGACTCCCGTCCACGCTCCAGGCGGTCTCGCCGGCGAGTTCTCCGCCTCCGTTCGCCGAGAAGCGCACTGCAAACGTCGGGTTCGCGAGCCCGGCGAGGACGACGGTCTCTCCGTCGGGCAGCGGCAGCGGCGTGACGATGTTCTGGTCGTAGGGCGTCGTGAACGGAAGCTCCCAGAGAACCTCCCCGCTCTCCGGCGTCACCGCGAGGATCCGCTCCTCGGTCATCGTGAACGCGGTGTTCCGTCCGGCGACGCGCGCCAGCTTCGGGGAGACGTAGGCGGGTCCGTCGCCGGCGATCTCCCAGACGGTTTCCCCGGTCGCAGCATCGAGCGCGGCGAGCACACCGCCCGCCGGCTCGCCGAGGTGGACCAGGACGGTCTCCCCGCCGGGAAGGGCGAGCGGGGAGGCGCCGGTCCCGTAGAGCGGCCACTGCGCCGCCGGGAACCGATCCTCTTCGGTGCGGCGCCAGAGAAGCGCCCCGTCCGTCGCGTTCCAGGCGGACAGGATCCCGGAGATGCCGAGAGTGAACACGCGGCCGCCGACGACCTCGGGGGTCGCCTTGGGTCCGGGGCCGTGCGAAAGCGCGGAGCGATGCATCGTGTAGGGCGCGGGGTAGCCGCTCTTCCAGCGCGCCTCGCCGGTCGCCGCGTCAAGCGCGCGGAGGGTCTCGTCCTCCCCTTCGCGGCTGAACACGAACACCTGCTCCCCGACGACGACCGGACTGGCGTGGCCGAGTCCCACCTCGACTCTCCACCCCGGTTCCAGCGCCCCCGGCCAGGCGGCGGGGTCGGCGAGGCGGTCCGGCCAGCCGGTGACCCGACCGTCGCGCTTCGGGCCCCGGAAGCCCGGCCAGTCCGCCGTTTCCTGGGCGAAGACCCCGGTGGCCCACCCGGCGAGCGCCAGAGCAGCCAAGGCGTTTTTTCGCGTCATCACGTTTCCCATCACCCCATCATGGCGAAGCCGAGGGTCGCCTCCGCCACCGGTTCGTCGCCCGTCCGCGCCTCGGTGAGCACCTCGCCGAACCGCCCGCGGACTCGACCCACGCGCGCCGCCAGATCCAGTCGCGCGTCGAACGCCACCGGCCGGATCAGCCGGAACCTGCGGATGCTGCGGAACAGCACCAGGGCGCCCTCGCCGCGGCGTTCGTAGAGCATCGCCACCCCTCCGAGCTGCGCCATCGCTTCGATCACGAGCCCCGCCGGGACGTCGGGCTGTCCGAGCCCGTAGGGATGATGGGCCGGAACCGTCACGAAACCGCGAGCGCGCTCCCCCGGGATCAGATCGCTGACGCCGTGGAGGAACAGGAACGGCTCCCGGTGGGGAAGCACCTCCATCACCCCGTCGCGGTCGAGAGTGAGCGGTTCCGACATCGGACCTCCTCAGCCGACGGCGAGCGCCGCCTCCGGCTCGAATTGCAGCTCGTAGAGCCGACTGTAGATGTCCCCCCGGGCGAGCAGCTCGTGGTGGGAGCCGACTTCGCGGATCCGGCCGTGGTGAAGCACGACGATCCGGTCGGCGCCCCGGATGGTCGAGAGCCGATGGGCGATGACGAGGCTGGTGCGGTTCCGGAGCACGCGCCCCAGCGCGGTCTGGACCGCGCGCTCGGTTTCCGTGTCCACGCTCGATGTGGCCTCGTCGAGCACGAGGATGCGCGACTTCCTTGCCATGGCCCGGGCGATTCCGACGAGCTGCCGCTGCCCCTGGGAGAGTCCGGCGCCGCGCTCGCCGAGCCGGGTGTCGAGGCCGTGCGGGAGCCGCTCGGCCCAGGCGCTGATCTCGGCTTCTTCGGCGGCGCGCCGGGCGTCGGCCTCGGAAATCGAAGGATCGCCGAGCCGGATGTTGTCGAGGACGCTGCCGGAGAACAGGTGGACGTCCTGCTGGACCATGGAGAACTGGCGGCGCAGCGTCCTCAGATCCCACTCGCGCACATCGAGCCCATCCACGAGGACGCTCCCGCGCTGCACCTCGTAAAGACGCAGCAGCAGCGCGGCCAGCGTCGTCTTGCCCGCGCCGGTGTGGCCCACGACCGCGACCATCTCGCCCGGCGCCACATCGAGGTGGATGTCCTCGAGCACCCAGTCCTTGTCGTTGTAGGCGAACCAGACCCGGTTCAGGGTCAGGGATCCGTCTCGACGCGCGGGGAGCCGCGGGTTCTCCGGGCTGCGGATCCCGGGCTCGGTGGAGAGGAGCTCCACGATGCGCTCGGAAGCCGCCAGCGCCCCCTGCAGGATGTTGAACTTCTCGGTCAGGTCCCGGATGGGACGGAAGAACATCTCGGAGTACATGAGGAACGCGACCAGCGCCCCCACGGTCAGCGCGCCCGAGCCGATGGCGCCGCCGCCGTAGCCCACGATGACGGCGATCGTGACGGCGGTGATCATCTCGACCACCGGGTAGAACACCGAGAAACAGAGCACCGTGTCGAGGTGAGCGCCGGTGTGCTCGCGGTTCAGCACCCGGTACTCGCGGGCCCGCCGGCGCTGCTGGCGAAAGAGCTGAAGCACCTCGATCCCGGTCAGCGTCTCCTGGATGAACGAGTTCACCGCGGCGACCGCCTCGCGCACTCGACGGAACGCGGGCCGGATCCGGCGGCGGAACACCCATCCGGCCACGAACAGCGCCGGGACGGCCCCGAAGGTCACCAGCGCGAGCCGCCAGTTCATCAGGAGCAGCGCGGTCATGATCCCGCCGAGGAGGACCACATCGGTGATGATCATGACCACGCCGGAGCTGAGCAGCTCGTTCAGGGCGTCCACATCGCTGGTGGCGCGGGTGACCACGCGGCCGATGGGGTTGCGATCGAACCAGCCGGCGTGGAGCCGCTGGATGTGGCTGAACACATCGCGGCGGATGTCCCGCATGACCCGCTGGCCGAACAGGTTCACCACCCACGCCTGCCCGTAGGCGGCGAGGAATCCGACCGTGAGCAGTCCCACGTAGAAGCCGAGGATGCGGAACAGTCCGTCCGCGTCGCCGACGGCGATGTGGTCGTCGATCGCGATCCGCACCAGATACGGCCCGGCGACCTGCGCCCCGGCGGCCACCAGCACCAGAGCCACGCCGAGGGCGATGAAGCGCCAGTAGGGGCGCGCGTAGGGGAGTACGCGCCGGAGCAGCCGGCGGTCGCGCCGCTCCGTCGCGAGGTCGGGCGCGGTCACAACCGCTCCAGCTCCTCTTCGAGCATCTGCCGCCGGTACATCGCGGCGTAGAGGCCGCCGGCGGACACGAGTTCGTCGTGGGTTCCCTCTTCGGCGACTCGCGCCGCTCCGTCGGCGTCGGCGTCGAGCAGCAGGATCCGATCCGCGTCGCGCACGGTGCTCAGCCGGTGCGCCACGATCAGGGTCGTTCGCTCGAGGGCGGCCCGCCGGACCGCGGCGAGGATGCGCGATTCCGTCTCGGAGTCCACCGCGCTCAGGACATCGTCGAGGATGAGGATGGGGGCGTCCAGCAGGAGCGCCCGGGCGATGGCCGATCGCTGCCGCTGTCCCCCCGAGAGCGTCACGCCGCGCTCGCCCACGACGGTGTCGTAGCCGTCGGGGAAACCCTCGATGTCGCCGGCCAGTCCCGCCTCGGCCGCGACCCGCCGGATCCCGTCGTCGGAAGCGTCGGGTTCGCCGAAGGCCAGGTTCTCGCGCAGGCTCATCGAGAACAGGAAGCTGTCCTGGGGCACGAACGCGATCCGGCGGCGCAGCTCGGCGACCGGGATCTCGCGCACGTCCCGACCCCCGACCCGCACGGCGCCCCGTCCGGCGTCGTGGATCCGGGGGATGAGGCGCGCCACCGTGCTCTTGCCCGACCCGGTCCGCCCCACGAGCGCCACGGTTTCGCCGGCCCCGATCCGGAGCCGGAAGTCCTTCAGCACCGGTCGCGGCGCGGCGTCGTCTTCCGCGGCGGCGGGCGCCGGGTAGGCGAACGTGACCCGATCGAACTCGATCGCGGCCCCGTCGCCGGCGAACGGCCACCCGCGCGCGTCCTCCGGGAGCGCGGACGGGGATGCGAGGGGCTCCGCATCGAACACGGCGGCCAGCCGCTTCATCGAAGCCGCTCCCCGCTGGTGGATGTTCACCACCCAGCCGAGAGCGATCATCGGCCACGTCAGGTAGCCGTAGTAGAAGAGGAAGGCGACGAGCTCGCCCGTCGTGATCGCGCCGTCGGTGGCCAGCCGGCCTCCGAAGACGAGCGTCCCGCCGAGCCCGAGGCCGATCAGGGCGAGGAGCAGGGGGAACAGCGCCGCGCTCACCGCCACCAGCCTCATGCTGCGATCGGCGTAGGCCTCGTTCTCCCGACGGAAGACTTCGCGCTGGGAGTCCTCCTGCGCGAACGCCCGCACCAGCCGCGCCCCGGCGGCGTTTTCCTGGACGACGGCTGAGATGTCCGCCATCTTGGCCTGGACGACCTCGGATCGGCGGAAGATCTTCTCCCCGAGGATCTTCATCAGGATCGAGACCACCGGCATGACTGCGACCGCGACGAGGGTCAGCCGGGGGCTGATGGCGAGCATGAAGCCGAAGCAGCCGATCGTCGTGATCACGGTTTCGACCGGATACATGACGCCGGGGCCGAGAACCATGCGCACCGCGTTCATGTCCTGGGCGCTGCGGGAGAGCAGGTCGCCGACCCGGTAACGGGCGTGGAACGCGGCGGGCAGCTCCTGGAGCCGGGCGTAGAAGTCCCGGCGCATGTCGTACTCGGCGTAGCGCGACACCCCGATCAGGTACCAGCGCATGAAGTAGCGGAAGATCGCCGAGCCGAGCGAGACGCCGACGATCATCCCGGCGAAGGTCCACATCCGGTCGGTGGCGCCCGCCTCGAGCGCATCCACGGCGCGTTCGAGCACCTGCGGGACGATCAGGTAGAAGACCCGGCAGAGCAGCAGGGCGACGAGCCCGAAGGTGACGCGGCCCCGGTAGCGCGCGAGATACGGGAGGAGGCGCCTCCACAGATCCAGCATCAGGAGACTTCGCCGCGGCGGTCCTGGCGCCCGCGGCGTCTCACGGCGCCGTCAGTCCCGGTGGCGCGCGCGAAGCGGCGGACAGAGACGCGCCATGAGGATCATCCGTTCGAACAGATCCACCCACTCCCGCATCTCGGCGGCGAGCGCGCCGGGGTCATCGGCGCCGGGCACCGGACAGGCGGCGCCCAGTTCGCGGACCGCCTTGTCGCGATACACCACGAGCGGCCGGTCTCCGAACCGCCCGATCTCGTGGAAGTCCTCGGTCAGGAAGACGACGACGGGAATGCGCATCGCGCCGAGGATGCGGAGCTCGTCCCGCAGCTCGGGCATCCGGTCGCGGTCGAGGATGCGGAGCCGGAGATCCTCTCCGGCGGCGCGCGCCACGGCGCGCAGGATGGGCGCCGAGCGGATGCAGTCGCCGCACCAGGTGGCGCTGAGGCAGAGCAGGTTCAGCCGCCGGCCCCGGGGGTCGAGCCGGGTTCGGGCGTCCGCCGGGAGCGGGGGGACGGCGGCTTCGGCGCGGACCCACGCCGCGCGCTCCCTCGGATTGCCGGCCGCCACGTGGTCGTCGTAGTCGTCCCCCGCCTCGAAGGCGCGACGGAAGAGCTCGGCTCGCAGGTCGAAGTAATCGCTCACAGGCATCCCGCGGAGATCCCGCCCCGCAGGGAACCGGCAATTATGGCCGCGGACGGCTTGTTCGGCGCCGGGGGGCGTCGGGCCCGGTGACGGGATGTCGCTGCGTATGCGAGGATTCCCGCCGTTTCCGCCGGGTGTCGTCCTCCGGCGGACCCTCCCGCCTCCGGCGCCAGCATGAGTCTCCAGATCGTTCGCCGCGGATTCGACATCCCTCTCGCGGGCGCCCCGGGCGAGCACCCGGAGGAGACCCGGATCCCGTCCCGGATCGCGCTGCTCGGGGCGGACTACCCCGGGATGCGGCCCACGATGCGGGTCCGGGAGGGCGATTCGGTGGAGCGGGGCGGGCTGCTGTTCGAGGACCGGAAGATGCCGGGCGTTCGCTTCGCGGCCCCGCTCGGCGGGCGGATCGTCGCGGTTCACCGGGGCGCCCGGAGGGCCTTCCTCTCGGTCGTGATCGAGGTGAATCCGCGGGAGCGGTCCGGACGTGTCCTGCCCGGTCCGTCACCCCCCGCTTTCCGCGGCCGGCATCCCCACGGGCTCTCCGACGACGATGTTCGGGCCCTGCTGCTCGAGTCGGGAGAGTGGACCGCGTTGCGAGCGCGGCCGTTCGGCCGGGTGGCCCACCCGGAGCGCCGTCCGGCCGCGCTGTTCGTGACCGCGATGGACACCGCGCCGCTCGCGCCCGACCCGGTGGCGGCGGTCCGGGGCCGGGAAGAAGACCTCGCCTGGGGACTCGCCGCCTTGTCGCGCCTCACGGACGGCCCGGTGTTCGTCTGTCACCGCCCCGGAGCGTGGCCCGAGATGCGGGCGGGAGAGCGGGTCCGGCCGGTCGCCTTCCGCGGGCCCCACCCCGCCGGGACGCCGGGGCTCCACATCCACCGGCTGGCCCCGGCGACCCGCGACCGGGAGGCGTGGCACGTCGAGCTCCAGGATCTCGCCTCCATCGGGACGACCTTCCGCTCCGGTTCGTCCGACCCGCTCCGGCGCATCGCGCTCGCCGGCCCTCCGGTGGCTCGCCCCCGCATCCTTCGCACCGCGATCGGCGCGCGCGTCCCCGATCTCGCCAGTCCTGATCTCGCCAGTCCTGATCTCGCGAGTTCAGACCTCGCGGGTCCGGATCTCGAGCCGGCCGCGAGCGCAACCGGCGCGGCGCGGCGCATCATTTCCGGCTCCATCCTCGCCGGCCGGACCGCCGATGCCGAGGCGGAGGGGTACCTCGGGCGCTACCACCGGCAGATCAGCGTGCTCGACGAGGATCGCCGCCGGCGCTTCCTCGGGTGGCTCGCGCCCGGGGCCGACGCGCTCTCGGCGAGCCGGGCGTTCCTCGGCGCGCTCCTCCCCCGTCGGCCCCGTCGGCTCACCACCGGAACCCACGGTTCGCGCCGGGCGATCGTCCCCACCGCCGCCTACGACCGGGTCCATCCGTTCGACATCCCGGCGGTGTTCCTGCTCCGGGCGCTCCTCATGGAGGACATCGAAAGGGCCGAGGAGCTGGGCGTCCTGGAGTTGATCGAGGAGGATCTCGGGCTCCTCACCTTCGTCTGCCCGGGGAAGAACGACTACGCCCCGGCGCTTCGGCGGGTGCTCGATCGGCTGGAGCGGGAGGGCTGATTCCCCGTGCTGCGCTCCCTGCTCGACCGGCTCGGCGCCCCGTTCGGGGAAGACGGCCGCCTGCGCCGCCTGTGGCCGCTGTGGGACGCGCCGGACACCTTCCTCTACACGCCGGGGAAAGTGACCGAGGGCCCCTCGCACGCCCGCGACCGGCTGGACATGAAGCGCCTCATGTTCACCGTGGTGCTCGCGCTCGTCGGCCCGGTGGCGATGGCGTTCTACAACACGGGACTCCAGGCGAACCTCGCCATCGCGGCCGGGGGCGCGCCCCTCCCCGGCTGGCGGACCACGGTCATCGAGGCGCTCGGGGTGGGGTTCGCCCCGGAAAGCGCGCTCGCGGCGGTGGTTCACGGCGGGCTCTGGTACCTGCCGGTGCTCCTCGTGACCTTCGCCGTCGGCGGGGCGTGGGAGATGGTGTTCGCGGTGGTTCGGCGCCACGAGGTCAGCGAGGGGTTCCTCGTGACCGGGATGCTGTTCCCGCTCATCCTGCCGCCGACGATCCCGCTGTGGCAGGTCGCGCTCGGCATCACCTTCGGCGTCGTCATCGGGAAGGAGATCTTCGGCGGCAGCGGCTTCAACATCCTGAACCCGGCGCTGACCGCCCGGGCGTTCCTGTTCTTCGCCTACCCCGCGCACATGAGCGGGGACCGCGTGTGGATCGCAGCCGACACGACGCCCGACGCGGTGAGCGGGGCGACCTGGCTGGCGCGGCTCGCCCTCGACGGCCCGGAGGCGTTCGATGCGCCCTTCCACCCGACCGGCGACGCGGGGATCACTGCGTGGGACGCGTTCTGGGGGTTCCTCCCCGGTTCCATGGGGGAGACCTCGGTCGCGGCGTGCCTTCTGGGCGCTTTCGTCCTCGTCGTCACCGGGATCGGGTCGCTGCGGATCATGCTCGGCGTCGTCGCCGGGACGGCGCTTCTCGGGATCCTGCTGAACCTGGTCGGCTCGGCCACGAACCCGTTCTTCGCCGTGCCTTTCTGGTGGCATTTCCTGCTCGGCGGCTGGGCCTTCGGCGCGGTGTACATGGCCACCGAGCCGGTCACGGCGCCCTCCACGAACGGCGGGCGGATCGTGTACGGCCTCCTGATCGGGGCGCTCTGCGTGCTGATCCGGGTCGTGAACCCCGCCTATCCGGAGGGGATGATGCTGGCCATCCTGCTCATGAACGTGTTCGCGCCGCTGATGGACCATGTCGCGCTGCGCGCCAGCGTCCGCCGCCGCGCCCGCCGGGCCGCCGCGACGCTCCCCGGTTCGTAGGTCAGCCGGTCGGCGCCGTCGTCGGGCGCCAGTCCACTAGGAAGTCGGTGTGCGCCCGGAGTTCGTCTGGAACGCCGCTCTCCAGAGCGGCACGGGAGGAAACGCGCTGGCCCCGCCGCCACCACATCGGCGTCCCCGTTGACCAGAACCGCCGTATCCGCCATTCGCTTGAGGACCAGCGCCGCTATGTCGAGGCCGATTCGCATGTCCACGCCCTTCTGGGTGAAGTTCGGGACGAAGTCCTCGGGCCGCACGCCTTCACTCGACTTCCCTGCCAGGGCCCGGCCCACGGCCCGCCTGACCTGCCACCCATGGAAGGCGAGATCTCCGCGACGAACTGCGAAGTCCTCCATTTCCTCGAGATCCCTCAGGAGCCGATCGTTGTTTCGGGCGGTGGCCGTATTGCCGAACTCGATTCGCTCTCGAGTGAGGGGATGGCGCTGGGACTCCGAGTACGGGTCGGCATGATAGAAGAAAATCCGATAGAGGCGCCTGGATCGGAGTTCGGACCCGATCTGCTGGGCGAGTTCCCTCACGCTGGCGCTGGCGGGAAACCGATGGCGCGCCTGCTGGAGCCGCTTGATGACATAGGCGCCATCCATGAGGATGGCGACCCGATCCCGGTTGCTTCGGGTCTGCACGGATCCCCCACTTATTCCCCGACGGGGTGACGCCTGGCGGCGTGTGGGCGTGAGCCCATCTTCGATCCTCGACGGTCGCCAGGCGTCGGTTTCTGCTTTGGCGCAGGTTAGCCTGACTCGCGGCTGCGGGCAAATCGCCTGGCCGGAGCGGTCGTTCGGGTCACGGGACTGGAGATCGCCCGTCGAACGGCTACCAGTCGCCGTCCCGAACGACGCGTCGGCCCGGGCCGACCGGACGGACCTGCGCTGGCGGCGGGGCCGGGACGTCGTCGTCTCCGAGGGGCTTCCCTTCCCGAACGCGCCGCGTTCCGACGCTCTCGAGACGCGCCAGTCTGGGCGCCCCGCGGAGCGCGCTGCGGTCGCCGTCGTAGTAGTCGAACCAGGGCAATCCGGCGCGCGTGTAGTCCCGAGCTGTCGGGGGGCGGTTCGGCGGCGCGCACCCGGTGGCGGCGCGGTACTGGGCGCTGTTCAGAAGGTGAACGAAGCAGCGCGCCCGAACATCCGGATGCCAGGCGTCGAGGCCGTGCTCGTCGTCGTAGATTTCCTGTCGCATGAGCCCGCCGGGCGCGAGACCCATTTCGGACGCAGCGGCCGGCGGCGGCGCGCTCGCCACGCAACAGCTCACATCGCCGAACCACGGCGCTCGCCGCTGCAGCCGTTCGTAACGCTCCGGCTTCATGGGCCTCACCACGAGCTGCAAGCCCCCGTGCTCCGCCTTTCCGGTGAGCTGCTCCTCGGCGGTGCAGCCCTCGCCGAGCGGCATGGCCACGAACTGCCGGATGCGGCCTCTCCGCACCGAGAAGCCGTCCAGCCACGGCTGTCCCGGCGCCACCACGTAGTTCTGCGGATCGGCGGAAAGGTCGTTGTCGAAGGGCTCGCCGCTGACGGCGTCCACCTTGCCCGCGGCCACCTTGATGGCCATCGGGTACTGCCGGGAACCGGCGCTGAACGAGACCCACAGGGCCTCCGCCTGGTACATCGGCATGAACACGCCGCCATGGGCCTTCCACCGGGAAGGCAGGCGCTCGCCGTAGTCGTCCACGGGCTCCAGCGGGAAGTCGCCGAGGCCCGGCGGCAGGAAGTGCTCCCGCCCGTCGTCCGGGATCCGCAGGGTGCGCTGAAACGAAACGGAGCATTCCGCCCGCGGGTGCACCTCGGGGAAGCGGAATATCAGGCGATCGCGTCGAAGTTCGATCAAGGGGGAAACCTCCTTCGGGCGTGTTTGCGGCCCGGCGCCGTCAACTTGGCCGAAGCATCTGCCAGGACCCGTCACATCGCTGACTGACCAGATCGGTTCGCTGGTCGGCCGACATCCTTCCTGGTGGCGGTGATTCCGCCCCTTCGTCCGTTCCTCGTGCAACTTTCTGGCGTCGCTCGTTGCTCTGTATCGGCCGCTACCCTTTCGGTCTTCTCTGTGGTCCTCTCCAGGTGTTCGAGCACCTGCGTCATGATCGCCTTGACTCTCCGTAGTTTCTCTGTCATTCGGTCCGTGCTCTCTTTCACTCCGTCCATCGTCTCTCTCCACTTTCTTGTTTCCTCCTCCGTCTTCTTCCGTTTGTTCTTCAGTTCTTCCTTCAGTTCCTCGTTCCTCTTTTCCTGTTTCTCGACCCATTCTGCGAGTTTCTTGTGCGTCAGTGGGTACCAAAGGAAGAACCCCAGAATAGCAATTCCGGTCACCGCGGCGGCGGCCGGAATGATCACGGTACCCAGACCAATCGCAGCGAATCCGACCATGAGCCCCAGACCAATCGCAGCGAATCCGACCATGAGCCCCAGGATGGAAGCAAGAGCTGCCAACAGGACGACGCTGATGGCGATCAAGATCGTGACAAGTGGGATTTCGACAAGGTAAAGTCGAAAGTAGCGTTGAATCACCTGTCGACGCGACGGGGGTTTGGTCATGTGGGAAAACCTCCTTCGGGCGCCTCTGCGGCCCGCGAGCGTCAACATAGCCGACACCCCTGCCAGAATGCGTCACATGGTGACGGCCCGGCGACGGATCCAGTCCCGATCAGGCGGAGAACAGCGCGCTCTGGTGGACCAGGCCCTCGTCGAGGGTGAGCGCCACCGCGGCGAGGACATCGTCGCGCGCCCGCGCCTCGGCGCCGAGGCCCACGCCCGCCGTCGTGGAGATCGGCATCCGCGTCATGCGGCGAACCGCCCACAACGCCCGTTCAGCCGACGGCGGCGCCGTGATCCTCGAGTCGCCCACGCCGCGGGCGGGGCCGCGCTGGAGATCCGGCGGATTGCCGAGGTGCGCGCGCACCAGTCCCCGCCAGTACGCGCGGAGCAGGGCGTTCGACCCGAAGATCTCCACCGCCTTCACCAGCCTCCCGTGGGTGACAGCGACGCCGCTCTGGCGCGGCAGCGGACCGCGCGCCACCAGCTCGTCCGCCGCCTGTCGAAGCGGACGGTGGCGGCGGAAGCTGACCTGCTCCGCTGCGTGGGCCGCGGCGGTCCGGGACTCCGCGCCGCGGCGGCGCAGCTCGGTCTCGACGGCGCGCCACGCCGCGCCCTGGTCCACCCGGTGCCCGCGCCGGCGCTGCAGCGAGGCGGACACCGAAGCGCGGATCGAGCGTCGGACCGCGTTCGGGGCCATCGTGGTCTCCCGGCTCATCCGCGCCGGCCGGTTCGCGTCGCCCGGGCCGCCCCAGCGACCGGCCTCGAGGCAGGTGACGGGGATTTCCACGGTCGAGCGGGGCGGAACGAGCACGGTCGCGTTCGCGGTGCGGTTCTGCCAGCCGCCGAGAAAATGCTCGCCTTCGAGGACGAGGATCGGCGTATCGGTGGGATTCTCGGCCTTCAGACGGGGTACGGAGGGGCTGTCGAGCTCGCCGACGACCAGGCCGGAGTCCTTGCCGGCGGCGATCCGGGGGATCCGGTTCGCCGGCAGATACACGGGAAAGAGCGAAACGCCGAGGCGCGTGATCGGCTGGCCGACCGCGGCGGTTTCGAGGCTGGAGAGGTTCATGGGGCTCCTCGGGGATGGAATGTTATTTGTAGAGAGGATAATAACCATACGACAAGAACCTGTCAACCCCGTCGCGCCTGTCAGACTTCCCCCTCATGAAGGGAGCCGCCCGTCCGCCGGGCTACGACCCGCGGGACTTCCCCCCATTCGCCGTCACGGTGGATGTCGTCGTGTTCACGATCGTGGCCGACGAGCTCCAGGTGCTGCTGGTGGAGCGGGGCGGGGATCCCTTCCGGGGGGCGTGGGCGCTTCCCGGCGGGTTCGTGCAGCCGGACGAGGACCTGCATGCGGCTGCGGCCCGCGAGCTCGCCGAGGAGACCGCCGTCACCGGAGAGCCGGGCTGGCTGGAGCAGCTCGGGGCCTACGGCCGGCCGGACCGCGACCCCCGGATGCGGGTCGTCACGGTCGCGTTCTGGGCTGTCTGCGCCCGTCTCCGGCCGCCGGTCGCCGGCGGCGATGTGGCCCGGGTGTCCCTCGTCCCGGTGTCGAAGATCGAGGGCGGGTTTCTCCCCCTCGCCTTCGACCATGGCGACATCGTTCGCGCCGCGCTTGGGCGGCTGCGCGAGCGCGTCGCCGCCACCCCGCTCGCCACCCGCTTCTGTCCCCCCGAGTTCACGATCACGGAACTGCGCCGGGCCTACGAGGCCGTGTGGGACACCGACCTGGACCCCGGAAACTTCCAGCGCCGAATCCGGCAGAGCGCCTGGCTGGAGGACGCCGGCCGCCGGCGGGCCCCGAGCCCGGAGGGGGGCCGGCCGGCGTCGGTCTGGCGCCCGAAAGACGACATCGGGCTCCCGGAAGAGCCGCTGGCGGCCGCCGCCGCGCCCCCCGCCGCCCCGGTTCGCGCCCGCTTTCCCGCCCGTCGCCGCCCGCCGCGCCGGCGTCGGGTGATCCGGGAACGGGATGACTGACCCCCATGGCCCCGGACTAGAATTCGCCGCCGTTTTTCTCGAATGAACTCAGCGCGCACGATCCTCGGATTCGCGGCCGCGGTGTGCCTGGTGTGCGCGGTGCTGGTCTCCGGCTCGGCGGTGGCGCTCCGTTCGCTCCAGGTCGAGAACGCGGAGCGCGAACGGCAGCGGAACGTGCTCTACGCCGCCGGACTGGCGACGCCCGACGAGGATCTCGACGAGGCGGCGCTCGCGGCGCGTTTCGGCGACATCCGCGCCGTCGTCGTGGATCTCGAGACGGGTGAGGAACTCCCCGATGTCGATCCGGCCACGGTGGATCCCCTCGTGGAAGCCGGTCTGGCGGACTCCTCCCGTCCCGCGCCGGACAACCCGGCCCGCATCCGCCGGATCGAGGACCGCTCGGTCGTGTACCGGGTGGAGCCGGCCGGGCGCCTGGAGGCCGTGGTGCTGCCGGTTCGGGGGCAGGGGCTGTGGTCCGTGCTCTACGGGTTCGTCGCGCTCGAATCCGACGGAAACACGGTTCGCGGCCTCACCTTCTACGACCACCGCGAGACGCCGGGGCTCGGCGGCGAAGTGGACAACCCGGCGTGGAAGGCGCTCTGGCCCGGGCGAAGGGTGTTCTCGGACGCCGGCGAGGCGGTCATCGAAGTCGTCCGCGGCGCCGCCGGATCCCCACTCGACGATCCCCACCGGGTGGACGGGCTCGCCGGCGCCACGATGACGAGCCGCGGCGTGACGAACCTCCTCCGCTTCTGGCTGGGGGAAGCCGGCTTCGGGCCCTATCTCGAGCAGCTCGACGAGGCGGACTGAGGATCCGGGGCGGACGGTATGGCGGCCACCCCGAGTCGGCGGGTTCTCATGGACCCCCTGATCCACAACAACCCGATCGCGCTCCAGGTGCTCGGCATCTGCTCGGCGCTCGCCGTCACGACCACGATGGCGACGACGACCGTGATGTGCGTCGCGGTCGTTGCGGTGAACGCGCTCTCCAACCTGTCGGTGAGTCTCCTTCGCCACCGGATCCCGAACAGCATCCGGATCATCGTCCAGCTCACGATCATCGCCTCGCTGGTCATCGTGACCGACCAGGTTCTGAAGGCCTATGTCTATGAGGTCTCGCGGCAGCTCACCGTCTTCGTCGGCCTCATCATCACGAACTGCATCATCATGGGCCGGGCGGAAGCGTTCGCGATGCAGAACCCGCCGCTCCGCAGCCTGCTCGACGGGATCGGCAACGGGCTCGGCTACGCGGCGGTCCTGCTGGTCACCGGGACGCTGCGCGAGATCTTCGGAAGCGGCTCGTTCTTCGGCGCTCCGGTGCTGCCGCTCGCGTCCGAGGGCGGCTGGTACACGCCGAACGGGCTGATGACCCTCTCCCCGGGGGCGTTCTTCGTGATCGGGTTCCTCATCTGGACCCTGCGCTGGTTCCGGCCGGAGCAGAACGAGGCCGAGTGAGATGTTCGAGGACTACCTGAACATCGCGGTCCGCGCCATCTTCGTCGAGAACATGGCGCTCACGTTCTTCCTGGGGATGTGCTCGTTCCTCGCGGTCTCGAAGCGCGTCACCACCGCGGTCGGCCTCGGGGCGGCGGTGACCTTCGTGCTCACCGTCACCGTGCCCCTGAACCACTTCATCAACAGCTTCCTGTTGCGGCCGGGGGCGCTCGGCTGGGTCAACGAGGGCCTCGCCGCGCAGGATCTCTCCTTCCTCCGATTCCTCACGTTCATCGGCACGATCGCCGCCACCGTTCAGGTCGTCGAGATGGTGCTCGACCGCCACTTCCCTGCGCTCCACGCCGCGCTCGGGGTGTTCCTCCCCCTCATCGCGGTGAACTGCGCCATCCTGGGCGCCTCCCTGCTCATGATCGAGCGGGGTCTCACGCTTCCCGAATCGGCCGTGTTCGGGTTCGGATCCGGACTCGGCTGGGCCCTCGCGGTGATCGCGCTCGCCGGGATCCGCGAGCGCCTCCGCTACCACGCCATCCCGGCCGCGCTCCGGGGGCTGGGGATCACCTTCCTGCTGACCGGGCTCATGGCGATCGCGTTCATGGCGTTCGGCGGCATCCAGTTGTAGGCGCCCGGCGTGACCACCGTCCTGCTCGGGGTCGCCGGGTTCTCCCTCGTCATCCTGTCGCTCGTCGTCGTGCTGCTCGCGGCGCGCCGCCGGCTCGTCCCCTCGGGGGAAGTGACGATCCGGATCAACGACGATCCGGAGAACGACATCACGACCCGCGCCGGAGGCACGCTCCTCGGCACGCTCTCCGCCAACCGGCTGTTCCTGCCATCCGCCTGCGGCGGAAAGGGAAGCTGCGGCGTGTGCACGGTGCGCGTCCTCGACGGCGGCGGCGCGGTGCTGCCCACGGAACGGAGCCACCTGACCCGCGGCGAGGAGCGGTGCGGGGTCCGGTTGTCGTGCCAGGTCAAGGTCAAGCAGGACATGCGGCTCGAGATCCCTTCCGAGCTCTTCCGCATCCGGAAGTGGACCTGCCGGGTGCTCTCGAACCACAACGTGGCGACCTTCATCAAGGAGCTGATCCTCGAGCTTCCCGCCGGCGAGGAGGTCCCGTTCCGCGCCGGGGGCTACATCCAGATCGAGTGTCCACCCTACGAAGTCAGCTACCGCGAATTCGAGGTGGAGGACGAGTACCGCGACGACTGGGACCGTTTCGACATGTGGAAGTTCCGTTCCCGGGTCGAGGAAGGGGAGGATGTGGTCCGCGCCTACTCGATGGCCAACTACCCGGAAGAGAAGGGCGTCATCATGCTGAACGTCCGGATCGCTTCGCCGCCGCCCCGCCAGCCCGATGTCCCGCCGGGGAAGATGACTTCGTGGCTGTTCAAGCTCCGGCCCGGAGACGAAGTGACGATCTCGGGCCCGTACGGGGAGTTCTACGCGAAGGAAACGGACAGCGAGATGGTCTTCGTGGGCGGCGGCGCCGGGATGGCGCCGATGCGCTCCCACATCTTCGACCAGTTCCGCCGTCTCGCGACGAACCGCAAGGTGACGTTCTGGTACGGCGCCCGCAGCCTGCGGGAGGCGTTCTACCAGGACGATTTCGACCGGATCGCCGCCGAGAACCCCAACTTCGACTGGAAGCTGGCCCTCTCCGAGCCCCTCCCCGAGGACGACTGGAGCGGCTACACCGGGTTCATCCACCAGGTCCTCTACGACAACTACCTGAAGGACCATCCGAATCCCGAGGACGCCGAGTACTACCTGTGCGGTCCACCGCTCATGCTGAAGGCCTGCCTCGAGATGCTCGACAGCCTCGGCGTCGAACCGGAGAACATCGCCTACGACGACTTCGGCTAGGGCCCTCGCTCTCTTCGTCGCGGGACTCGTCGGGTGCGCCTCGCCCGCGCCTGACCGGACCGCGCTCCGGGGCGAGGCGTTCGGGACGACCTGGACGGTCCGGCTGCGCGCCCCGGCGGCTGACGGTCTCCAGGCCCGCATCGAGACGGTTCTCGAGGAGGTGGACCGGAGCATGTCCGGCTGGAGGCCGGACTCCGAGGTCTCGCGGCTGAACCGGGCGGCGGGCGCCGTCGAGGTCACCGAGCCGCTCGCCGAAGTCGTCGAGGCGGCGCTCGAGATCCACCGCGCGTCGGGGGGCGCATTCGACATCACGGTCGGCCCGCTGCTTCCGCTGTTCGGATTCGGGCCCGGCGCCGATCCGGACGCGCCGCCGCCGGACGAGCGCTCGCTCGAGGCCGCCCGGTCCCTCGTGGGGCCTGGCGCGGTGGAGGTGATCCGCCGCGAGGGCGATCCACCGACGCTGCGGAAGTCGCATCCCGGAGTCGCGCTCGATCTCTCCGCGATCGCCAAGGGCCATGCCGTGGACCGGGTCGCGGAGGAGCTTCGAGCGGCCGGCCACGACGAGCACCTCGTCGAGATCGGGGGCGAGATCCTGGTGGCGGGGGAGTGGACCGTCGGGGTCGAGGTTCCGCTCCCCGGCCCGGGACGCCGGGTGGCGCGGTCCTTCCGCGTTGCCGACCGCGCCGTGGCCACCTCCGGCGGCTACCGCGACTTCCGCGAGGCTCCCACCGCCCCCGACGCCGCCCCGCGTCTCCTGACCCACATCCTCGATCCCCGCGTCGGCCGCCCGGTGGAGCGGCCGCAGGGCTCGGTCACCGTTCTCGCCGACACCTGCCTGGAGGCCGACGCCTGGGCCACCGCGCTCTTCGTCCTCGGCCCGGACGACGGGCTCGCTCTCGCCGACCGCCTCGGCCTCGCTGCCCTCTTTCTCCTCGTCGAGGCGGACTCGGGTCCCGTCCGCGAGCGCGCGAGCCGCGCCTTCACTGCCTGGGTCGCGGATGGAGAGGCCACCGCCCCCTGATCCGCGACGATCGAGGATCCAGGACGCCGCAACAGCCTCAGGAGCTCGTTGCCGACGGGGGGTGGCCCCACGAACGCCGTCGCGGGTCGGACATCGGGATTCGGTCCGTTTCCCGCGCGGTCAGGACACTTCGGGACTCCCTGCCGGCTCGGCTGCCGTCCAGAGTGGATCGGCGCAGCTCGTCATCGACACCCGGCCGGCCCGGAGCTCCCTGACTCGCTTGCGCCAGCGGCAGGGGATCCCCTGGGCGCCGAATCGGGCTCCGAGCACCGCTCCGACGACTGCGCCATTCGTGTCCGTGTCGCCGCCGGCCTCGACGATGTCCCGCAGTCCCCCTTCGAAGCCCGTCGCCCTCCAGTACGACGCCAGAGCCGCCTTCAGGGTCAGGAGCGTGTATCCCCTGTTTCGCCCGTCCAGGTGCAGATCTTCGACTTCACTGCACCATGCCTGCTCCACCGTGTGGCGCACCGAAGCGGGAATGCGGTCCTCGACTCCGTAGCGCTCGAGCTCCGCGAGGGAGCCCCTCACCCCCTTGATGCTGGCTTCGAGCAACTCATCGGCAGACAACCACTCGCCGCGCAACGCACCCGCGATGGCGAAGTTCAGCACGACGCACGACCAGCCGCAGCGCCGGTCCCAGTGGGTCGGCACCGCGCTGACGTAGCTGTTGCGCGCCAGGGCGACCGGATCACGGAACCACCGAATCGCGATCGGCGCGCAGCGCATCAGGGCACCGTTTCCGGCGTTGCCGAACTGCCCCGCTCTTGCCCAGGCAGTTCGTGAAGCCCCCTCGATCGACACGCCAGCGGGTTCGCGAGCGCACCCGGTGCGCCGGTTGCGCAGGAGCCGCTGCGGATACCTTCCACCGTACCGGCTCAGCACTCGCCCCGTCAGTCCCCCCATACCGGCGCCGTTGGTCTCGGCCCAGTCCCAGAAGCGCCGGCCCAGGTTGTCCAGACACAGCGGCCCGGCGGCGGCTGCCTCTGCGAGCACGTTGGCCTGCGCGATGTCGTCATCGTCGGGATACCCCGGCAGGGCAGTCACTTCGCGGATGCCCTCCGGATATCGACGCCGGATCCGGTCCCGGGACCAGCCCTCGAAGCAGATGCCGAAGAGATTGCCGACAGCGAGTCCGACCATCGCGCCGCGGGCGCGGTCGAGCGCCTCGGGACCAGTCGTGGGCGGTCCGCGCATCATGGCCCGTCGCTCCTCGACGCCGGAGCGGGCCGAGCTGGCGCAGCGGCGTCCGGCGCCCGACAGGTTCCGGCGAGCGGCGCAGGGCTCCTGGGCGAGCTGGACGCGCCAAGGCGTGAAAGGGCCCGCGGAGGAGACTCCGGTTCGATCGGTCGCGAGAGTGCCGGGACGGCCTTCGACTCGGCCACGGAGAATCAGGGAGGTGGCAGCGGCCCGTGGTGCACCTGCAGGAACGTCTCGATGCGCGTCAGGCGATCCGAGACATGGCGGAGCTCTCCATGCATCTCCAACCGGAGACCGTCCATCTCCTCCCGGAGAGTCCCGATCTCCTCCCGGAGGGTTCCGATCTCTTCCCGGAGGCTCCCGATCTCCTCGCGCAGATTCTGCTGGCCCTCGAGCATCTGCCCGCTGAGGGCGGTGTAGCCCACGGCGCCCGCTGTCACCACGGCGGCTAGGAGCGCGAACACAGCGGCGAGGAGAGCGATGAGGAGGCGCTCGATTCGGACGATCGGTTCGGCGGAGCCCGCCGCTCGCGCCGCTGCGGCTGGCTTCATCGCCGGGGACCGAGCCTCATTCGGGTCAGTATAGGTTCGCTCCCGAGAGTCGGATGGCGCGGTCCCGGTCGTTGTGGCATGGGTGGCGGTCTCGTTCATGGGTGGAATGCCTCCATCCCGACATGACGGAAGCCGGGGTCCGATGTCCCGTTTTCCGAGGCGCATTTCAGCCCGGACGATGGGCTCGCTCTCCTCCGCGGCCTCGTGCTCGCCGCGCTGTTCCTGGTCGTCGGCCGGCCCTGGATCCTCTTCGGGAACCGGCGATCCGGGCCTGGACTCCGTGAGGCGGCGGCAGGCGCTGTGAGTGACGAGCCTGCTCTTGCCACGGGACTTCCCTCCCGCCCGCTACCATGGACCTCAAGAATGCTCGCGGATGCGCGATCCGGCCTGCCCCCCTCTGAGGGACACGTCATGTCGCAGTCCCGCGGCACAATTCCCGTCAACCTTGCTGAACGACCCCCGCAGGCGACCCCGCTGCGGCGCCAGGCCAAGGAGGTGTCCGGGATGGCCGGTTTCTATGAGTTCTTCGCCGGAGGTGGCATGGCGCGGCTCGGCCTCGGCTCGGCGTGGACCTGTCTCTTCGCGAATGACATCGACGCGAAGAAGTGCGAGACGTATGGGCGCAACTGGGGGCGTGCAGAGCTGAAGCAGGGCGACGTGGGTCGCCTCACGACTTCTGACCTGCCTGGAGTCGCCGACCTGGCGTGGGCCTCGTTCCCCTGCCAGGACTTGTCGGTTGCCGGGACCGGGGCCGGGCTTGGCGGCAAGCGGTCCGGCACGTTCTGGTCTTTCTGGGGGCTCATGGAGGCTCTCCGCGAGGAACGGCGTGCGCCGTCCGTCGTCGTCCTGGAGAATGTGGCGGGCGCCTTGACCTCGCACGGTGGAAAGGACTTCGCTGCGATTGGAGATGTGGTGGCCCGCACCGGCTATCGTTTCGGCGCTCTCGTCGTGGATGCGGTCCACTTCCTTCCACAGTCTCGCCCCCGGCTCTTCGTGATCGCCGCGAACCGGGATCTTCCGATTCCGACGGCGGTTGTTCGGTCTTCCCCCGACCCGTCCTGGTCCACTCGCAGCCTCGAGCGCGCCGCCTGCGGGCTCCCCACGCACGCGAAGTCGGCCTGGATCTGGTGGAGCCTTCCGTTGCCGTCGCCACGAACCGCCGAGCTGCTGGACATCCTTGATGACGACCCCAACGGCGTGGCTTGGCATTCGGTCGCCGAGACCCGGAGGCTGCTCGGTCTCATGACCCCCCTGAATCGGGCCAAGGTCACTCGGGCGCAGGGCGAGAGGCGCCTGACCGTCGGGGCCGTCTATCGGAGAACCCGAATGGAGAAAGGCGTCCGACGGCAGCGAGCCGAGATCCGGTTCGACGGCCTTGCGGGGTGCCTGCGGACTGGGAGCGGCGGCTCCAGTCGGCAGATCATCATGACTGTGAATGGCGAGCGGATCCGGTCACGCCTGCTCTCCGCTCGCGAGGCGGCGCGTCTCATGGGGCTTCCGGACGACTACCGAATGCCGAAGAACTATCGAGACGGCTACCACCTCGCCGGAGATGGAGTCGCGGTGCCCGTCGTGCGGCACATCGGCAAGCACATCCTGGAACCCCTCGTGGCCTCCCGCCGGACAGCAGCTCGCGCAGCAGCCTGAGGGAAGGCGTGGCTGAGCATTGGGAGGTTCCGATCCATGGCTTTGCCGAAGAGAAGGGCCGAAAGGGCAAAGGCGCGCTCTCTGTCTTCTTGTTCGTCACCGACAAGGCGCGCTCCGAAGGCCTGCCCCTGGATCCGTCCGACCTCGTCACGGATGGAGGCGGCCAGGTCCGGGGTCTCGGCGTGCGCGCCGTCCAGAACATCCTGGCGCGGCACGACATTCAGGCCGTGCTCGCCAAGGAGGGTGGACGCACGAGCCGGAACAGCCCCCGCAACATGAAGGCCTATGTGCGCCTTCTCAACCGCCTTGATCGCGAAGCCCCGGTTGACCTGGATCGGGTGGAGGAATTCTGGATTGGGCGGGTAAGGCTTTTCCTCGCGGGAAAGCCATTCAAGTTGCGGCTTGACGCCAGGTCCAGCTTACGCAGCGTGGTTCAGGATCTCGTACTCCAAGCCGAACGGAAGCAGCAGAAGGCTCCCGGGAGAACGGATGTCGGCGCGGTCTTGCAGCACCTCGTCGGCGCCAAGCTTGAGCGCGCGATGGGCCGGGGGCGTCTGGTGCATCACAGCTATTCCACGGCGGATGCCGCGACGGCGCGCAGGGGAGACTTCGAGGTCGGTGACACGGTCGTGCATGTCACGGCTGCGCCGAGCGAGTCCGTGATCCGTGAGTGCCGGGCCAATCTCGAAGCTGGGCGGCATCCCGTTCTTGTGACGCTCTCCAGCAGGATGCCGGTCGCGCTCGGGCTCTCGGACCAGGCGGGCTTGGCTGGCCGACTCGACGTGTTCGACATCGAGCAGTTTCTGGGGCTCAACATCTACGAATGGACCGAATTCAGAAGCGAGAATCGGCGCAGTCTGCTGCGGAAGTTCGTCAAGTGCTATAACCAGATCGTGGGAGAAGTCGAAACAGATCCCAGCTTGCGGATCGAGGTCAAGTAGATGCCGGGGTCGGATGCCGCCCGCACGAGAACGATGCGCGCCGTGCGCAGTCGAGATACGGGGCCTGAAATGACGGTGCGCCGCCTGACCCATTCCATGGGTTACCGCTACCGACTGCATGTGCGCGCCTTACCCGGCGCTCCGGATCTCGTCTTCTCGGCTAGGCGGGCCGTGATCTTCGTTCACGGGTGCTTCTGGCATCAGCACGACTGTCCGAGGGGATCGAGGATCCCGAAGACTCGGCGGGAGTACTGGCTGCCGAAGCTTCGGGGAAACCGCGAGCGAGACGGGAGACACCAGGAGGCTCTGGCCGAGGCAGGCTGGCGAGTCCTCGTCATCTGGGAGTGCCAGCTCCGAGACGAGAGTCAGCTCCGCTGTCGCATTCGCACATTCCTCGATTCGGTCTCCGGTGATACCCGAACGCTTGGCATTCCAAGCGCGCCTGAGGCTGGCGTCTCCTCGCCGCCCTGATCCTCCGATGATTCGGACTGCGCGAGCACCTCAGACCGTCATTGCGTTCCGTGAAGGAGTGGAACGAGTTCTGGACACGGTTCGTGAGATGAGTTGTCGAGCCTGAAAGGGACATCCGATCGGCGGACCCAATCGACCTGTCACGCGCGACTCGGGGCCGCGACCCCCTGTTTCCGCCGCCGCACCACCGCACCGACCTGCGTCTGGCTGGTCGAGCCCGCACGATTGCGATCTGGCTGAGTGAGGTCATCAGCGAATGTCGCGTCCAGGTGGGAATCAGACATCCGCTGCGGGCTCAAGCCTGCCACCAGGAGCGGCTGGCCCGCTCCCGGTATCGGGCGGTCGGGGGCGAGGATGCTGTCCTCATCACCGTTGGGGCGGCAGCGGCGGGTAGGATGGGCCGGATGCTGGAGACGCTCGGGGTTCTGCTTCTGACCGCGGTCGTCGTGGTCGGATCCGTGTTCCTCCTCGGACTCGGGACGCTGCTTCGGCGGCGGTGCGATCTGCGCCGCTGCGGGGAGGCGGATGCGCCGGAGTGCGTCGGTTGCCCCGGCGCCGGGCGCGAGGAGCGACCCGCTGCAGGCTTCGAGGCCTGACCCGCCCTACTCCGGGTCGCTGATCCGCGCCGTGAGGGCCCAGCCCTCGTGCTCGGCGAGCGCCGCCACGACGCGGGTCAGGTGCTCCGCCCTCGGGTTGCCCTTCGGCCCCAGCATCCGCATGAGGCTCTTCTCGTGGATGCCGGTCGCTTCCGAGAGCCGGGCGAACCCGATCGTGGCGTTCACATAGCGGCGCAGCCCGGATCGCATCCCGGGCAGATCTCCGGCGAGGAAGGCGTCGAGCCCTTCGGCGAGGAGCGCCGCCCGGAGCCGGGGATCGCGGGTGGCCGGAGCCCGGACCCCGTGTCGAAACGTGCGGCGGATCGGCAAGAGTCAGAGTATCGTATGCGTTACCAAATGTGAATCGGCAGGGGAGTAGATGGTAACACATACGCTATTCTCACCCTGTGGTTGCGGCAGTCTGGAGGTGGGTCGTCCGTAGCCTCGGTGTCTGTCACTGGAGAGTCCGCGGGAATTCCTTGAAAAGTTCGCGTCACCGGTAGAGGATTCCCGCGACCGTGGCGCTCCCGTCCCGACCAGGCTCGGGTTAGCGCCCCCATCGCTCTACTTTTCCTGCGGGGTGACCCCTTGTCCATCCGAAGGTCTCTCGGCGCCGGCCTGCTGCTGGCGCTGGCTCTCTCCTCCACCGCCCTGGCTCAGTCGCTCGCGACGGTTCAGGGCTTCATCACCGACGACACCGGCGCCGCGCTCCCCGGGGTCACCGTCGAACTGACCGACATCGAGCGCGGCGTCCGCACGACCGCGGTCACCGGCGACCGGGGCTTCTTCGCCCTGCGCTCGGTTCCGAGTGGCCACTACGACCTGACCGCGAGTCTGGCCGGCTTCAGCACGGCGCGTCGGGAGAACATCCAGGTCTTCGTGGGGCAGATCCTCGAGGTGGACCTGACTCTCGGGCTCTCCGCCGTCGAGGAAACGGTTCTCGTCACTGCAGCGGCCCCGCTCGTCGAAGTCGGGCGAGGCGGAGCGGCGGGCTACGTGGACCAGACGGAGATCTCGACCCTGCCGATCCAGGGGCGCGACTTCGTGCAGTTCGCGCTGCTGAAGCCGACCGTGAAGGTCGAGCCCCAGCGGGGCGGCATCTCGCTCAGCGGGCAGCGCGGCATCAACTCCGGGCTCACGATTGACGGGACGGACGCCAAGAGCGCGTTCTTCGGCTACGGCCGGGGCGGCGAGGCCACCGAGAACGGCGGCCTGGTTGTCGCGCAGGAGTCGGTCAAGGAGTTCCAGGTCGTCACCAGCGGCTACTCGGCCGAGACCGGGCGCTCCGGAGGCGGGACGATCAACGTCGTGACTCGCGCCGGGACGAACGACTTCTCCGGTTCCGGGTTCCTCTTCTTCCGCGACCACGGCATGGTCGCGCGCCTGCCGCAGTCTCCCCTCGACGCCCACCGGGGCGTTCCGGCGGATGACGACCGCTACGAAGTGGACGAGTTCGAGCGCTACAACTGGGGCAGTTCCTTCGGCGGCCCGGTCGTCCGCGACCGCACTCACTTCTTCGTCTCCTACGACCAGACGGCCCGCTCCCAGCCGTTCCTGCGCGACATCCGCGGCCGCGGCCAGTACGACGCCGTCCTGTCGCTCTACCCCGACCTGCTCGCCGGATTCACCCCGAATGACGACGGAGTCGCCGGGTCGGACCCGGAACGGGGGCGGACCGCCACCGGCCAGTTCACGCGAGAGACGGACAACCTGATCCTGTTCGGCAAGCTGAACCACCGTGTGAACGACCGGCATTCCCTCACTCTCCGCTACAACTTCACCGACTACGCCCGGACTTCGGACTTCGTCTCCGAGGAGTCGAAGAAGCTGGAGCGCACGCACTCGGTCGTCGGATCGGTCGTCTCGGCTGTCGGGGACCACGGCGTCAACGAGTTCCGTGTCCAGTACGCCGACGACAGCCTGGATCGGCTGGCGAATCTCCCGGGCAGCGCCCTCCAGGCGAACTTCCGGATCTTCTCGCCCTCGTACGGCGCCTTCGGCAAGCCGTGGTGGCTCCCGATCGAGGTGGATGAGGGCAAGTTCGAGATCCAGGAGAAGTACTCGTTCCTCACCGGAGGCCACGAGATTCGGTTGGGCTTCAGTCTGAACCACGACATGCTGAGCGAGTACTTCGCCGGCAATGCCGACGGCCGCTACGACTTCGACACGGTGGAGGACTTCCTCGCCGGCAGCGCCGCCCGCGCCCGCATCTTCTTCGGGGACGTCAGCAACCCCAACTTCGATGTCACGCAGCAGACACTCGGGATCTACGCCCAGGACTCGTGGAGTCCGAATCCGCGTCTCACTCTCAACTTCGGGGTCCGCTGGGACGCCACCTTCAACCCCGGTTCGATCGAACACGTCCTGCCGGAGGGCACATCCATCCCCGACGACCTCGACAACTTCTCCCCCCGCGCCGGCTTCTCGTGGTCCCTCGATCCGCAGACCGTGCTTCGCGGCGGCGGCGGCGTCTTCTACGGGCGCACTCCCACGCTCCTTTTCTTCTCGGCTTACAGCGACACGGGTGTCTTCCCGCGCTACGGAAACGCCATCGTGTCCCCCGGCGATACCGGATACGTGCCGATCGGCGGCGCCATCGACAACTCGAATCCGCCTACCGGTCTGATCCCGTCGCTCAGTTACGTCCACCCGGATTTCGAAGACCCGCGGACGGCCCGATTCAACCTCGGCCTCGAGCGGGAGCTGACGCCGGACCTGGCGGCGTCCCTCGACTTCGTCCATGCGCGCGCCGACTTCCTCGCGTCGAACGTGGATGCGAACGTCCCGGCGCCTACCCGGGACCGTTTTGGCCGCCCGGTGTATTCCGGCGATCGGATCAACGCCGCTTACGGCACGATCCTGGTTCGGGACTCGGTCGCCCGATCCGACTACACCGCCCTCACCGCCGCGGTCCGGCGCCGGTTCCGTGACGGGATGCAGTTCCAGGCCCACTACACCTGGTCCCGCGACCGGTCGAACGACGACAACGAACGTTCCTCCGGGAGCCTCACCCTGACGGATCCCTCGGATCCGGACTACGACTGGGGGCTCTCCAGCCGGGACATCCCCCACCGGTTCGTCGCCAGCGGCGTCTTCACTCTCCCGTTCGACATCCTCGCGAGCGGCATCCTGACGATGCAGTCGGGCTCCCCCTGGACCGCGCTCGATCCCCAGGTCGGCTTCCACAACCACCCGGGCTTCTCCGTCGGTCCCACCGGCGCGCAGACCCGCGCGGTCGTGGGTGGCGTCCTCGTGGATGGGAACGGCGAACGGAACGAGGCGTGGACGAACCTCGATCTGCGGATCACGAAGCGCTTCGACATCGGCCCGGCGCAGCTCGAGGCCCTGTTCGAGGTGTTCAATGTCCTGAACGCCAGCACCTTCCGGGTGTCCGGCTCCGATCAGCAGGAGCCCACGCTCGAAGACGGCGCCCCGAACCCCGAGTTCGGCCTCGGCGCCGCCCTCGTCGGCGCCCAGCGCCAGGCGCAGCTCGGAGTCCGCGTCGTCTTCTGACGCCGCTCCCGCTCGGCGGCGGGAGGCGTCCCCGCCCCCCGCCGTCAGCCGCTCGCAGGCAAACCCATCGCGCTCGCTCGCGTCATGCGACGAACTCCGGCGCGAACCGTTTCATGAAGTCCGCGAACAGCGGGACCGTGAACGCCGTGTCCCCGTGGCTCGGATTCCAGACCATGCCCTTGGCGATCAGCTTGCTGCGCGTCGGTCCCACCGATGTGACCTTCCTGCCGAGGACGCCTGCGATGTCGCCCGACCGGTGCGGCCTATCCCCGAGTTCGGCCATGGCCCGAAGATATTTCAGTTCGGATGGCGTCAGTCGGTCCACTCGAACGCGGAAGAAGCCCTCGTCGAGCGCCGTGCGCGCCCGCGAGGAGGCGCGCCACACGTCATCCACGCCGATCGGCGATGCGGTGGCCGCGTCCCAGGCCTGCTTGCCCCATTCCTGAAGGAAGTACGGATAGCCGCCGGTTTCCTCGAGGATGCGGTCCAGTGCTTCCGCGCTGATCCTCGCGCCTTCCGCCATCACGGGCTTCTCGATCGCGAGCCGCGCCGCGTGCGCTGGCAGGGGTCCCACGAACCGGAAGTCGAACAGCCGCTCCGCGTACGATCTGGCCCGTCCGGTTCGCCCCCGGAGCTACGGAAGCCCCGCCCCGATGAGCGTCACCGGCGCCTCTCTCTGGGCAGCCCGGTGGAGTGCGATGATGAGACTCGCGAGCTCCTCTTCCTTCGCATGTTGCAGTTCGTCGACGAACAGCGCGAGCGCGGTTCCCGCCGTCCGCGCGGCGTCTCCCGTGGCGAGCAGGAGGGCGGCGAGGTCTTCCTCCAGGTCGCCGTTGTCCGCCAGTCCGGGCTCCGGGTCGAGGTCCAGGCGGACCCGGATGTCCTGATACTCCACTCTCAGCGCCTGGGCGAAGCCCGCGAGTCCTCGGAGCGCTCGTCGGGCCAGATCCCGGGCGCGGTCGTCCCGCGAGAGGTCCAGCAGCGCGAGACGGATCTGCGGGGCGAGCAGGGCGGGCAGGGAGCGCGTTTCCGAGGTCTCGACCGACAGGGTCGTGAGCCCGGCCCTCCGCGCCTCCATCTCCATGCGAGACAGGAGGACGGTCTTTCCGACTCCGCGCAGACCGACCATGAGGACGCTCCGCGCCGGCCGGCCTGCCCGGATCCTCCCCAGAGTGATCCGAACCCGCTCGCGGAGCTCCTCACGCCCGGCCAGTTCCGGCGGTGGACTGCCGGCTCCGGGTGCGAACGGGTTCTCGATGGCGTCCATGTCGCGTGGAAATCCGAATATAGCAATCTATGAGTATGCGCGACAGGAGTGGCCTACATCCGGCGTGAACCGAGCCGGGATCCCTATTTGGCCCCTACAGTACACGGTTCAACGGCCCAGGACCGCTTCCGGGACTCGAAATAGGCTTCA